>NZ_SMMF01000955.1:94352-97773 GCF_009711355.1 Roseibium sp. RKSG952 | reverse complement strand
GCGGCCTTTAGAATTTTCGCTGTTGCTTAATCAGCCTGCCAGCTGATTGTGCTTGCGCGATACAAAGTCCTTGGCGGTTTCAACTGCTACTGCCGCATCACGGCAATATGCGTCGGCACCGATGGCTTTGCCGAATTCCTCGTTCAGAGGTGCGCCGCCAACCAGAACGATATAGTCGTCACGAACGCCTTGCTCGACCAGTGTATCGATGACGACTTTCATGTAAGGCATAGTGGTAGTCAGCAGAGCGGACATGCCCAGGATGTCGGGTTCTTCGGTTTCCAGAGCTTCGAGATAGTTTTCGACCGGGTTGTTGATGCCGATGTCGACAACTTCGAAACCTGCGCCTTCCATCATCATCGAAACAAGGTTTTTGCCGATGTCGTGGATGTCACCTTTCACGGTACCGATGACCATCTTGCCAACGCGCGGTGCGCCAGTTTCAGCCAGCAGGGGCTTGAGGATCGTCATACCGCCCTTCATGGCGTTCGCCGCCAGAAGAACCTCGGGAACAAACAGGATGCCGTCGCGGAAATCGTGTCCAACGATGGTCATACCGCCAACCAATGCCTTGGTCAGGATGTCATACGGCGCCCAACCACGTTCGAGCAGGATGTTTACGCCTTCTTCGATCTCTTCTTTCAGACCGTCGTAAAGGTCGTCAAACATCTGTTCGACGAGTTCATCGTCGTTCAGTTCGGACAGGACGATGTCTTCTTCATCGGACATGGGTCATTTCCCTGAGCTAAATGGGCCCTTGGCCCGTAGGTGGCAATTTTTTCCGTTTTGGCCATTTCGCCGCATCTAGACTGTGACGATTGCGACCAAGGTCGTTCTGGGACCGACCTTTAAGGCAAAATCTGTCGCATCTCGACAGAATTATTTGCAAGATCATTCTGCATTCTCTTCACGTTCGCTCTCGGCGCCAATGTGTACGTGCGTCCCATATCCCCATTCTGCAGTTGGCTGTTCCTATTGCTGAAGGACCTCAAAGGGTTTACACCAGAATGTTAGAACAAAGGTAGAACATATGCTCAATCAGACAAATGTTGTGGGTAGGGGGGCCGTGTCCAATTCTGCAGGCAGGTTCGAGCAATATGCCAGCGAAGCTACAGATGACGGCTGGGAAATTGAGGAGGAGTTGCCCCCGCTGCGCACCGAAGTACGTGATGAGGTGGCCAGAAGCTTCATCACCTACAATCGCTCTCCTGATCTTCCATTCGATCGATCAATCAATCCCTACCGGGGCTGCGAACACGGGTGTGCCTATTGTTTTGCACGACCTACACACGCCTATCTTGGCCTGTCTGCCGGACTGGATTTCGAAACAAGATTGATTGCACGACCAAACGCGGCGGATGTTTTGCGTCGCGAGCTTTCTGCGCGTTCGTACAAAGTCTCTCCAATTGCTTTGGGCACAAATACCGACCCGTACCAACCAATTGAGAAGGCGCGCGGAATCACAAGGGACTGCCTGAGCGTATTGCAGGATTTTCAGCATCCGATCGCTATTGTCACTAAGGGAGCGCTGATCGAGCGGGATCTGGATATTCTGGCCCCAATGGCAAGTCAGGGGTTGGCGCGTGTTGGGATATCACTGACGACACTGGACGCGGATCTTTCCCGAAAAATGGAGCCACGCGCGCCTTCGCCGAAACGTCGCCTGCGTATGATTCGACGATTAACGGAGGCGGGGGTGCCGGTGCGGGTCATGACATCTCCTGTTGTCCCGGGTCTTACGGATCACGAACTGGAGAATCTATTGGAGGCAGGTTGTGACGCCGGTGCTGACTCGGCCAGTTGGATCATGTTGCGGTTGCCGCGAGAGGTTTCTCAGCTTTGGCAGGAGTGGCTTGAAGTGCACGAACCCAACCGTGCAGCCAAGGTCATGGCGCGCCTTCGTGAGATGCATGGTGGAAAGGACTATGACCCACGCTGGGGTCACAGGATGCGGGGCGAGGGCGTTTATGCCGAAATGATAGCCAAGCGTTTTAAGACAACCGTTGAGCGTTTGGGGCTGGCAACCAAGACGCCTGCACTGAGATGCGATCTGTTTGCGAAACCACCGCAGGTTGGTGATCAACTCGATCTTTTCTAAACAAAAAAGCCCCGGAGATTTCCGGGGCTTTTGTTCAGGTTTGTGACCGATTAGCGATTTTCGATATCGACGTAATCGCGTGTGGTTTCGCCCAGATACAGCTGGCGCGGACGACCGATTTTGTTTTGCGGATCGGCGATCATTTCTTTCCACTGGCTGACCCAGCCAACGGTGCGCGATAGTGCGAAGATCGGCGTAAACATCGACGTTGGGAAGCCCATCGCCTCGAGAATGATGCCTGAATAGAAGTCTACGTTCGGGAACAGTTTTTTCTCGACGAAATACGGATCTTCCAGCGCCTGTTTCTCGAGCGCTTTGGCAACCTGCAGTTTGGGATTGTTTTCGATACCCAGCAGATCCAGAACCTCGTCGGCGGATTGCTTCATCACCTTCGCGCGCGGGTCAAAGTTCTTATAGACGCGGTGACCAAAGCCCATCAGACGGAACGGGTCGTTCTTGTCTTTGGCGCGCTCAATGTACTCGGGGATGTTGTCGACACTTCCGATCTGCTCGAGCATTTCCAGACATGCCTGGTTGGCACCGCCATGGGCAGGACCCCAAAGACAAGCGATGCCTGCGGCGATACACGCAAACGGATTTGCACCCGAAGACGAAGCTAGGCGAACGGTCGAGGTCGAAGCGTTCTGCTCGTGGTCTGCATGCAAGGTAAAGATGCGGTCCATCGCACGGCTCAGGATCGGGTTGACCTCATAATCCTCGGCAGGAACGGCAAAGCACATGCGCAGGAAGTTCGAGGCATAATCCAGATCGTTGCGCGGATAAACAAAGGGCTGACCGATGTGATACTTGTAAGCCCATGCCGCGATGGTAGGCATCTTTGCGATCAGGCGATGCGACGCGACCTCACGCTGATGCGGATCTGAAACGTCGGTTGAGTCGTGATAGAAGGCCGACATTGCACCAACCACACCCACCATGATCGCCATGGGGTGCGCGTCACGACGGAAACCACGGTAGAAGTACTGCATTTGCTCATGCAGCATGGTGTGGCGCGTGATAGTGGTTTCGAATTCCTCGAGGTCTTTCGCTACGGGCAGCTCTCCGTACAGCAGCAGATAGCATACTTCGAGGAAGTGCGATTTCTCAGCCAGCTGATCGATCGGATATCCGCGGTGCAGAAGCTCACCTTTTTCGCCGTCGATGTAAGTGATCGTGCTGTCGCAGCTCGCGGTCGATGTGAAACCGGGGTCATAGGTGAATACGTCAGCCTGACCATAAAGCTTCCGGATGTCGATGACATCTGGCCCGGCTGTTGGTGAGTGAACCGGCAATTCGTAGGTTTTGCCATGGACAGTCAGGGTC
>NZ_SMMF01000955.1:76534-94217 GCF_009711355.1 Roseibium sp. RKSG952 | reverse complement strand
CTGCGCGCGGGCGCGCAGTCCGGGTGTTAGCGGAGCAGCGTTACCCGAATGTGAAGACCAGGTTTATGTCGCTGCATCAGAAAGTCGCGCCAGGCTTTCTTCACGTCCCAGCACGAGCATCATGTCAAATACCGAAGGTGTTACTGCCCGGCCTGCCAATGCCGCCCGAAGGGGGCCTGCTAACTTGCCGAACTTTAGCCCTTTCGCTTCTGCAAACGAATTCAGGGCTTCCTCCAGTTCGCTTCGCGTCCAGCTAACATTTTGCAGCTGCGGCGTCAATTCCTTCAGTATACCATCGGATACAGAGTCGAGCGCCTTTTTCGCTTTTTCATCCGGATCAATTGGCCGAGATGTCAGCACAAAATGCGCTTTTTCAAGCAGTTCTGGAAAAGTTCGGGCGCGATCCTTGAGGCAATACATCGCACGCACCAGATCACCAGATTGTGTTTCAGTCAAAGCAGGAAGATCAGCTGCCGCCAGATAGCCAGCAATTTCTTTCCGCAATGCAGCATCGTTTGAGATGGCAATGTGTTGTCCACACAGGTTTTCCAGCTTTTTCAAATCGAAACGGGCAGGGCTCTTGCCGATTCCATCCAGATCAAACCACTCTCTGGCCTGCTCATCCGTGAAGAACTCGTCGTCTCCGTGGCTCCAGCCCAAACGCGCCAGATAATTGCGCATGCCAGCGGCCGGATACCCCATAGCCTGATATTCCTGCGCACCCAAAGCACCGTGGCGCTTGCTCAGTTTTTTGCCATCAGGCCCATGAATCAGCGGAATATGGGCCCAGATTGGGACATCCCAACCCATCGCCTCATAGATCATCATCTGACGCGCAGCGTTGTTTAGGTGATCATCACCACGAATGACGTGAGTAACACCCATGTCGTGATCGTCCACCACTACGGCCAGCATGTAGACGGGCGTGCCGTCCGAACGCAGCAGAACCATATCATCCAGCTGATCGTTGCGGATCGTAACGTCGCCTTGGACCTGATCACGAATTACGGTCGAGCCTTCTTTTGGCGCCTTTATCCGAACGACAAATGGCAGGTCGGGGTGGCTGGCGGGGTCCGCATCACGCCATGGGCTTTGGAACAAGGTCGACTTACCTTCTTCCCGAGCCTGCTCCCGAAACGCAGAAATCTCGTCCTGAGTGGAGAAGCACTTGTAGGCTTTGCCTTCAGCCAGCAGTTGATGGGCAACTTCCGCATGACGGTCAGCGCCTTCGAACTGACTGATCACTTCGCCATCATGATCCAAACCCAGCCATTCCATACCCTGCAGGATCGCCGCTGTGGCTTCTGGGGTTGAACGTTCACGATCCGTGTCTTCGATACGCAACAGGAACTTACCGCCGCGGCCACGTGCATAAAGCCAATTAAACAGCGCGGTACGTGCGCCACCGATGTGCAGAAAGCCAGTGGGTGAAGGGGCAAAACGGGTGACGACCTGATCGGACATAGTGTTGATTAACCTTTTGGTAACCGTGTCGGGCATAGTGTTGGCGCCTGTCTAACGAGCCCGAAGGACGGGGGCAACCATGCGTGTTCTGGCACGGATTGAGGTCGCGTTGCTGAACCAGCGCGGACATCTGTTTCCCTGGTCTCCGGTCTGTCTGGCAATTGGCATCGGACTGTATTTCGGCCTCACATTCGAGCCGGACCAGCAGTTCTACTACGGCGTTGCGGCCTCTGGTTTGTTCGCGATCTGGGCTTGCCGCCGTTTGCCTGTTGCCTGGGCTCCGTTGGCAATTGGGGGGGCGCTTGTCGCTGCTGGTTTCTTACTGGCCGGTACACGTGCCCATATGGTCGCAGAGCCGGTCTTGCAATGGCGCTACTACGGTCCTGTTGAGGGGAGGATCGTTGCGCTGGACCGCTCTGCATCGGATGCGCTGCGAGTTACACTGGACGGTGTGCGGATCGGGGATGTGCCCAAAGACCGTCGTCCGCAGCGCATCCGGTTGTCCCTGCATGGTGGTTCCACATCGCTGGAGCCGGGGCAGAGAATTATGACGACGGCCTACCTGTCACCACCACAAGGGCCGGTGGAACCCGGTGGCTTTGATTTCCGTCGGCATGCATGGTTTCAGAAACTGGGTGCTGTTGGCTATACGCGTGTTCCGGTGCTGACCGTCGCACCTGCATCCATGGGTCAGCGCGGCGTTCAGATTACTGCATGGCGCATGGCAATTTCTCAGCGTGTTCGATCCATATTACCTGGCGAGGTGGGTGGTTTCGCGGCTGCGGTTACGACTGGGGATCGAAGTGGCATGGGGCAGAACACTCTGGGCGCTCTTAGAATGTCGAATCTTGCACACTTGCTCGCAATCTCTGGCCTACATATGGGGCTGCTGACGGGGTTTGTGTTTGTCGCGTGTCGAATTGGGTTTTCTGCAGTTCCGGTCTTGGCGTTACGGCTGCCGGTTCGAAAACTCGCAGCAGTTTGTGCGTTAATTGCCGCAACAATCTACTTGGTTCTATCTGGTGGTAACGTCGCAACAGAACGCGCTTATGTCATGGTCTCTGTCATGTTTGGCGCTGTGTTGATTGATCGCAGGGCGATTTCTTTGCGAGCCGTAGCGGTGGCCGCGATCATCGTCCTTTTTCTGCGTCCAGAATCTTTGTTAAGTCCCGGTTTTCAAATGTCATTTGCAGCCACTACAGCTTTGGTTGCGATATTCGGAGGGCTTCGCGATTTTGGTCGAATTCCCGGGCCGAAATGGCTTCGACCAGTAGGAGGCGTGCTGCTATCTTCTGCCATAGCCGGACTAGCCACCGCTCCGGTCGGGGCGGCACATTTCAATACAATGGCTCACTATGGACTGTTGGCCAACATGCTCGCGGTACCGGTCATGGGCACGATCGTTGTTCCTGCGGCCGTGGTCGCAGCGCTTCTGGCTCCATTTGGGCTCGAAGTGGTGGCTCTGTGGGTGATGGGGTTGGGCCTCAGATGGATTATCGTAGTTGCGGACTGGATATCAGGTCTGAGTGGTGCCCAGGGATTTGTGGTCAGCCCGCCAGACTACGTCCTGCCGGTTATAGCACTGGGGGCGCTATGGCTGATTTTGTGGCGCGGAAGCGCTCGATGGGTAGGCACTGTGCCCATCATCGGAGCTTTGCTGCTGTGGGGGCAGGGAAACCGGCCTGAAGTTTTGATCGCCGAGTCCGGTGGACTGGTGGGAGTAATGACAGAAACAGGACGCGCATTGAGCAAGCAACGAGGGAGTGGGTTTGTTGCGACGGTCTGGTTGGAAAATGATGGTGACAGAGCGGATCAGTCAAAGGCTGCCAGTCGTTGGCCATCCGGCATCGACAAGGTTCAGAGATATTTGCTGAACGACAAGGAGTTGGTTCACCTTACAGGTAAACGCGCAGCACAAGAGTTTAGCGAGTGCAGCAGTGATCAGATCGTTGTTTCGGCAGTACCCGTGTCACTGAACGGAGATTGCAAAATCTTCGACCCGGATTCGCTTTTGAAAACCGGAAGCCTTGCATTGTCACAGGGGGAAATACGCACAAGCGCTCAGGTAACCGGGCATCGGTTGTGGTCGCCCGTCCAAAGGGACGGGCACTAAATTCAATAGGTTCGGATCAGTCCAACCAAACGGCCTTGAACCTTAACCTTGTCTTCGGGAAGGACACGGGTTTCATACGCGGGATTTGCTGCTTCCAGCGCGATGGCGTGTCCACGTCGGAAGAACCTTTTTAGTGTTGCCTCCTGATCCTCGACCAAGGCCACAACGATGTCGCCATTGTCAGCAACGGTTGTCTCCCGGATCACAACGACATCGCCATCGTTAATACCAGCGTCGATCATCGAATCTCCGCGAACTTCGAGCGCATAGTGATCGCCCTGACCGGACACCATCGACCCCGGAACCGCTACGCGATGCGAAACGTGGGTGATGGCTTCGATGGGGACACCGGCTGCGATCCGACCCATTACCGGTAATTCCATCGCATCGACAGTCACCGGTTCAAAATTGGCAGGGCGAGGCCCGGTAGGTCGATCACCTTCGATGACGCGAGGTTTGAAGCCAGCTGTTGGTTCGCCTCCCAGACTTTCGGGAAGCTTGACGATTTCAATCGCCCTGGCGCGGTGGGCGAGACGTCGGATAAAGCCGCGTTCTTCAAGCGCAGTAATCAAACGGTGAATCCCGGATTTTGATCTCAGGTCCAACGCGATCTTCATTTCATCAAAGCTGGGCGGAACACCGTCCGCCTGAACGCGTTTGTGGATGAATTCCAGCAAATCCAACTGTTTCTTGGTTAGCATTGCTCACACCTCGTCGCTCATGCGTTTTCTTTTGTTCTACGCATGTTCACGTTTTGTGTCAACGGATTTGCCGTTTGGATCAGATTGGAAGGTACAAAACCTCTTCACCCGTGTGTCGTTCGGGGTCGTTTGGTTCTCGTACCAACAGAGCGTTTGCTTGCGCTAGAACGCTGAGCAGAGAACTGTCCTGATCGGGGCAAGCTCGGATACCGTTTTCATCAACGATTGCCCGCATATAGTGCTCGCGTGGGCCGTTTTTACCGATAGGCTCGCCAAGTTCGGCCCGACGAAATGCTGGGAGACCATGTTCCAAACCCAACATTCGTCTGACTAACGGCACCAGAAATAAATATCCGCAAACCATTGCGCTGACCGGATTTCCGGGCAGGCCGACCATGGCTGCATCCCCGAAACGTCCCGCCATCAAGGGTTTTCCCGGGCGCATCCTGATTTTGTAGAAAGAACGCTCCATCCCCAATGCCTGTGATACATCAGACACAAGGTCGTAATCCCCGACCGACGCACCACCAATCGTTACAATAAGATCGGCGCCAGCAGCCATTCCGAACGCGATTTCAAGCGACGATGTTGTGTCTTTTGCGATGGGCAGAATGCGAACATGCGCACCCGCTTCTTCCAATAAGGCTTTGAGACCGAAGGTGTTCGAGGCGATGATCTGATCGGGCCCGGGTGCCTCGCCGGGCATTACCAGTTCATCACCCGTTGAGATCAGGGCAATCTGCGGTTTCTGCGCAACGGGAACTGTCGCGATGTTCATAGCCGCCAGCAGCGCAAGGTCTTCTGGCCGCAATCGGCGCGGGGCAGTGATGATCGTGCCTTTGGTAAAATCCACACCCGCAGGGCGAATGTTGGTTTTTGTACCTGGATCATCGGTTATAGTGATCAAATCACCGCGACGATCGACATCTTCCTGAATTACAATAAAATCTGCGCCTTCCGGAACCGGTGCACCAGTAAAGATGCGAACAGCCTGGCCGGGGCCAACTGGCTTATCAAACCGTTTTCCTGCAACTGCCTCGCCGACGACTTTGAACATGGCATGTAGTTCAACTTCGGCTGCTTTTACAGCATATCCATCCATCGAAGACGCAGCGAATGGAGGCTGGTCTCGCGTGGCAACAACATCTTGCGCCAAAATGCGACCAGAAGCTTCGGCAAGCGGAACCGTTTCGGCCGGTAGTGCAGAAACAAGTTCAAAAAGAAGGGTGCGCGCTTCTTCTACTGTAATCATTCCGCTTCGTAACGTCCTGACTTTCCGCCATCTTTCAAGATTACTCGGATGGCGCCGATTTCCATCGCTTTGTCGACGGCCTTGGTCATGTCGTAAACGGTGAGCGCTGCGGTCGATACGGCGGTCAAGGCTTCCATTTCAACACCGGTTTGTCCCGAAGTTTTTACCGTCGCTTCGATAAGAACGCCGGGAAGATCGGGATCCAAAGTCAACTCGACGGCAACCTTGGTTACAGGCAGCGGATGACACAAAGGAATCAGGTCGGGCGTTTTCTTTGCACCCATGATCCCTGCGAGACGTGCAATTCCGAGAACATCGCCCTTTTTAGCACGGCCTTCTGAAATGATATCAAAGGTTTCTCGTGCCATTTTAATGTGACCGGCAGCCACTGCGACACGATCCGTTACCTCTTTGTCAGAGACATCGACCATGTGGGCCTGACCTTTGGCATCGAAATGCGTCAGCGGCATCACATTACTCCGGGGATAAGCGGGTTCGCGAGCAGTTCATGGGTGGCGGCAGCAACATCATCCTGACGCATGAGGCTTTCACCAATCAAAAAGCACCGGGCGCCATAGCGGGCAATATCGGCCAGATCAGCAGGAGTGCTGAGACCACTCTCACACACGATTGTACGATCGCCCGGAACCAGTTTGGACAGCCGGCGCGTCGTATCAAGAGTTGTCTCGAACGTCTTGAGATTGCGGTTGTTTATGCCAATCAAAGGGCTTTTGAGCTCAGCGGCACGCGCAAGTTCGTCCTCATCATGGACTTCGATCAGAACATCCATGCCCCAATCAAGCGCCGTTTGCTCCAGTTCTGCAGCCAGATTATCTTCAACCGACGCCATGATGATGAGGATACAGTCAGCGCCCAGGGCACGTGCCTCGACCACCTGATAAGGATCATACATGAAGTCTTTTCGCAGCGCCGGCAGAGAGCAGGCATCGCGAGCGGCAGTCAGATACTCTTTTGCCCCCTGAAAGCTGGGCGTATCCGTCAGGACAGACAGACAAGTAGCGCCGCCGTCCTCATAGGCTTTTGCCAGGGCTGGCGGATCAAAATCCGCGCGGATCAGACCCTTGGAAGGGCTAGCCTTTTTTACTTCGGCAATCAGGCCATAGCCTTGCCGCGTCGCACCTTGAAGGGCCTTTGCAAACCCGCGAACCTCGGATGCTTCGCGTGCGGCGGCTTCCATTTCTTCCAAGGGCTTACGGGCTTTGTCTGCCGCGACTTCCTCGAGTTTGTAGGCCTTGATTTTATCCAGAACAGTCTCGGTCATGCGGCTTCCTGTGTAATGCGGGCAAGTGCAGCGATCTTATCTTTAGCTTTGCCGCTGTCGATACTTTCAGCAGCTTTTTCAACACCTTCACGAAGGTCTTGTGCGGCATCAGCAACCACCAGAGCAGCAGCCGAGTTCAGCAACACCGCGTCCCGGTAGGCCGATGGTGCGCCGTCGAGCAAGGCCCGGAATGCCATCGCGTTCTCTTCGGGAGTTCCACCAACGATGTCTTCAAAGGGATGTACGGGCAGGCCTGCATCCTCCGGATGCAATTCGACCTCTCTCACACCACCATCTTCCAGTGCAGCAACCCAGCTAACGCCGGTAATTGTCAGTTCATCGGTTCCGTCCGAACCATGCACCAGCCATGCGTGCTCAGCTCCCAATAAGCCGAGTGTTTCGGCCATCGGTCTGATCAGATCCCTGCTAAATGCTCCGGTCAACTGGCGTCTGACACCTGCCGGGTTGGTCAGCGGCCCGAGAATGTTGAAAATCGTGCGTGTTCCCAACTCTTGCCGGGTTGGCATGACGTGGGCAATGGCGGGATGATGCATAGGGGCCATCATGAAACCGATGCCAGCCTGTCTGAGTGCAGTTTCAACGATTTCCGGGCCAACCATCACATTAATGCCCAGTTGGCCAAGTGCGTCCGCAGCGCCTGACTTCGAGCTGAGATTGCGGTTGCCATGTTTGGCGACTGTCACTCCGGCACCGGCCACGACAAACGCCGTCGCGGTCGAGATATTCAATGTCCCTTTGCCGTCGCCGCCAGTTCCGACGATATCGATCGCTCCGGCAGGTGCTTCGACTTTATTGCATTTGTCGCGCATAACTGCTGCGGCGGCCGCGTATTCTTCGACCGTCTCGCCGCGCGTCCGCATTGCCATCAGCAGGCCGCCAATCTGACTGGGGGTTGCCTCACCCTCGAAGAGGATCGAAAAGGCCTGTTCTGCCTCGGCACGGGTCAGGGGCCGATCGGCAGCTGCTCCGATCAGCGGTTTCAGCGCGTCGCTCATGCGGGGACTTTCATTTCGTTTAGGAAGTTCTTGAGCAGGGCGTGGCCATGCTCGGATGCGATGGATTCCGGGTGGAACTGGACGCCATGGATCGGCAGTTCTTTGTGTTGAAGGCCCATGATGGTGCCGTCTTCGAGCTCAGCTGTGATCTCAAGGCAATCTGGCAGCGTTTCACGTTCAACCACCAAAGAGTGATAGCGAGTCGCTTCGAAGGGCGAGGGCAGGCCAGCAAACACACCTTTGCCAGTGTGATGCATCATACCCATTTTGCCATGCACGATCTCATGGCAACGAACGACATTGCCACCAAAGCTTTGACCGATGGTCTGATGCCCAAGGCATACACCTAACAGTGGTGTTTTGGTCTCTGCCGCCGCTTCGGTCAGGGCCAGACAGATGCCAGCCTGATCTGGGTCACAAGGGCCGGGGCTCAGCAGTATCCCTGCCGGGTTCATTGCCATGGCTTCCTGAACATCCAGCGCATCGTTGCGGCGCACGACCATTTCAGCGCCCAGCTCGCCCAGATAGTGAACCAGATTGTAGGTAAACGAGTCGTAGTTGTCGATCAGCAGCAGCATTTGGGCACTTATCTCAGCTTTGGCATTTCGGGCTGGCGATACAGCCCTCGGCCACGGTATAATGTCGGGACATACATGCTCAGGCTTGCGCGGCAGCGTCAAGGGTACATCCCTATCTTGATCTATCGTGTGGGTGAGCACCGCATCAGACGGTGCACAGGCTGTCGAGGCAGGCAGAAAGGCGAGAGGCGAAATAAGATGGGCGGATTTATCGGTGGAATGATCGCCGGGGCGGTCGTTGTTTTGATCTTGGGTGCGGTGCTTTCGTTGAATACACCGCTGACAAGCAAGCCTGTTTTGGTGACCTCGGCCCCGTCGGTCGATGCGATCGATGCCCCTGAGGTCGAAGCCGAGGTTGATGGTTCAGGTCCTGATTCTGATCTTGTTGAAGTCGCACCCAGTGCGCTCGCGGCGATAGATACCCCGTCTGATGATTTGGTCGATCTGGACGGTATAGAACCCGAAGCTGATTCCCGGCCTGAAATAGGCGGTGCCACGCAGGGATTGGAAAATCCTGGCACCAACGAGGCGACTGAGGTGACCGTGAGCACGGAAGCGCCAACCGCGCCCCCAGCGCCAGCACCAGTTCCTGCTTCGCCTCAGGAAGATGTGGAGCCTGTCGTTGTGGATGCAACGCCGCCTCAGCCTTCGCAGCCGAAAGAAGAAGAAATCGCTTTGCTGGTACCCGAGGACAGCGAAGCGCCTGAGCAAGAAACACCCGAGCAAACCGAGTTGCCTAGGGAAGAGGTCGAACCTGAACCCGAAACCACTTCGCTGCCGTCCGAAGAGGGTACTGATGAGGAAATTTCGCTCGAGGACAATCCAATTGCGGTAGAAGGTGACGAAGACACTCTGCCGCGTAAGCGTGCGCGGATTGCGTCGTTGCCACAGATCGGCGGTGAAGAACCTGCAGCAGCAGCAACACTAGTGGGCAAGCGGGTCCTGCCATTGACAGAGCGGGATGCTGAGCCGACAGAGACGGACGAAAATTCTGACGACCCTGCAGCGATGACCGGAAAGCCGATCGAGGACTACGCCGCAGATTTCGAAAACCCTGAATCCAAGCCGTTGATGTCGATTATTCTGATCGACGACGAAGGCGCGTTCGGGGCTGAAGCCCTTAAGGATTTCCCATATCCGCTTAGCTTCGCCGTAAGCCCGTCCGACCCTGATGCAGCTGGCAAGATGGCACGCCACCGCGAAGCGGGTTTCGAAGTGCTTGCGCTGGCGGATTTGCCAGAGGCGGCCAGTGCTCAGGATGCTGAGGTCTCGTTGTCAGTATGGCTGGAAACGCTTCCAGAGACCGTTGGAATTTTGGAAGGCGTTGAATCAGGTATTCAGGGCAACCGCAAATTGGCTGACCAGGTCGCCGAGATCGCCGGGGGAACCGGGCGCGGGATTATCACTCAGGATAATGGGTTGAATACCGTGCAGAAGCTGGCAGCTCGGAACGGTGTCCCGTCGAGTGTTGTTTTTCGTGACTTTGACGGTGCGCGCCAAGATCCGAAAGTGATGCGGCGTTTCCTGGATCAGGCGGCTTTCCGTGCGGGTCAGGACGGTGCGGTTGTGATGCTGGGTCGGTTGCGGCCTGAAACGATTTCAGCCCTTCTGCTATGGGGCCTCGAGGATCGGGGCAACCGCGTCGCGATGGCACCGATTTCAGCTGTTATGAAGTATGAAGTTCAATAGGGTTTAAGCAAACCCATCGAACAAAGGGCGGCGGTCTTTCGACTTGCCGCCCTATTTCTTAGGAGTTTCCTGAGCCGGTAAACCTTGCCGCATCCGCAGCTGCGCGTCGGATGGCATTCGATTTATGGACAGTCTCCATATACTCGGCCTCCGGGTCGCTGTCGTAGACAACACCACCGCCCGCTTGAATGTAAAGCTTACGATCTTTCACGATGGCAGTGCGTAGCGCGATACACATATCCATGTCGCCACCCGCGCTGAAGTACCCGACACCTCCGCCATAGACACCGCGCTTTTCAGGTTCCAGCTCGTCGATGATCTCCATCGCACGGACCTTGGGCGCGCCTGAGACAGTACCGGCAGGCATACCAGCAAAGAACGCATCCAGCGCGTCTTTGTCTTCGGCAAGTTCACCGACGACGTTCGAAACGATATGCATCACGTGGCTGTAGCGCTCGATGATGAACTCTTCGGTCGGGCGCACGGTGCCGATTTTGGAGACCCGCCCGGTATCGTTGCGGCCAAGATCGAGTAGCATCAAATGCTCGGCGAGTTCTTTCTTGTCGGCCAGAAGATCGACTTCATTTGCCTTGTCTTCTTCCGGGGTCGCACCGCGTGGCCGGGTGCCCGCGATTGGTCGGATTGTGACCTCGCTGCCAAAGACGCGCACCAGAATCTCGGGGCTTGCGCCCACGACCTGAAATCCGCCGAAGTTGAAATAGAACATGAACGGCGACGGGTTCGTACGTCGAAGCGAGCGATAGAGCGTGAAGGGGGGCAGGGGAAACTCCTGCGTCCAGCGCTGCGCCGGGACGACTTGAAAGATATCGCCAGCCCGGATGTACTCCTTGGCCTTTTCGACAGCTTCCATGTATCCGGATTTGGTGAAGTTCGACACCGGCGGTGCAACTTCATGGGCTTCACCCAGATCACGGGTCTCGGCTGGCATGGCGCGTTCAAGATCGCGCACGGCGTCCATTACGCGTTCTGCGGCCTGTGCATAAGCCGCCTTGGCAGTCTGTCCGTCACTGACCCAAGCGGGGGACACAACAGTGACTTCGCCTTTAACACCATCCAGGACTGCGATGACCGAAGGGCGCAGCATGATTGCATCGGGCAGGCCCATGGGATCCGGGTTCACATCCGGCAGATACTCGACCAGCCGAACCATGTCGTAACCCAAATAGCCAAACAAACCTGCCGCCGCTTGCGGCAGATCGTCGGGCAGGGTAATGCGGCTTTCGGCTAACAGGGCGCGCAGGTTGTCCATCGGGTTGCCGTCTTGCGGCTCGAATGCTTCGCCGTCAAATCGGGCAGACCGGTTCAGCGAAGACGATTCCCCGTCGCACCGCCAGATCAGGTCCGGTTTCATCCCGATGATCGAGTACCGGCCGCGTACCTCACCACCAGTCACCGATTCCAGCATGAACGCGTCTTTCTGCGCGCCCGTCAGCTTGAGCATCAATGAGACCGGTGTATCGAGGTCCGCCGCTAGCTGGGTATAAACAACCTGATTTTCGCCCGCTTCATAGGCGTGTGCGAAAGTGTCGAACTCAGGGGTCAGGGCCATTCCGCTCTCTCTTAGAAGTTGGCCTGAACGGCATTCAGGGCAGGCTGATCCACGACAGGCCGTGCGCGGGTCTGAGCGTCGCGCACATAGATGTCAAAGATGTTCTGGGCCAATGCTTGGTTCAGCTGCGCGGCAAGCGCTTGCTGCATCTGGCGTTGTTCATCCGTCTCCGCAGGGGGCAACTCTTCATCAAGACGAACGATCAGAGCCGAACCGATGCCCGGAATGACACGCAGTTCTCCCAGTTCCATCTCGAAAACCTCTGTCATGAAATCCGCAGGCACATCTTCAAGGAAGGCGGTGCGGGTAAGAGCGTTTTCAACACGGAATGGCAGACCAGTGGTGGTGAAATCACCATCTGTCGCCAGTTGGGTCATTACAGTGTTTGCCTGTTCTTGCAGGGCTTTAGCGATTTCTTCCTGTACCCAGGCTGCAATCACCCGATCACGCGCACTATCCAACGGCTCTGGGCGCGGTGGCAAAACCTCATTCAGGCGCAAGGCAAAGATTGAACCATCGTCGAGGAACGCAACCTCTGGAAAATCGCCTTCCTGCACGGCCTGAGCAACGCTACGGAAGCCTTCATAGGCTGCAACGCCGTCTTCGCTCTGGGCTGTCCAGTCGATTTCACCCAGTTCCATCTCGGTTTCGCTCACCAGCTCTTCGAGCGTCGCGCCGCCGGCCAACATGTCATTGATGTCTTCTGCCTGTGCTTCGATCAGACGTCGCGCGCGATCTGCAGCAAGCTCTTCGCGCAGCTCAGGTGCAGCTTCCTCGAACGGTACATTGTTTTCTGCCAGCGAGCCATTGATACGGAACAGAGCCGGACCAAACTGTGATGGCAACGGACCAACAACATCGTCGAGTTCAGCTGCAAATACGGCATCTGCAGCTTCGCCAAGATCTTCGCGGGTTACATCGCCAAGATCCACATCGCTCAGTTCAAGCTCACGCGCACGAACCAGTTGTTCGAAGCTGCTGCCACCAACTTCCAATTGCGCCAGGGCTTCAGTCGCCGCTTCTTCGCTGGGAAACACAAGTTGTTCTACCAAGCGGCGTTCTGGTTGTTGATATTGCTCGGCGCGTTGGTCGTACAAACGACGCAGCGAGTCTTCATCGATCTCAACGGTATCCAGCAGCATTTCCGGCGACAGGATCGCATAAGTCAGGCGCTTGGTGCGGGGCAGGGTGAAGAAATCGGTGTTTTCGTCGTAGTAAGTTTGGATCTGTTCGTCAGTCGGCGCTGCGACAGGTGTTTCAAGCGCATCACTTGCGAGCGTGGCGACCGTGAAGCTGCGACGGGCCAGAACATAGTTTGCAAGAGTTTCGGTCAGTGTCGCGGGCATTTCGACGCCGCTCATTACCGCGCCCTGTACGATGGTGCGCGCAGATTCTTTACGCAGATCAGCCTCGAACTGGGAATCCGTGATCCCGGCCTGTTCCAGCTGGAAACGATAAGCTTCGCGATCAAATGTACCGTTCACGCCCTGGAATGCAGGAATCTGTACGATTTCATTTTGAAGATTTTCATCACCAATTGAGATGCCGAGCTCTTGGGTTTCATTGTCCAGCGCGGCCAGCGCAATCAGGCGTGACAGAGCCCTCTGATCAAGCCCCAATTGCTGCGCTTGAGACATCTGCAGCGGTTGGCCGGTCTGAGCCTCGACCGCTCGGATCTCACGCTGCAACTCAAGTACATATTCCTGAACTGAAACGTCCTCGTTGCCTACCTGCGCAACCGAACGTGCGGTTCCGCTGAGATTGACGGCACCAAATCCGGCGAGTCCCACCATCAAAAGACCCATGAGAATCCAGACAAAGGTTTTGGATAGGTTTTTCATGCCTGCGGCCATGGTGCCCTCTTGCTTCTTGCGGCAGGTATCTGCCCTGTCGGTTGCGGCCCTGAATACGATGCGCGTGCGCGAGGGGCAAGCTCAGAAGGTCAATGCCTGCAAGCGGTCGAACAATTGTTCGATGCCTCGACGATCGAGATTGGCAAACGCGATGCGAACTTGTCGCTTTCCGGCAGGATCATGGTCCGGCATGAACATCGTTCCGGGAAGGAGCAAAATGCCTGCCTCTGACACCAAACGACGAGCGACTTCATCTGACGGCATGGCAAACGGGTGTTCTAGATAGGCAAAATATGCGCCTAACCCCAATAAGCGCCAGCCCTTGGATTCGAGACGCGGCATGCCCTCAGAAATTGCTGCGCGACGATCAAGGATCTCTGCCCGTTCGCCTGCCAGCCATTGGGTCAGGTTCTGCATCCCCCAGTGCGCTGCAAACTGTCCGATTTGCCCGGGGCAAATTGCGACGGTATCCAGAAACTTCTCCATTTCAGCCAACAACGAAACGCTGCTGGCCACTGCGCCAACACGGTGGCCTGTCAGGCGATATGCTTTAGAGAAAGAATACAGATGAACCAGAGTGTCTTCCCAACCGGGCTGTTGGAACAATGCGTGCGGAGGACCATTGCGACTATCGAAGTCGCGATATGTCTCATCGACCAGTAGACGAATGCCTGCCTCGCGTGCCAGGTCATAGAAAGCCAGCACAAGCTCGGCGGGATACTCGACGCCACCGGGATTGTTTGGAGTAACAAGCGCAATTGCGCGCGTTTTGTCTGTTATCAGCGAGCGGGCTTTGTCGGGGTCTGGTAACAGATCGTCACCCGTTGGAAGATCAACGGCACGCACACCCGCCATATCCAGCCACATCTTATGGTTAAAATACCATGGGGTTGGCAGGATAACCTCATCTTCCTGATCCGTTATCGCCGAGATTACGGCCGAGAAGGCCTGATTGCAGCCAGAAGTGATCGCAACCTGATCAGCTGTGATTGCAGCAGCATAATGCTCACTAATTTCACGTGCGAGTTCAGACCTAAGGTCATCATTGCCGAGAACAGGCCCATACAGGTGGGCGCTGTCTTCGTTAATCGCGAATTCTGCCATGGCCTGACGCAATACCAATGGTGGCGGGTCTACCGGCGCTGCCTGGCTGACGTTGATCAATGGCCGATCAGCAGTGAACTCAACCCCTTCCAGCCACCGGCGCGCCTCCATCACCGGTGGAGCGAAAGTGGAGGCGGTACGTGTCAGTGTCATCGGTTATCCGATTCTGATTGCGAGGAACTCCCCGCGGTCTGATTGAGGCAAAGGATGGTCTTTAGTCGCGATTCAGTCCGTACCGCGATAGGGTTCGACATATTGCAGCGCCATATCCCATGGGAAGAAAATCCAGGTGTCCTGACTCACTTCGGTAATGAAGGTATCTACCATCGGGCGCCCTTTGGGCTTGGCATAGACCGTAGCGAAGTGAGCGTTGGGATACATATCCCGCACCAGTTCCAGGGTTTTACCGCTGTCGACCAGATCATCGATGATCAGAACGCCTGTGCCATCGCCCATCAGATCAGCATCGGGGGCTTTGAGAACTTCGGCCTCGCCCTGTTCCTGATGATGATAAGAGCGAACGCTGATGGTATCGACGGTTCGGATATCCAGTTCTCGGCTTACGATCATGGCGGGAGCCATCCCGCCACGCGTGATCGCCACGACGGCTCGCCATGCGCCGTCATCCGGACCCTGTCCATCCAGACGCCAAGCCAAAGCGCGGGAATCACGATGAATCTGATCCCAGCTGATGTGAAAGCCTTTTTCGTGGGGCAGGCGGTCCTTGGCGCTCATGATCTGTTATCCTTTTTCAACGTCCGGCGCATCGACGGCCTTCATACCGACGATATGGTAACCCGAATCCACGTGCAGGTTTTCACCGGTTACACCGCTGCTCAGGTCAGACAACAGGTAGAGTGCTGAATTCCCGACATCATCGATGGTTACATTGCGGCGCAGCGGCGAGTTGTATTCGTTCCACTTCATGATGTAGCGGAAATCACCGATACCGCTGGCAGCCAGTGTTTTAATAGGGCCAGCCGAGATAGCGTTGACGCGGATGCCATCTTTGCCGAGGTCTTCGGCCAGATACTTTACCGATGCCTCAAGTGCGGCCTTGGCAACACCCATAACGTTGTAGTGCGGCATGACCTGCTCGGCACCGTAGTAGGTGAGGGTGATCGCGCTGCCACCTTCGGTCATCAACTTCTCGGCGCGTTGCATGACAGCTGTGAAAGAATAAACCGACACATCCATCGTCAGGTTGAAGTTCGCGCGCGACGTGTCCACGTAACGGCCACGAAGCTCATTTTTGTCGGAGAATCCGATGGCATGCACGACGAAGTCCAGCTTGCCCCACTTTTCAGACAAGGATGTAAACAGACCATCAATCGACGCTTCGTCGCTTACGTCGCAGGGGAGTACGATTTCACTGCCCAATTGTGCCGCCAAAGGGTCAACACGCTTCTTCAGAGCATCCCCCTGGTAAGAGAAGGCCAACTCGGCCCCGGCATCGGACAAGGCGCGGGCGATTCCCCATGCGATTGATTTGTCATTGGCCAGTCCCATGATGAGGCCGCGTTTGCCGGCCATCAACTGATTTGACATGTTCGGTTCTCCGCCTGTCTTCGCGATATGTTGAGTTGGTTTATGCCATTGATTGCGCTGCTTCAAGGCCGTGCACTCTTGCGCCGGAGCGGGTTCTCGCCGTAGGGTCGTTAACAATTCGTTCCAGGGGATGGAAATGAGTGAGCGTACTGGCATTTTCGCTGGCGCCGATCCGTTTGAAATAGCGGGGCGGTGGTTAGCCGAGGCCGAAGAGACAGAACCGAACGATCCGAATGCGATTGCGCTTGCAACCGTTGATTCTGATGGATTGCCGAATGCCCGGATGGTCCTTTTGAAAGAGATCGAAAAGGACGCATTCGTATTCTATACGAATTACGAAAGTGCAAAGGCCCGAGAACTGGACAGTGCAGGAAAGGCCGCGTTTGTCATGCACTGGAAATCGTTACGGCGACAAATCCGTGTTCGTGGTATCATTGCTAAAGAAGAAGGGCCGCAAGCCGATGAATATTATGCGTCCCGATCGCTGAAAAGCCGTCTGGGTGCATGGGCGTCGCAGCAGTCGCAGCCATTGTCGAGCAGGGCCGCTTTGATGGCTGAGGTTGCTAAGGTCACGGCAAAGCTGGGATCGAATCCTCCGCGTCCACCGTTCTGGGGCGGATACCGCTTGACCCCCGTGGAAATCGAGTTCTGGGCTGATGGTGCATTCCGGTTGCATGACCGGTTCCGTTGGTATCGTGAAATGCCCGGTCACGAATGGCGTGTGCAGAGGTTGAATCCATGACACTCACGTATCGTGAAATGCAACACCCGGAAATTTCAGGGCTTTTTCAGCTTGAATTTGCGGCTCAATATCATACACATCCGACCCTTAACGACTTGAGCTTTTTCGTGATGGGAAAACCGTGCCAGAAGATCTGAATAGCATGTACCGCGTCCGTGGACACGTTAAATGGTTCGATCCCGCAAAGGGATACGGATTTGTTGTGTCCGACGAAGGTGGGCCGGATATTCTGTTGCACGTGAATGTCTTGCGCAATTTCGGTCAGAGCTCTGTCGCTGACGGTGCGGGTATCGAAATCATGACACACCGCACCGATCGCGGCGTGCAGGCGGTCGAGGTTGTCAGTATTGATCCGCCGGAACGCACCGACTCGATGCTGTTGGCTGATTTTGCCGAGTTGGACCCGGCAGAGATATCCGACGCGCCGTTGGAGGCTGCTCGGGTAAAATGGTTCGACAAAGGCAAAGGCTTTGGTTTCGCGAACGTCTTTGGTCGTAGTGAAGACGTGTTTCTGCATATTGAAGTTCTACGCCGCTCGGGTCTGGCCGATCTGCAACCGGGTGAGGCATTAGCGATGCGCGTCATAAACGGCAAGCGAGGCCGGATGGCAGCTCAGGTACTGGCCTGGGAAGCAGCGTTGGACGACTGAGGCAGCCCATGAAGTTGTTTCCGGTACTTGCAGTTGTAACAATGCTCTGGTCCGGGAATGCACTTGCTGCCTGCCGAGCCGATAGTGTCGACCTCAAAAACGATCAGGCCCAGATTCGATTC
>NZ_SMMF01000955.1:59970-76418 GCF_009711355.1 Roseibium sp. RKSG952 | reverse complement strand
TTGTTCGTTTTTGATCCTCCTCAGCGTGTGGCGTTCTGGATGAAGAACACTCTGATTCCGTTGGACATGATTTTTCTCGATAAAACCGGGACGGTGACTCGCGTTCACGAAGGTGCGATTCCCGGAAATCTGACACCTGTTGAAGGCGGTGATTCCGTGTTTGCGGTGCTGGAAATCAATGCAGGCTTGGCCTCGCGCTATTCAATCAAACCCGGAACTGTCATGCGGCATGAAATTTTTTCACAAGGACCCGCAAAATGGCCTTGTTAGGGGTTTTCAAATCAGATCGGCATCGTTAGGAAGGCGCACGGTCCGGGGCGTGGCGCAGTCTGGTAGCGCACCTGTTTTGGGTACAGGGGGTCGTAGGTTCGAATCCTGCCGCCCCGACCACTTCTTTCAAAAAAGTTGAAAGCGCAATTGGGTCTGACAATAGTCAGACCCTGCGTTTTTTCGGCCAGATCAAACGACGTCTGAGCGCCTGGTGTGGCATCTTCCACCTTTGAATTGTTGCTGCTTTTGATGAAGGGCTTAGGCCCAAGATTACAATCATAGAACCAGATGTTTTGCGCTGAGGAGAACCCTGAACACCCGGACCTCTGGAAGGGGCGCAGCTATATCTTCGAACTCACAAACAAATTTTCAGGTTAATTGAAAAAACTTGAAAACGCCGCTTGACGATGTCGGGGCGTAGCCATAATACACCCCAACGTTCAGCAACGAACGGGCAGCGGGCGGTTGTAGCTCAGTTGGTTAGAGTACCGGCCTGTCACGCCGGGGGTCGCGGGTTCGAGCCCCGTCAACCGCGCCATCGCTGCCAACCTTTGATCCGGGTTAATGGATCAGACATAGACCCTAAATGCGCGGTTGTAGCTCAGTTGGTTAGAGTACCGGCCTGTCACGCCGGGGGTCGCGGGTTCGAGCCCCGTCAACCGCGCCATTTTCCTTTCAATGCCGATTATAAATAAACCCCTACCGGGGGGGACTGATTGGATTGTGGTCTTAGTGTCAGGAGATGTCGGCAATAAACCGTTAGTTCACACTTTGTTCTAACTTTTTTGTTGGAGACTCGGCGCCGCTCGCCTATTTCTAGGACACTTGTTTGTTGGGGGCCTGAATGGCTGAGCTGAAAAATATCGAGGTGCGCGGTGCGCGCGAGCATAACCTCAAGGGAATCGATGTCGACATTCCGCGCGACCAGCTAGTAGTGATTACCGGTTTGTCGGGTTCTGGTAAGTCATCGCTGGCGTTTGACACCATCTATGCCGAAGGCCAGCGCCGCTATGTTGAGAGCCTGTCAGCCTACGCCCGTCAGTTCCTTGACATGATGGAAAAGCCGGACGTGGACCACATTAGTGGTCTTTCCCCGGCGATTTCGATCGAGCAGAAAACAACATCCAAGAACCCTCGTTCTACGGTCGGTACTGTCACCGAGATATACGACTATATGCGGCTGCTGTTTGCGCGCGCGGGAACGCCCTATAGCCCCGCCACCGGTCTGCCCATTGAGGCGCAGCAGGTGCAGGACATGGTCGATCGCATCATGACGATGGAGGAGGGGACACGTGGCTATCTTCTGGCTCCGATTGTGCGGGATCGGAAGGGGGAATACAAAAAAGAGTTCCTTGAGCTTCGGAAGCAGGGGTTTCAGCGGGTCAAAGTGGATGGTGAGTTCTATGAACTGGATGAGCCGCCTGTGCTGGACAAGAAGTTCCGGCACGACATTGATGTTGTCGTCGACCGCCTTGTTGTCCGTGAAGGCATGGAGACCCGCCTGGCCGACAGTCTGAGAACAGCGCTGGATCTGGCAGATGGAATCGCGATTCTCGAGACTGCTCCGCGTGAAGGTGATCCCGAGCGTATCACGTTCAGCGAGAACTTTGCCTGCCCGGTCAGTGGTTTCACCATTCCGGAAATCGAACCCCGGTTGTTTTCGTTCAACGCACCTTTCGGGGCGTGTCCGGACTGCGATGGGCTGGGTGTCGAGTTGTTCTTTGACGAACGCCTTGTAGTGCCCGACCAAACGCTCAAATTGTATGACGGGGCACTCGCGCCATGGCGCAAGGGCAAATCTCCGTACTTCCTGCAAACAATCGAGGCGATTGCCCGCCATTACGACTTTGACAAGAACACACCCTGGAAGGATCTGCCTTCTAAGGTTCAGCAGGTGTTTCTTCGCGGTTCCGGAGATGAGGAAATTCAGTTCCGGTATGACGAAGGGGGACGCGTTTATCAGGTCACGCGCAGCTTTGAGGGTGTGATTCCCAATATGGAGCGCCGCTATCGCGAAACAGACAGCGCATGGATTCGAGAAGAATTCGAACGGTACCAAAACAACCGACCCTGTGGGACGTGTGAAGGTTATCGCCTGCGTCCCGAAGCGCTTGCGGTCAAGATTGCAGGGCAGCACGTGGGTCAGGTCGTCGAGATGTCGATTCGAGAGGCGCTCGCGTGGATTGAGGATGCCCCAAACCATCTGAGCGCGCAAAAGAATGAAATTGCGCGGGCTATTCTGAAGGAAATCCGTGAGCGCCTCGGTTTCTTAAATAACGTTGGCTTGGAATACCTTACGCTCTCACGTTCAAGTGGAACCTTGTCTGGTGGAGAGAGTCAGAGGATTCGTTTGGCAAGCCAGATCGGTTCGGGTCTGACCGGTGTCCTGTATGTTTTGGACGAACCTTCGATTGGTTTGCACCAACGGGACAATGACCGTCTCCTTGGCACACTCAAGAACCTGCGCGATCAGGGAAACACTGTCATCGTCGTCGAGCATGACGAAGAGGCGATCCGCGAAGCTGATTACGTGTTTGATATTGGACCCGGTGCGGGTGTTCACGGCGGTCAGGTCGTCAGTCATGGTACGCCGGATCAAATTGCCGGTGATGCGGCTTCGATCACGGGCCAGTACCTCTCTGGTGTTCGAGAGATTGCTGTCCCGTCCGAAAGACGCAAAGGCAACAAGAAGAAAGTTACCGTTGTCAAAGCAACGGGTAACAATCTGAAGAATGTGACCGCAGAATTCCCGCTCGGTAAGTTTGTTTGTGTCACCGGCGTGTCCGGTGGGGGTAAATCGACGCTGACCATTGAAACGCTTTTCAAGACTGCCTCGATGCGGCTGAACGGCGCGCGGCAGACGCCTGCGCCCTGTGAAACTATCAAAGGGCTGGAGCATCTGGATAAGGTCATCGATATTGATCAGCGGCCCATCGGGCGGACTCCGCGTTCAAATCCAGCGACTTACACTGGTGCCTTCACCCCGATTCGCGACTGGTTCGCTGGGTTGCCCGAGGCGAAAGCGCGTGGTTACAAACCCGGGCGGTTCAGCTTTAACGTCAAGGGCGGGCGTTGTGAGGCCTGTCAGGGCGATGGGGTCATCAAAATCGAGATGCACTTCCTGCCCGATGTCTACGTGACCTGCGAAACCTGTAAGGGCGCGCGCTATAACCGCGAGACTCTTGAAATCAAGTTCAAGGGTAAGTCCATCGCGGACGTCCTTGATATGACAGTCGAGGATGCGCAGGAATTCTTCAAAGCGGTGCCTTCGATCCGCGACAAGATGGATGCTTTGGCGCGTGTAGGCCTCGGCTATATCAAGGTGGGTCAGCAGGCCACCACGTTGTCAGGGGGCGAGGCGCAGCGGGTTAAGCTGTCAAAGGAACTGAGCAAACGATCGACCGGTCGCACGCTCTATATCCTTGATGAGCCAACAACTGGTCTTCATTTTGAGGATGTTCGCAAGTTGTTGGAAGTGCTGCATGAACTGGTCGATCAGGGCAATACGGTAGTCGTGATTGAGCACAATCTGGACGTGGTCAAAACCGCCGACTGGATTATCGATATCGGTCCGGAAGGGGGCGATGGAGGTGGCGAGATCGTTGCAGCCGGAACACCTGAAGATGTAGCCGGAAATGAACGCAGCCACACTGGACGGTATCTGCTTCCTATGCTGAACCCTGAGCGCGTGGCAGCCGAGTAACGCGCTAATTCAGGATGTCTGCGACGGCCCCGATCAGGTTTAGAACCTTATGCGTATCGGGGTCGATGCCGTAGACATAATCACCGGCGCGGACGTAGTAACCGTTTCTCTTAAGCCCATAGCGGTATGGATCATTAATCCAGACGTAGTCGCGATCGATCCTGTCACCGATCTGGTAACGATTCTTAACCTGACCAGGAGGTACGCAGGGAACGGCTTTTTTTGCTAGTCCTGGAGGGCAGTGACCTGCATTCCCCTGAACGACAATTCCTTGCTGTGGCGAAACCCTTTGAACTTGAATAGAATTCTTGCCCTTACCATTACCGTTTCCGGCGCTCACGACGGCGGGAGAGAGGGCAATGGCAGCGACTATGGCAAGACAGGGCAATTTGTTCATCGAAGCACTCCAATGACCATCAACAGTGGCGTCAGTCAGAGCATACCCGGAAAAATAAGTGCGCGCAGTCACGTCTACGATGACTGCGCGATTTGCTGCCGGTGACTAATCAGTTGCGGCCACGCTTTTCAAATCGCGGTAGCATAGCGCTGAAGTCGCGTCCTAGCCCGTCTTCGTTCTCGACAAATTGTTCATATAGAGCGGTGGCAACCTGTCCCATCGGCGTGTCTGCATCGGCACTGTCTGCGGCCTGCTGGCTAAGACGCAGGTCTTTCAGCATCAGTTCGGCAGCGAATCCGGGCTGGTATTCGTTGTCCGCAGGGCTTTGGGGGCCAACACCGGGTGCGGGGCAGTAGGCGTTCATGGTCCAGCTGTAGCCCGAGGAGGTGCTCACTACATCGAACATCTTTTGCCGGTCCAGTCCCAGCTTGTCGGCCAATGCAAAGGCCTCGCAGGTGGCGATCATGGTGACGCCCAGGATCATGTTGTTGCAGATTTTCGCTGCTTGACCTGCACCAGCTTCACCACAATGCACCGCCTTTTGCCCCATGATATCGAACAATGGGACGGCTTTAGCAAAGGCTTCGTCAGAACCACCTGCCATAAATGTCAGGGTGCCGGCTGCAGCGCCGCCGATACCGCCTGATACCGGCGCATCCACCGACAACAGACCTGCCGCCTGGGCCTGCGCAGCAACGGCGCGGGCACTGTCGACGTCAACAGTTGAGCAATCAATCAGCACGGTACCCGGCTGCATCTGAGGAATGATCTGATTGGCGACTGCACGAAGAATCGTGCCATTTGGCAGCATTGTAATCACAGCATCTGCAGCTTCGGCAGCCGCGACCGCTGTTTCGACCTGCTTGACGCCCTCAACAGAAACGCCCGCGGTGTCAAAGCCATGAACCTGATGGCCTGCTTTGGCCAGGTTCGCGGCCATAGGTGCCCCCATGTTGCCCAGTCCAATGAAACCGATCTTCATCTCTTATTCCTCCTCGAAACTCAGTGTATCCGCGCCCAATGGTTGCAACATTTTTGATACGGAAACGGCAGGCACGTTCATGCCAGCGAACTGCCATTTCGGATTGCGATCCTTGTCGATGATCTGGGCGCGAATGCCCTCCAGAAAATCACCGTGTTCCATCGCGCGATGGGTAAAACGATACTCTAACTCCAACGCCTTTCGCATAGTCAGGGCAGGGCCTCGCAGTCTGTGCAGCATCTCGATCGCACATGCCATCGAAAGCGGCGAAGTCCGTGACAGCGTCGTTAGCGTTTTCTCTGCAAATTCTGTCTTTCCGTTGCGCAGGTTTGTCAGAATGTCGCCCAGAGTTTCACCGTCGAAGAACTGATCAATTTCCTTCTGTGCCTGTTCCAACTCGCTGTTGGCCGGAATCTCGGCGTGATCAGACAAGAGTTCGGCATTTCCCGACGCCTCGAGCATCTCGATCAAGTCAGACCATTTTGATTGCGGAATGTAGAGATCAGCAAACCCGGCATATATCGCATCGGCTGGCCCCATGCGTGCACCGGTTGTACCCAGATACTCTCCCAAACGCCCTGGCGCCAATGCCAGCATGAGTGAGCCACCGACATCCGGAACCAGGCCGATCGAGCATTCCGGCATGGCGATTTTCGAGGATTCTCCGACAACTCGGTGGCTGCCGTGGCAACCGATGCCAACACCACCACCCATTGTGAAGCCCTGCAGGAAGCTGACGACCGGTTTAGGGTATTCAAAGATCATCGCATTCAGGCGGTACTCATCTTTCCAGAAAGTCTGACCGTAGGCAAAATCGCCTTTTGTACCCGTTTCATAGAGTTCTGCGATGTCCCCCCCGGCGCAGAAGGCCTTTTCACCCTCAGCATCAAGAATGACCAGATCAACGGCGTCATCTTCGCGCCAGTTGCGCAGCGCAACGTCGATTGCCATGCACATATCATAGCTAAGCGCGTTCAGGGCCTGTGGCCGTGTCAGGGTAATCCGTCCTGCACGGCCAGTTATACGAATGTCGATGTCGGACATGAATTCCTCAGCGATTGGCAAGCATTTGGCGGGCGACGATCACACGCATGATCTCGTTGGTGCCTTCCAATATCTGATGCACCCGAAGGTCGCGCACAAGCTTCTCAATGCCATAGTCTGCAAGATATCCGTAACCACCATGCAGTTGCAGGCATTGATCGACCACTTTCGATCCCGTTTCAGTTACAAATTTCTTGGCCATGGCGCAGAACTTGGTGGCATCCGGCGCACCCTGATCAAGCTTCCATGCTGCCTGACGCAGGAAGGTTCTGGCAGCCTGCAGTTCGATTTCCATGTCAGCCAGTCGGAATTGAAGCGCCTGGAACTGATCGATGGATTTCCCAAACGCCTTGCGTTCGGACATGTATTGTAGCGTCATGTCCAAACCGGCTTGGGCTGCACCTAACGAACAGGAGGCGATGTTAAGACGGCCGCCATCCAGCCCCATCATCGCGTATTTGAAACCATCACCTTCGGTGCCCACAAGATTGCCTGATGGAATCTTGCAATCGTCAAACTGAACCTGTGCCGTCGGCTGGCTTTTCCATCCCATCTTTTGCTCAAGCGCCCCAAAGCTGAGGCCCGCTGTTCCGTCCTCGACATAGACCGTCGAAATGCCTTTCGGTCCGTCTTCGCCGGTGCGGACCATGCAGACATAAGCATCGGAGTACCCGCCACCTGAGATGAAGGCTTTGGTGCCATTCAGAGTGTAACCCTCATTAGTGCGTTCAGCCCGAGTTTTGAGTGCTGCGGCATCCGAACCTGAGCCTGGTTCAGTGAGGCAGTAACTCAGTACGGTATTCAGGCTCAGAACCTCTGGCATAATGCGAGATTTCAGCTCATCGCTGCCAAAGCTGTCGAGCATCTTGGCGCACATATTGTGGATCGAAAGAAATGCCGCGACCGAGGGGCAAGCCATTGAGAGCGCTTCAAATACAAGAGTAGCGTCCAACCGCGTCAGTCCCGATCCACCACTATCTTCGGAAACGTAGAGACCCCCAAAACCCAGTTCACCGATTTGCGGCCAAAGCTCCTTTGGGATTGTTCCATCCGTTTCCCATTGGCGCGCGTGCGGGGCGATATTCTCCTGTCCGAACGCGTAGGCCATGTCGAAGATGGCTGTTTGTTCCTCGGTCAGCGCGAAATCCATGGCCTGCCTCCCCTGCAGATTGGTGAATTGAACGAGTGTTTATTTCCCAATCCTTACAGAAATTTTTCACGGCCAGCAATCGTAGGACTACCTACAAAATATGCAGTAATTCTTGCCGGTACCTGCTTTGAAATCGCTGTGACGAACTTTGAGTCAGAAATCCGCGAAACGATCGGATTTGGCGGATCAAAGATCGGAGTGGAATTCTTCGATCAGATGTTTAACGACAGCTCTGCCTGGATCTTCACCTTGTGCCGCAGCCTCAGCATGAACACGCCGCTGACGAGTGGCTGATGTGCCGCTTTCTGCGATCTGTAGCAAACGCGCAAGCTCGCTCATGGTGCCCAAAGCCTCTGCATCTTCGGCAAGCATACCCATAAGCTCACCCATGAGTTCAGCCATTGGTTTGATTGACCGGTCACCAAAGTCGATCAGACCCTCACCAACGCCATATCGTTGCGCCCGCCATCGATTTTCTCCGATCAGAAAGCGGTCGTATTGACGCCAACGCAGGTTGCGGTCTTTGAGACGACAGAGCATCCGTGTCAGTGCCTGATTCAGAGCGGCAAGCGATAGCGTATGCTCCAGTCTCGGTTGGACATCCATGATGCGGGTTTCAAGTGTGGGGAACCGATGCGAAGGACGCAGGTCCCACCAGATTTTCGAGGTGTCCTCAATCACGCCCAGTTCGACCAGCACACCCGTGGTCCGTTCATATTCGGACCAACTGCCAAAGACCGGAGGCAAGCCTGTTCTCGGCAAATTGTCAAAGACAGTCAGGCGGTATGATGACAGCCCTGTATCCTCGCCATTCCAAAAGGGGGAGGAGGTTGAGAGGGCTAGTAAATGCGGCAGGAAGTAACAGAGCTGAGGCATCAGATCAGCGCGCAATGCAGGATCTTCAACGCCCACGTGGACATGCATGCCACAGATCAGCATCCTGCGTGCCACACCACCAAGAGCATGTTGCAATGCGTCGTATCGTTCCTTGCGGGTGTGACTTTGGTTTTTCCAATCCGCAAAGGGATGGCACGAAACCGCTATCGGAGCCAGATTGTATTCCGCAGCGCGTTTGGACACGCAGGAACGCAGTCGTTTCAAATCTTCCCGTGCTGAAGCGATTGTGGTGTGGGGGCGAGTGCCAACTTCAATCTGACATTGCAGGAATTCAGGGCTGACCTGACCTTCGAAATCGGATTGGCAGGCTTCCATGAGTTCAGCAGGCGCTTCGGCAAGATGCAGGCTGTCGCGATCGACCAGCAGATACTCTTCTTCTATGCCAAGCGTGAATTCCTGCTGCATGCGCGGACCTCTCGTCTATTTGTCAGACCAGTGAATACGGAATTGGCCTTTTTGCCAAGGGTTTGGGATTGTGGTTCTTGCAGAGGTCATGCAAGCAACGCTATGCAGCGTCCAAAGCCCAATGCCAAATCGGAGCCTTCCGCGTGAAACCCAGAAAATTCCCCCGGATCAACGCCGTCCTGGATCGGATCGGCGTCAAACTGATCGACAAGGTGACAGAGCGGGATGAGCGCGCACGGCTTGAGGCGTTTGAACGGGCAGGGGGATTGGCACGTCCGGCGTATGCCCTGTCACCGGGGATGGACGATTTTGACATTTCACAGCTGACCAATGAGTTTCATCAATACGCCGATGCCTTGTCAGCGTTGAAAGATCCCTCACGCAACAAGACCGGATATCGCATTGGTAACGGTTATTATGACAGCCCGGATGCTGAGGCGCTGTATCTGATGATCCGCCGTTTTCAGCCAAAGCGCGTGATCGAGGTGGGCTGTGGCAACTCGACCCGAGTGACACGGCAGGCGATCATTGATGGCGGGCTGGATACGAAAATCACAGCCATCGATCCGTATCCCCGTGCGGACATTGCTCACGTAGTCGATCAGTTCGAACAGAAACGGCTTGAAGAAGTCGATCCAGAGCTGTTTGCACAGCTCGAGGCTGGGGATGTTCTGTTCATCGATTCCAGTCATGTTGTGCGGATGAGCAATGATGTGGCGCATTTGTTCTGTCGGATCATACCAACCCTTAAGCCGGGCGTAGTGATCCATGTCCACGATGTATTTCTGCCTTATGAATACCCCAAGCGTTTCTTCTATGACTGTCCCGGTTGGGGAGAGCAATATATGCTGCACGCATTGCTGCAATCTGGTTCATATTCAATGCTTTGGCCGGGGTACTACCTGCAGCAAGATCGCCCGGATGCGGTAGAATCCTTACCGTTTCTCAAGGATGGTCGCGCTCAAAGCATCTGGGTTCAGTACAATCCCGCGTAATCATAAAGTGATCCGGTTTTACTAAAGGCCCGTACCCCTTTCCATAACTAGCTGGAGAGGAGAAGACAGTTATGTTCCGCCGTACTTTCATGGGCGCCGCCGCCGCAATCGCACTGACCCTGCCGCTTAAGGCACAGGCTGCTGACATCGTTGACACTGCTGTATCGGCAGGTTCGTTCAATACACTGGTCGCCGCCGTTCAGGCTGCAGACCTGGTCGACACGCTGAAAGGTAAGGGGCCTTACACGGTTTTCGCACCAACTGATGAGGCATTCGCAGCTTTGCCCGAAGGTACAGTTGAAACGTTGCTGTTGCCTGAAAATAAGGATCAACTCGTCGCCATCCTTACCTATCATGTTGTTCCGGCCAAGGTCATGTCGGGTGACATTGCAGGCAAGCGCGCCAAGGTTCTGACCGTTCAGGGCGACCGTCTGAGCGTGAATGCCAAAAATGGCGTGAAGGTGAATAAAGCCGAAGTCGTTCAGGCCGACATCGAAGCCAGCAACGGCGTCATCCATGTGATCGACGCAGTTCTTTTGCCGGAGTAAGTTACCGCTTCACCACAATGAAAAAGCCCCGGTCCTTGTGGCCGGGGCTTCGTGTTTCAGAGGAGCCGGACTTTGGTTCCGACTTTAACCAGTGGGTAGAGTTCTTCGACATGCTGGTTGTAAAGGCCGATGCAGCCGGATGAGCTCTGACGACCGATTTTTCGGGTGTCATGGGTGCCGTGCACCAGATAGGCGGGCCAGCTCAGATACATCGCGCGGGTTCCTAACGGGTTGCCCGGGTCGCCACCTTCCATGCGGATCGGCAGGGATGGATCACGCTCGCGCATAGATGCGGTTGGTGTCCAGCTTGGGTTTTCACGCTTTCTGACAACTTCGGTGTATCCGCGTTTAGTCAGCTCTTCGCTCATTGGAACCGAGCTTGGGTACAGCTTGTAGGTGCCATCAGGTCCCCAATAGTGCACTGCTCGGCTGGTGATATCCGCGAGCAGACAGCCGACGCCCAACTCATCAAAATGGTCCTGCCAGTTCTGCTGTGAGAACGAAGAAACATTGCGACGCACAGGTAATTGGGTGCTGATCTCATCTTCAGTCTCAGGGAATGCATCGGAGCTTTGGGCGCGCAATAGGGTTGGTGCGGCAATAGCGGATGCTACGCCCAACAGGGCAGCGCGACGATTAATACGGGAACTGGACACTTAAGCCTCCTGAAAGACTGCTCAGATTTTTCGGCAATTTAGTTATTCGTTCACGCCAGAGCCAGATGTGTCACCTAAATTTTCTGTGAGATATCAGATTTACTTGCGAATTTTCGCCTGTCCGGACAGCAGATTGACCACTGTCCGGACACGATTTGCCTGTTTGCCGGACACGGGTTGGGCTATTTTTAGGGCCATGTCTGCTCCAACTGCAAGAGACAGGCCCACAGTATTCCGGAGACCACACGATATGACCAAGAAATCAGAAACCTTGGAAATTCGCGTATCTTATGAGTTGAAAAGCAAGCTGGCTGATCTCAGCGAACAACGCGGATCGTCAATGAGTGAACTCGTACGCGGTGTGATCGATCGGGAGCTGGCAGGGCCGTCATCTGATAATATTGGAGAACATGACATGCCCGTTCGCTCATTGAGCAATTTTGCCCCCAAAACCCTCTACGTGCTACCTGTCTTGTTGCTGGCAGGGGTGTATTGGGGTTCGGCCCAGACACCTGCGCAGGCTACCCCCATGGCCCGTATGTTTTTCACCGAGCTTGATCGAAATGGTGACGGAGTGATCACAAAGCCTGAGTTCCAGCAATTCCTGACGCAGGAAGACGTGCTGTTTCTACCCGATGATTGTGATGCCAGCACTGAACCCTGCACGCCAGAAGCAATAGCTGCTGACGAAATCAGCCGTGCCGACGCAAATGCGGATGGCCATGTTGAGTATTCCGAGTTTGAAACCGTGTTTCTGGCGGAGCGTGCGATAGAGTTTCTGGAATACGACGCTGATGAAAATGGCGTTGTTTCACCGGATGAACTCGTCGCAGTTGATGTGCAGGACATCATCGAGTTCCCCGATCCCGAAATGGATGAGCCTTTGCCGGCCGAGTGCCTGACAATGGTGGAAAACGGAAAGATCAAAGGCATCGCCAAAGCCTGTGTCCCCGAACACGATCTACGGATGATGATGGCTGAATTTGATGCTGATTTTGACGGGCAGATTACGCTGCGCGAGTTCCTCCAGAACTGATACCTCGCTGAGGAACTGAAAAAGGCCGCCCGATTGGGCGGCCTTTGGTATTTCGAAGGAATGGATTTTAGTCCATCGCTTTGAAGTTGAACTCGCCACCTTCCTTGATGCCCGACGGCCAGCGCGATGTCACTGTTTTGGTGCGGGTGTAGAACTTGAAGCTGTCAGGACCGTGCTGGTTCAAGTCGCCGAACATGGATTTCTTCCAGCCACCAAAGGTGTGATAGGCCAGCGGAACCGGGATCGGAACGTTGATGCCAACCATGCCGATATTCACGCGGCTGGCAAAGTCACGTGCGGTGTCACCGTCACGAGTGAAGATCGCGGTGCCGTTGCCGTATTCATGATCCATCGCCAGCTTCAGCGCTTCTTCATAGGAGCCTGCGCGGACGGTCGACAGAACAGGACCAAAGATTTCCTGCTTGTAGATGTCCATTTCGGGGGTCACGTGATCAAACAGGTGCGGTCCGACAAAGAACCCGTCCTCATAGCCCTGCAGGCTGAAGTCGCGGTTGTCGACAACCAGCTTAGCGCCTTGTTCCACGCCCGAGTTGATCAGGCCAAGAATGCGTTCTTTTGCTGCGCCGGTTACGACCGGACCCATGTCGACATCATCACCTGCGGTGTAAGGGCCAACCTTCAGCTTTTCGATGCGCGGGACCAGCTTTTCGATCAGCGCATCGGCAGTTTCCTCACCAACCGGAACAGCGACTGAAATGGCCATGCAGCGTTCGCCAGCCGCGCCGAAACCTGCACCGACCAGCGCGTCCGCTGCCTGGTCCATGTCAGCATCGGGCATGACGATCATGTGGTTCTTCGCACCGCCAAAACACTGCGCGCGCTTACCGTTGGCAGTTGCACGCGAATAGATGTACTGCGCTATCGGGGTCGATCCAACAAACGAGACGCCCTGAATGATCTCGCTGTCCAGCAAGGTGTCTACCGCCTCTTTGTCGCCGTTAACAACCTGGAATACACCCTTGGGTAGGCCCGCTTCGACAAACAGTTCTGCCAGCATCAGCGGAACAGAGGGGTCACGCTCGGAAGGTTTCAGGACAACGGCGTTACCGCAGGCCAGAGCCGGGCCGACGTGCCACAGAGGCATCATGGCGGGGAAGTTGAAGGGCATGATCGCCGCGACAACACCCAATGGCTGACGCATGGAGTACATGTCGATGCCCGGGCCTGCGCTGTCGGTGAATTCACCTTTCAGCATCTGAGGGGCGCCAATGCAGTACTCAATCACCTCGAGGCCACGCTGCAGGTCGCCCTTAGCGTCGGGGATGGTTTTACCGTGCTCGCGGCTCAGCGCTTCGGCCAGCTTGTCCATGTCACGGTTCATCAGGCCGACCATGGCCATCATGACACGGGCGCGCTTTTGCGGGTTGGTTGCACCCCAGGCGATCTGTGCGGCGGCTGCGTCTTCGATCGCCGCTGTGGTTTCAGCTACACTTGCCATCGGGCATTTGTACTGAACTTCGCCGGTTGCAGGGTTGAAAACGTCGTCGAAACGGCCGGATGTGCCCGCCACGTTCTCGCCGTTGATGAAATGGGTCAGATCTTGCATTGCAAACTCCTCCGGTAAATTTGCGCGCAGAATAGGCTTGCAGAAATCCCGCGAACAGAGGCAATGTCTCAAAAGAGCTTTGCAAAAATGCAAAAGGAAACAGATGAACCCAAATTGGGATGACATGCGGGTCTTTCTGGCCGTCGCACGCGAGGAAAGCCTTTCGTCCGCTGGCCGATTGCTGAAGATTGATCCGGCAACCGTCGGGCGGCGAATTGCCCGGCTGGAGACCGCCCTGAACGCTTCACTTTTTACGAAATCTCAGCAGGGTTATCTGCTCACACCGGCAGGTGAGCGCTTAATGGATCACAGCCTGCACGCCGAAGAGGCAATGCGTGCGGCAGCAGGTGCAGTAGCCGGTTCAACAAAATCTCTAAGCGGTCAGATAAGGATCGGAGCGCCGGATGGCAGCGCAAACTACTTGTTACCGCAGGTTTGCGCCAAAATCAGTGATGCGAACCCCGATCTGGACATTCAGATCCTCGCGCTGCCTCGCATTATTAACCTGTCCCGCCGCGAAGCTGATATGGCGGTCACAGTCAGTGCGCCTACGGCAGGAAAGTTGCTGGTGCAAAAAGTCAGCGATTACAAATTGCATCTGGTCGCGACCCGGGAATATCTGGATCGTCATACCCCAATTCAATCTGTCGCCGATCTTGGGGGGCATCGTCTGATTGGGTATATCCCCGATATGATTTTTGACCGTGAGTTGGATTATCTCAACGATATCGGCGTTGACCGTGTTGCGCTTGCATCAAATTCGGTCTCTGTGCAACTTCGGCAGGTTTCGTTGGGAAGTGGTGTCTGCGTCGCTCATGATTTTACGCTGCCATTCCATCCTCATCTTCGTAAAATACTGACGGATCAAGTCAGTTTGACCCGTAGTTTCTACCTCGTTCGACATCAGGGGGATCACCGCAACGAGCGGTTGAACCGCTTTGCAGATGCCCTGACCAAAGGTATCCGCGACGAGGTTGCGCGGCTTGAAGCCGAAGCCCAACCTTGACAGGGTCTTTCATTCCGGCAACGCTTTAAAAAACAGTACGTTATTCCGGAGGTTTTTTCGCTTATGCTTGTTCAGGCCATTCTGAAATCCAAGGCGGCAGGCGGGGTTGTAACCGTCGAACCGTCAGCAACAGTCTCGGAAGCTGCAAAAATTCTGGCTGAGAAACGTATTGGTACGGTGGTCATATCAGAAGATGGTGGTCAGACAGCATCCGGTATTTTGTCAGAGCGTGACATTGTACGGGAGCTCGCGGCAAGTGGCAGCGGGTGTCTTTCGGAACCCGTCAGCGCCTATATGACCCGAGATTTGGTGACAGCCAGCCGCCAGGACACTGTACAGGATATCATGTCCAGAATGACAGAAGGCCGGTTTCGACATATGCCGGTTCTGGAAGACGGGCAGCTTGTTGGAATTGTGACGTTGGGCGATGTGGTCAAGGCTCAATTGACCGAACTGGCCATGGAAAAAGACGCATTGCAAGGCATGATCATGGGGCACTGATCGGGTTTCAGCCTGATGCCGCCTCTTGCACACGCGGCGAAGTTGTGTTTGCTTGCGCAGAAATAAAGTTGCGCAGGAGACAGTGATGCGCGTTGGATTATATCCCGGAACCTTTGACCCGATTACTCTGGGTCATATCGATATCATTCGCCGCGCCGCAGCGCTGGTCGACAAGCTGGTCATCGGAGTTGCGATCAATCGGGACAAGGGCCCTTTGTTCTCACTCGAAGAGCGCGTAGCCATGATTGAGGCGGAATGCGCCTATCTGACCGAACAAACCGGTACTGAGATTGTCGCGCATCCCTTTGAAAACCTGCTGATCGATTGTGCCAGAGATGTCGGTGCTCAGATCATCGTGCGCGGCCTGCGTGCTGTTGCTGATTTTGAGTATGAGTTCCAGATGGTCGGGATGAACCGAGCCTTGGATGATTCAATCGAAACCGTGTTCCTGATGGCTGAGGCAAGACATCAGGCAATCGCATCCAAACTGGTAAAAGAGATCGCCAGATTGGGTGGGGACGTGTCAAAATTTGTCACGCCCCGTGTCAACACTGCATTGCGTGAGAGGTTAGGCTAAAGCGCCCATCGCTGCTGCAGTATCCAGCATCCGGTTCGAAAAACCCCATTCATTGTCATACCAGGCGAGAACACGAACCAGTGTTCCGTCGGTGACTTTGGTCTCCGACAGAGAGACGGTCGAACTATGGGCGTCATGGTTGAAATCTACAGAGACCAGAGGACGATTTTCTGCGGCCAATACGCCGGGGATTTTTTCTGCGGCCTCGGTAAACAACGCGTTCACTTCTTCTTCAGTTGTCGGACGGGAGACTTCGACAACCAAATCGACCACGGAAACGTTAGGCGTGGGTACGCGGATGGCCTGACCCGTCAGTTTGCCCTGAAGTTGTGGCAGAACCAGACCAACGGCAGAGGCCGCACCCGTCGTTGTCGGGATCATCGACAACGCTGCAGCACGCGACAGGTAGGGGTCTTTTCCAGCCGTGTCATGAACGGGTTGGCTGGCCGTATAGGCGTGTACGGTTGTCATGTTTCCGTGCCGAATACCCAAACCTGCATCAAGTGCGGCCGCAACTGGTGACAAGCAATTCGTCGTGCAGGACGCGTTTGAAACCACCAAATCCTCGGCAGTTAGCTCATGCTCATTCACACCGAACACTACAGTTTTGACAGCGCCGTCGCCGCGAGCAGGAGCTGAGATCAACACCTTTTTTGATCCGTTCTGAAAGTGACGCGACGCTGCCTCACGCGTACGGAATACACCAGTGCATTC
>NZ_SMMF01000955.1:12969-59856 GCF_009711355.1 Roseibium sp. RKSG952 | reverse complement strand
TGACCGTATCTTTATAGCGTCCATGAACACTATCGAATTCGAAGAGATGGGCGTTCATTTCAGGTTTGGCCAAATCGTTGATCGCAACGATCTCTACGTCTTGGCGCCCGGATTCCATTACGGCCCGCAGTACGCCTCGCCCGATACGTCCAAAGCCATTGATTGCCAGTTTCAGTGTCATTTTGCGCTCCGTCTGAATAGCCGTCCGGCTTCGGTTTCATGATCAGTTAGCGCTAACAAAATCAGGTGAGCGAAAAAGTCAAGCAAAACCTCTGTCAGCGCCAGAAGGCCAGCCAGTCAAGAAAGTCGTACAACTTCTTTCCAAGGAACAATAAATGCTCGGTCCCATAGAGTGCATAGTCGAGCATGAACCCGCCAAGAATTAAAATTCCGAGCCAGATGGCGAGTTGGTTGGTCATTACGGCCCCGAACAATAAAGCCCGCCCAGATAACCTGAGCGGGCAATGCTGTTCAAGCAATCAAGCTGATGTCAGTTAAGACGACCCATTGCGACGGCTACATCAGCCATACGAACCGAAAAGCCCCATTCGTTGTCATACCAGGCCAGAACCCGGACCATGCGATTGTCAACAACGCGGGTCTGATCCGGCGCAAAGATCGAGCTTTCTTCGGTATGATTAAAATCGGTCGAAACCAGTGGTGCGGGTTCGTATCCCAGAACGCGTTGCATCGGACCTTGTGCTGCATCCTGAACGATTGCATTCACCTCTTCTGCGGTGACGTCACGCGACGCGCGGAAGGTCAGGTCAACAGCGGACACATTTGGGGTAGGGACCCGGATGGCCGATCCGTCGAGGCGGCCTTTCAGGTTCGGCAGTACTTCACCCAGTGCCTTGGCAGCGCCGGTGCTGGTTGGAATCATCGACATAGCAGCAGCACGGGCGCGGTACAGATCGCTGTGGCGGCGGTCCAGGGTCGGCTGATCGCCGGTGTAAGCGTGGATCGTGGTCATGATGCCATGCTCGATACCGATGCCTTCGTCCAATACCTTGGCAAGCGGGGCAAGGCAGTTGGTGGTGCACGAACCGTTAGACACCATTTTGTCTTCGGTGGTCAGGTCATTGTGGTTCACACCAAAGACGATTGTCTTGTCTACATTCTTGCCCGGGGCCGAAAGCAGAACCTTCTGGGCGCCGCGGTCAAGGTGAGTTTTGGCTTTATGACCATCATTGAATTTGCCGGTGCATTCCAGAACGACGTCGCAGCCATCCCAATCCAGCTCGTTCATGTCGTAGGTCGAGAACATCTCCATCGGGCCGCGGCCCAAATCCATCGTGTTGCCATTGATGGATACGTCACGCGGGAAACGACCATGTATGCTGTCATATTTCAGCAGATGAGCCGAGGTTTCCAAGGGCCCGGTTGCATTGACCTTGATCACTTCGATGTCGTTGCGAGCCGATGCCGCGATGTGCGACAGGGTACAGCGGCCGATGCGGCCAAAACCATTGATACCGACCTTGATGGTCATCAGACGTCTCCAAATGCGCTTGCTTTGCAGGCCATATAGCCGCGAATTGACAATCTCAAAAGGGCAAAAGTGGCATATTTTTAAGGTGTTAGCGCAAACCTGCGCCGGTTGCGCTAACGCTTGCGCTAAGCGTTGGATCAGGTAGGTTCCGAATGCGGCAGGTGAAAGGAAAGGAAGCACCATGAGCGGTTTGTTGGCCCTGTTGGACGATGTAGCAGGGATAGCCAAGGTTGCGGCGGCGTCCGTTGACGATGTGGTCGCGGCTGCAGGTAAGGCCGGGGCGAAAACAGCCGGTGTGATTATTGACGACGCGGCCGTTACCCCAAAATACGTTCAGGGATTTGCGCCAGCGCGCGAGCTGCCGATCATCTGGCGCATTGCGCGCGGATCTCTGTTCAACAAGATTATCCTGTTGCTTCCGGTCGCCTTGCTATTGGCGAACCTGGCCCCCTGGCTGATAACACCTCTGCTTATGATCGGCGGGTCCTATTTATGTTTCGAAGGGGCCGAAAAGATCTTTCACGTACTGTTTCCGCATGGCAGTCACGTGATCGAAGACGACATGAATGTGCGCGATCCCGGCCATCTGGAAGAGCAAAAGGTCAGGGGGGCCATCAAGACCGACTTTATCCTGTCTGCGGAAATTATGACAATTGCGCTGGCGGCCATTGAAGCTCCGAATCTGTGGATGCAGGCAGCAACACTGGCGGTCGTTGGAATCGGGGTCACGCTGGCAGTGTACGGGTCTGTTGCGTTGATCGTGAAAATGGATGACGTCGGGCTGTACCTGGCGAATAACGCACCTACACCGATAGGGCGTGGTTTGGGGCGCGGGTTGGTCAAGGCGATGCCAGCTGTAATGAAAGTGCTTTCGATCGTCGGAACCGCTGCGATGCTGTGGGTTGGTGGGTCGATCATCATTCACGGAATGGAAGTGCTGGGTTTTGGCTGGTTGGGCCACCACATACACGACTGGGCCTATGCCATCGGGCATTCCGTGTCGGATCAGTGGACTGCAGTTGTGGAATGGGTGTCCAAAGCCACTATGGACGGCATTTTTGGTCTGGCTTGGGGGATGGTTCTGATTCCAGTGGCCACAAAGCTCATCGCACCGCTCCTGAGCAGCATATCGGGCGACTCTCAAAAGCACTGACGCAAGGTCACAGATGTCCAGGTCATGCCGTGTTCTTATGCTCGGCGTGACCTGAAGAATTGAGAGTCCCATGACCGAATGCACCCTTTCGGACGCCCTTGATGCTGTAGAATGCAGCGAGGGGCGCGTCCAATGTCCCTTGCCGCCGAACTGGATGCAGGGACGTACGAGTTTTGGCGGATTTACTGCCGCTATGTTGCTTAACGCTGCGCGTACACAGCATCTCGATCTGCCACCGCTTCGCTCGGCCCTGATCAATTTTACGGCTCCTATTGGCGAAGGGCCGTCCATCGAAACCGAGATGATGAGACAAGGTCGCAATGTCACCACGCTGAGCGCTCGGGCCGACATTGGTGGAAAGACAGCGGCGATGGGAACCTTCTCGTTCGGTGCGGCACAACAAAGCCTGGTCTCGGTTGCGTGTCCGCCCATACCCAGCCCGGCGCCAGAGGATACCCCCGGTTATCTGCCGCCCGGCGTCACCAAAGGACCGATCCCGTTTTTTAACAACTTTGATGTTCGGCTTATCGAGGGGGCGCTACCGTTCACCGGTTCAGACAGCGGGTATGTACGGGTCTGGGCTCGTCACAGAGATGAACGAATGCGGGATCGAATCGAAGGGTTGATAGCGCTGGCCGATGTGCTGCCGCCGAGTATTTTCTCGCTGTTGACAAAGCCGGGCGCGAATTCGTCGATGAACTGGATGGTGAACCTGTTGTCCGAGACGGTTCAAACCGACGACGGCTGGTGGCTGATGGAAAACCAACTGACTGCTGGTCGAGATGGCTATAGCTCGCAAGTGATGCGGATGTGGAATACGGACGGAGAGCTTGTGGTAGACGGGATGCAATCCGTCATCATCTTTGTCTGACAAGTAATGCATCCATTAAAAAAGCCCCGGTCGTGACCGGGGCTTTCTATAGCCTAGTTTGCCTGCGAAACGCGGGTTTAGCCTAGCAGTTCCTTAACCTTGGCAACAGTCGCCTCGGCTGTGATGCCAAAGTGCTTGTACAACTCGCCAGCGGGGGCGGATGCACCAAAGCTCGACATGCCAATGAAACCAGCCTTGGCTTCGCGGCCGCGTTCACCCAGAAGCCAGCGATCCCAGCCTCCGGCGCGGACGGCGGCCTCGATGCCGACGCGGACCGGACCACCGGGCAGAACGCGCTTGCGATAGCTTTCGTCCTGCTGTGCGAACAATTCCATGCAGGGCATGGAAACAACGCGGGTGCCGATGCCTTCAGCTTCGAGCATAGCCTTGGCTTCCATCGCCAAGGACACCTCGGAACCGGTGGCAATAAGGATGGCCTGACGCTTACCTTCGGCCTCTGCCAGAACATAGGCACCTTGTGCGGTCAGGTTCTTGGCTTTGTGCTGGGTCCGTACGGTCGGCACACCCTGACGGGTCAGTGACAGGACGGAAGGGCAGTTCTTGAAGGTCAGCGCCAGTTCCCATGCTTCGGCGGTCTCAACGGTGTCTGCTGGGCGGAACACATAGGTGTTCGGCGTTGCGCGCGAGATCGCCAGATGCTCGACTGGCTGGTGGGTCGGGCCGTCTTCACCCAGACCAATCGAGTCATGGGTCATGACGAAGACAGACGGCACCTTCATCAGTGCTGCCAAACGCATGGATGGACGCGCATAGTCGGTGAAGGCCATGAACGTACCGCCATAGGGGCGGATGCCGCCATGCAGCGCCATGCCGTTCATCGCGGCTGCCATGCCATGTTCGCGGATACCGTAATGGATATAGCGACCCTTGCGGTTTTCGGGCAGGAACACGCTCATATCCGAAGACTTCGTGTTGTTCGAACCGGTCAGGTCAGCCGAACCGCCTACGGTTTCCGTCATGATCGGGTTCACGACGTTCAGAACCTTCTCAGACGATGCGCGGGTGGCCAGTTTCGGTTGATCTTCCGACATCTGCTTTTTGAACGAGCGGATGACGCCTGCAAGTTTCTTGGGAGCTTCAAACGCATAAGCGCGGTTGAACTCGGCCTGCTTGCGCTCGGATAGCTGCGCGAAACGCTCTTCCCAGGCAGCGCGTTCGGACGCACCACGGGCTCCGATGGCTTCCCATGCTGATTTCACGTTGGCCGGTACTTCAAACGCGTCATGCGGCCAGCCATAACCGTCTTTGGCAGCTTTCAGCTGGTCCTGATCGGTCAGTGCACCGTGGCCTTTCGACGTATCCTGCGCAGCGTGACCCAGAGCAATGTGACTCTCGCATGCGATCATTGTCGGTTTGTTGGATTTCTTAGCCTGGATGATCGCCGCATCAATCGCCTTGGGGTCGTGGCCATCGATTTCGATGACATGCCAGCCTGAAGCTGCAAATCGACGAACTTGGTCCGTACGATCGGCGATATCAACTGTTCCATCGATGGTGATGTTGTTGTTGTCCCAGAAGACGATCAGTTTGCTCAGCTCGTGACGACCGGCGAGGGTGATCGCCTCTTGGCTGACGCCTTCCATCAGGCAGCCGTCGCCTGCAATCACGTAAGTAAAGTGGTCAACGACCTTCTTGCCGTAATGCGCGCGCTGAATTTCCTCGGCCATGGCAAAGCCGACGGCGTTGGAAATGCCCTGACCCAACGGGCCAGTCGTGGTTTCGATGCCATCCACCAGGAAGTTCTCGGGGTGGCCTGCAGTTTTGGCGCCCAACTGACGGAAGTTTTTGATTTCTTCCAGAGTAACGTCGCCGTGGCCAGTGAGATACAACAGCGAATAGACCAGCATCGAACCATGGCCAGCCGACAGGATAAAGCGATCCCGATCAGGCCAGTTCGGGGCCGATGCATCAAACTTCAGGTGCTTTTCGAACAGCACGGTCGCAACATCGGCCATGCCCATCGGCATGCCGGAATGGCCGGAATTAGCAGCGGCAACAGCATCAAGGGTCAGGGTGCGGATAGCCGCAGCCTTGTCCCAGTGTTCGGGGTTGGCAGTACGCAGCGCAGTCAGGTCCACGGGTGTTGTTCCTTTGGATTACAGGCAGATTGCGCGCTCAATACCATCCAACCCTCAAAGTGCAAGCAGAACCGGGCGTGACACGCCGTCCTTGGTTCAACAGTGGTGCTCAAGTACTTGAAAGCAAAGAGTGGGTATTTTCCGGAACATTCCGTTAGACTAGGGACGAGCGGGGCTGGATTCGATTCGGCCAACCGAGCAACAGAATGAACCTTGGTAAAGAGGTGACAGGGGCATGAGTCAGATCGAGGAACTACAGCGCCGTATAGTAGCCGCCATGGAGCGGATCGGTTCGGGCGTCGAGGCATTGGGTGAGGCGGCCCCCGCTGGCAGAAATCAGGATCAGGAACTGCGCGCAGCACTTGATGAAGAGCGGGTCGCGAATGCTCAGTTAGAAGAACGCCTCAAATCCCTGAAAGAAAGACACGATCAGGAAATCGACGCGATGCGCGCCGATATCGAGACACTGCGGGCGCAACCGGTAGATAGCGCCGAGGCCGATGGCTTGCGTCAACAGCTTGCTGAAGCCGCCGAGAAGCTGGCCGCAGTTGAGGCTGCACGGGCCGACTTGGTCGAGGCTAAGGCAGCACTGGAAGATCGTGATGAAGTTACGGCGCTCAAAGCCGAAATTGAATCGCTGCGAGCCGAACAAGAAAACGCCGAAGATCCTGCACCGTTGCGGGCAGAGTTGGAACAACTCAAGCCAATTGCGGGTAAGGCAGAGGAGCTGGAAACCGAAATTGCAAAGCTTCGGTCTGAGCTTGCCGACAGCGAAAGGGTTGCGGAGCTAAGCGCAGAACTGGATATGCTGCGGGCCGAACGCGCAAGCCACGGCGCGGCGATGTCTCGCCTTGATGACGATCTGCAGCGACTGCGCAAGGCGAACGATCAGTTGCGCGAAGCGGTTGAGGAATTGCGTGCCGCAGCCGAAGATGGTGTGCCGGATGCTGAATTGCTGAACCGCGCGACCGTTGCCGAGCTTGAGGCGACCCGGGCTGCACGTGCAACAGACGCAGCCGAAGCCCACGCTGTTCTGGCGCGGCTGGAGCCATTGTTGACCCATGCCAATCTGGCTGAAGGAGAGGTGGAATAATGCCCGAGGTAACCATTCATATCGGTGGGCGCGGCTTTGAAGTCTCTTGTCAGGAAGGCGAAGAGGTGTTCCTGCAATCTGCTGCCAAGATGTTGGACGACGAAGCACAGGTCTTGTCAGACCAGATCGGTCGCATGCCGGAATCACGGATGCTGCTGATGGCGGGTCTGATGCTGGCTGACAAAGCAGCAGCCAGCGAGGATCGTATCAAATCCGTCGAATCCAAACTGGCCGAAGTCGAAGCTGAACTGACAAACCTGAAGAATGCGCCCGCACCTGAACCCGAGCGTGTCGAAGTTGCCGTAGTACCGCCATCGGTCACCGATACATTGGCTGAATTGGCCGCAAGGGCAGAGGCGCTGGCGTCGGTTGTCGAGGAGAAATCTGCAAAATGAACATACTGCGCGCAATCGCCTGCGGAGCACTGTTGACGGTACCCGCCACCGCAGCGCTGGCCGAGATTGATATCCTCTCGGTCACTTTCACCTGTGAAAACAATGTGCCGGTGCCAGTAAGCTATTTCAACGCCTCAGACGGGTCCGGTGCAGCAGCCTTGATTGTGGATAACAGCCTGGTGGCAATGCGTCAGGTACCCAGCGGTTCGGGCATTCGGTATGAGTCAGTAGGGAGCGACGGAACATATATCCTTCGCTCCAAAGGCTGGAATGCTACGATCAGCTATCAGGCGGCAGGATCTGCCGCCAATGAGCAGGTCATTTATCAGGAATGTACCAGCCGGTAATGCCTGATCAGGCGTTAGCTTCACGGATTTTGTCGGCTGCTTCTTTGTTGTAGCCGACACCGTTGTCGTCAAACAGGGTGTCCAGCTCACCGGACAGCGTCATTTCGGTGATGATATCGCAACCGCCGACAAACTCGCCTTTGACGTAAAGCTGCGGAACGGTTGGCCAGTCGGAATAATCCTTGATGCCCTGGCGGACTTCCTCATCGGCCAGAACGTTCACGTCAGTGTAGTCCACGCCCATATAGTTCAGAACACCAGCCACGCGTGAAGAGAACCCGCATTGCGGCATTTCCTTGGTGCCTTTCATATACAGCACCACATCGTTGGCTTTGACGGTTTCGTCGATTTGGGTCTTAACGTCGCTCATTTCGCGTTTCCTTAATCTTACCCGTATGACCGGGCTGTCATTTCGTCAGAGGGATCGGCGGCTTTGCCGCGAACTCCGTTCTTCCATTTTCTGGTTCGCTTTGTGAACCTTGTCGATATCGGCAACTTTCGTAACCCCGTCAGGCTCCCAAGGTCGGCGTTTCAAAGCCTCAGGGTCCGGACGCATGTCTGATAGCCGCCGTTTGGTGTTGCGCTTCAGATAGGCCTCGATCAGCGCGGCGGCAACTATCAAAGCTGCGATTGCTGATATCCAAACCATCCATAAACTCATTTATTCGGAGCCATGATTTTGGCATACTCCTGAGGGTCTTTGGGGACACGAACCACAATTCCGTGTCCACCACCTCCGCCGGAGTCATAGCTCGCATTTACAAGCTGCTCGCCTTGCCCGGGTTCTATTCCACGCTCCGGTTTGGGATCTGATTTGGCTCTGCTGCGTGCCAATAGGGCCACGAGGATCACAGCTGCTAGAATTCCAGCAATGACCATCGCTGTTTGCATCACTCCGGCACTTTCGTTGTCAATGCCAGCGCATGAAGCTCACCATCGGGGCCGTCCATCTTGCCCTTTAGTGCTGCATAAACCGCACGTTGCTGTTGAACCCGATTTTTCCCGCGAAAGCTCTCGTCCACAACCATTGCAGACATATGAACACCATCATGCCCGCCGACCTGAATTTCCGCATCGGGAAAGGCTTCTCGCAGCAGGTGTTCAATTTCGTGGGCGCTCATCGGCATGTAGGTTTCTCCTGAAGGTCTTTATCAAGATGTAGAGCGATGCAGGAGCCCGTGCAAGGGTGTGCAGTGCTCTCAGAAATAGCAAATCCTGCGCCGTATATCAGGCGCAGGATATTGAGCTTTCGCTGTCTGTTTCCAGCAGTCAGGCCACGGCCTCGGCAAAGCTGGAGCGGAAGGTTGCTGTCAGCTCTTCCAAAGGTGCTTCGGATGCGCCGATCTTGACGCTGTCACCGGTGAAGCGACCCACAGATACCAAAGGAACACCTGCCTGACCTGCGGCGATCATCAGCGCTTCGGCCTGATCAAAATTGCAGGCAACCAGATAACGCGCCTGATCTTCACCGAACAGGAATTCGGTTGATGCGTCATCCAGGTGAATGCCGACTTTGGCGGCTTCGGCCAGTTCAAACGCTGCCAAAGCAAGGCCACCATCACCCAGATCGGTGCAGGCTTTGATCATGTCGCGGTTCGCGCGGATAAATTCGCCGTTGCGCTGCTCGGCCTCAAGGTCAACATGCGGCGCATCGCCGTCTTCGCGATTGAAAACTTCGGCCAGCAGGGCGGACTGACCCAGATGGCCATTGGTTTCCCCAATCACCATCGCAACGTGACCTTCACGCACTTCATTGCCAATGATTTCATCGGTGTGAGACAGCAGACCAACCGCACCAATGGTCGGGGTCGGCAGGATCGCCTGTCCATCGGTTTCGTTATAGAGCGAGACATTGCCTGACACGATTGGCATGTCCAAAGCAGCAACCGCAGCGCCGATGCCCTGTATCGCGCCAACGAACTGGCCCATGATCTCTGGCTTTTCCGGGTTGCCAAAGTTCAGGTTGTCAGTCGTCGCCAACGGTTTGGCACCAACTGCTGTCAGGTTGCGATACGCTTCGGCTACAGCCTGTTTGCCACCTTCTTCAGGGTTGGCCTGGACATAGCGCGGCGTCACGTCCGACGTGAATGCCAGTACCTTGTCGCTTCCATGTACCCGGATCATGCCCGCGCCCAGACCCGGCGTGCGGGCTGTGTCCGCCATAACCATAGTGTCATACTGTTCGTAGACCCACTGTTTGCCGGCATAGTTTGGTGAAGAGAGCAGGGCGCGCAGACCATCGATCGGGTCGATCTGAGGTACTTCTGCCAGTTCTTCAGCCTGGGGTGTCGCCACCCACGGGCGATCATATTCAGGAGCGGTCGAGGCGAGTTTGGACAAAGGCAGATCCGCTTTGACTTCGCCGTTGTGCATGATCAGAAAACGGTCTTCGGCAATCGTTTCGCCAACGATGGCAAAGTCCAGATCCCACTTTACGAACACCGCACGGGCCTCGGCCTCAAGTTCGGGCTTGAGAACCATGAGCATGCGTTCCTGAGACTCGGACAGCATCATTTCATAGGCTGTCATGTTCTCTTCGCGCTGCGGTACTGTTTCCAGATCGAGGCGTACGCCCAAACCGCCTTTATCGCCCATCTCAACGGCCGAGCAGGTCAGGCCCGCAGCGCCCATATCCTGAATCGAGATTACGGCACCGGTCTGCATCAGCTCCAGTGTCGCTTCCATCAGGCGTTTTTCGGTGAAGGGGTCGCCAACCTGAACGGTGGGACGCTTTTCTTCGATCGTGTCGTCGAATTCGGCCGAGGCCATTGTCGCACCACCAACACCGTCACGGCCTGTCTTTGCGCCAAGGTAGACGACGGGCATACCAACGCCAGAAGCTGCCGAGTAGAAAATCTTGTCGCTGTCCGCCAGACCGGCAGCAAATGCGTTTACGAGGCAGTTGCCATTGTATGCAGGGTGGAAGCGAACTTCGCCACCGACACAAGGGACGCCGAAGCAGTTGCCATAGCCTCCAATGCCTTCGACCACGCCGTTGACCAACTGGCGGGTCTTGTGATGACCCGGCTCACCAAAGGACAGGGCGTTCATCGAAGCAATCGGACGTGCACCCATGGTGAAAACGTCGCGCAGGATGCCACCCACGCCGGTCGCCGCGCCCTGATAGGGTTCGATGTAAGACGGGTGGTTGTGGCTTTCCATCTTGAAGACCACGGCCTGACCATCGCCGATATCGACAACACCGGCATTCTCACCGGGACCGCAGATGACCTGAGGGCCTGAAGTTGGCAATGTACGAAGCCATTTCTTGGAGGACTTGTAGGAACAATGTTCGTTCCACATCGCCGAGAAAATGCCCAGTTCGGTAAAGCTCGGCTCGCGCCCAATGATCTCAAGGATCATATCGTATTCTTCGGGTTTCAACCCGTGTGCAGCAATCAGATCCGGTGTGATGGCGGGCTCTTGCATGGTCTGTCCTGTTTTCAAGGTGGCCGAGTTTGGGCGCCTTTTAGGGCAAGGGCGCGCCGGTGGGAAGGGTCAAGAGCGCGCAGCCCCTTCAGAAGCGCTGTCCGACATAAACATAAAGCTGATCTTCATCCAGATTGTTACGTGCCCAGTCCACTGAAAAATCAACCGGGAACTTCTTGGACACGCGATAACGTGCACCCAAACCAAAGGCGGAATGCGTTCCACCATCTGAGAGATCGGAAAAGCTGTCGCCGGTTTGACCGACACCACCAAACGCAACAGCGCCGATACGCTTGGTGAATTGATGGCGATACTCTACCTGTAGCGAGGCTGAGCGAAAGTCGAGGAACTGGGTCACCGGGAACCCGCGAAAGGCGTCTGTCCCACCTAACGAGCATTGATCAAAGAACGGAGTCTCTTGCGATGCCGCGCACGTTGATACTCGAGCTGCGATAACGCCATTGGGGATGGGGTTGAAGTACTTGGTGAAGTTCACGAACGACTTGGAGTAATCACCAGTAATACCCTCGAGCGTGTAACTATGTGACGCCTCAAAGTTGAGATTGAACCCTTTTGTTGGGTAGATGGTATCGTCGCGGGTATCCCAGTTGGCCACCAAGGCGGGGGTGACAATTTCCATATTGAGAAATCGATCGAATGGCGGCGGTATAGGTGGCAAGCCTAGACCATCGGGGCTGATCGATGTGTTCAGATAACGAACCGCAATCCCTGCTGAAATATCTTGTGTGAAACCGTATGACAGTTCGAGCCGGCCAAGATCGCCTTCCTGGGTGATCGGCAGACGCCCGATGGGGGTGAAGAGATCGTAGTTGATATTGGCCTTTGCATAGAGCGATTTGATCAGCCAGCGATTATTGTCGAAGGCGAAATTTGCGGCGCCACCATAAGCCTCGCTGCCATTGCTGGATCGCAGAGTAGCCAAGCCAATCAGCGAAGGTTTTGAACTTTCATCAATTGTGAACAGATATCCTGCAGCAAGAGTAAGCCCGGAACCAATTGTTGGATCTGAGAAGGGAATGGGAACCACGATGACCGAGCCATTCCCAAACCCTACGGTTTCTTCTTCCTGTGCGTCATCGAAAGTATCGACATTAGGCTCAAGCGTGACTGAACCGGCAATGGTGACAGACGCGCTGCATGCAAGAATTGGCAGAACTAGAGTAATGGCATGAGGTCGCATGCACTTTACCTTATTCGAAAAGAAAAAGGGGCAGCGAAGATATCTCCGCTGCCCCTGAAAGTTGGTTGGGTCAGGCTGGTCCCTGTTCCTTGTTGACCGCATCACTTGCAGCCGCGCCAATTGCGGCCTTTTGCTGGTCGGACAGGTTTTCAGCCTCTTCGAGGCCCGGTATAGCAACGCGCACTTCGCGACGGGCAAAGTCGATGCCATTTTCCTTGAAGGCCGCTTTGACCCGGTTGAAGATTTCCTTGCGCAGCGTGAACTGCTTGCCGGGTTTGGCCATGAATTTACCGCGGATGATCATGCCGACATCGTCAAAGTCGAACACGCCCTGTGACTTGAACGGCTGGAGGAAGCCATCCTTGTGGGTTTCGTCCTCCATCATCTCGGCACCGATCTTTTTGAAGATCTTCTTCACTTTGTTCGGATCCGTGTCGAAAGGAACAGTGAATTTCAGCTTCATGATGACCCAGTCACGGCTGTAGTTGGTCAGCTTCTGAATCTCACCATAAGGAATGGTGTGAACCGGACCGCGGTGGTGACGCAATTGCATCGAACGGATCGAGATTTTCTCGACCGTACCCGTGGTTCCGCCGACATCAACGTATTCGCCAACACGGAAGGCATCGTCGATCAGGAAGAAAATACCACCTACGATGTCCGAAACCAGCTTCTGTGCACCAAAACCGATGGCCAGACCAAGGATACCAGCACCGGCCAGCAGCGGTGTGATGTCCATGCCTAGTGCGCCTAGCGCGAGCAGGCCGAAGATAACCGCAATTGCGACCTGTGCCGTAACGCGCAGCAGCGGCAGTACGGTTGCCAGACGTGAACCGCCTGTACCGCCGCCTTCGCCCGCTTCCTCATCCGGGCTTTGGCCTTCGGTCTCTTCTTTCGCGAGTCGACGGTTTATCCAGAGTGAGACGACCTCGTTCAGGATGTAGCCGAAGGCAACGAGGATGAAGAATTGGATCACACGTCCGCCAGCATCAGTTCCGGCGCCTGCGATTTCCTGCAGGTCCAGGTCCCAGGCATTTGCGATCATCAGAACGATGAAGATACCTGCCAGAACACGACCGATGCGAATATAGCTGCGTTTCGTGGATTTGTAGGCACGTTCAGCGATTGCGCCATGTCCCATGATGGGCGGTTGCAAATGCCGTACCAATCCTCTGATCAGCGTGTCGAGCGCTGGCAGGATCAGCAACCAGAACATTGTCGCAAAGTGTGCACCTTCGGCGGCCATCGCGACCAGTTGCGGGTCTTTGGTGGCTGCAAGATATTCAACCACGAACCACATGACGAAGGACACGCCGATTGCGAAATAGGGATAAAATTCGGCTACCCATTCATCAAACTCGGTCCGGTCGGGATCGGTGCCGCGCATCATGTCGCTCAGTCCTTTGCGTGCGGTCCAGGCAATCAGGCCGATATAGATATGGATCGATGTGTTCAGCCAGAAACCCAGTCGGGTCTCGCCCATTTCGACACCGTTGAGGGTGTTGAAGCGGATGATGAACATGGTGAACCCGATCAGCAGGAACAGACCGATCAGGTTGCGATGCAGGTATTTGGCCCAATGATCGTCGATGTTAACCAGTCGAAGTTCGGATCTTTCAGGGGCGAGCACGAAACGGGAAATTGCAGCGCCAAGCCTTGGGAACCAAATCAGGAAAAATACGAATGGAGCAACCTGTGCGATTTGCTCGGGGTTCAGCAGTTGACGACCAACAAAGACGAGCGTGTAGTAGAAGACCACTAGACCCAGCAGTTCCCGGCAAAAACGTTTGATCAGGAACATGACTGCTCCGCGCAAATCGTGTTCGGCATCTCCCGGAACGGCTTTGATCCAGCGACGTGTCCAGATACCAACGATCTTTTCAGCGGCAAAACCTATGGCCAGCGCCAGGAAGGTAAAGCCGAACAAGGTCATTAAGCCGCTTGAGCCAAATGCCTTGCCAAAATTGGTAATTGCTTCGATCTGCAAAGTTACAAGGGACGGCAACTTTCTGATTACATCCACCCAGGATGCAGCCATTGCTGTGGCTGTTTCGGTGACGCGCGTTACCAGACCCTTCTTTGCAGGCGCCTGAGCCTGTTTGGCCGCAACAGCATCAAGCCGTTCAAGCAGTATCGAGCGGACCTGATCGTCAGACATACGGGCGACGAGATCGTCCACCTGATCGGGCGTCAGGTCATCTGGAATGGTGACCGGAGCGGGTGCGGAAGAGGAGGTGCTGGTTGATGGCACCTGTGCGAACGCTGGTACCGCGAAACAAATCGCGGCAAGCAACGCCAGCACAAGGCGTAGTGGGTGGAACATTTGCTTTCCCTCGAAGGCAGAAAATTTGTTTATTTTCCCGCATCATAGCCATATCGGGGGGAAATTCCCAGTGAAATTGGGATGGTGCGACCTTCGAAACTACAAAGTACGAAAAAAAAGGCCGAGCACTAAGCTCGGCCGTAGTCCAACAGGGAGGTATGAAGATGATGAGCGTTTCAGCATCACCGCCTTCGAGTGCTCATTTAGTTATCACTGTATGTACGTTCAAGATTTTTTCACAAACATTGGTACATGTCCGCTATGTCATAGGCGCATAGCTAGAGTTTTCCCAATTGCCTCAAATGTTTGCGGTGCGCGATGATCTCATCCTGAACGAAATCCCGGAAGGCGGCGACACGTTTAGAATGTCTTAATTCTTCGGGATAGGCGAGATAGACAGGCACATCGGCGCTTTCAATGTCTGAAAGTATCGGGACGAGATCAGGAAAATCCTCGGTCACATAGTCAGGCAGCACACCAATACCCAGATTGTGCAGTACCCCCTGCAATACACCGAAATAGTTGTTCACGGTCAGCAGCGAGCTTGGGTTGCAGGTCATGAGATGCCGCACCATCGAGGCACCAGCGCCAACCTGAGGCGCTGACGGGGTCTGGCAGATCAAACGATGCTTGGCGATGTCTTCGAGTGTCTGAGGCGCGCCACCATGGGTGTCCAGATAATCGCGGGTCGCATAAAGCAGCATTTGAACCGTCATCAGCCGTTTGCGCACCAGATCTGCCTGGCTGGGTTCTTTCATGCGGATTGCAACGTCAGCTTCGCGCATCGGAAGGTCCAGAACACGCTCTTCCAGCATCAGGTCGATGTTGAGATCGGGATATTGCTCATAAAGCTTCGGAAGGCGCGGGGCCAGCCAAAGGGTTCCAAACCCGAAGGTGGTCGTTACGCGTAGAACGCCGAACACTTCATCTTCGCTGTCCCGGATACGCGCAGCAGCTGCATCCAATCGTTTGGACATGGCAGAGGTTGCGTCGAACAGAAGTTCACCCTGTTCGGTCAGAATCAGGCCGCGTGCATGGCGATGAAAAAGGGTGGCATCCAGTGATTCTTCCAGTGCGCGAATTTGCCGACTGACTGCAGATTGGGACAGATTCAGCTTGTCTCCCGCATGAGTCAGACTGCCCGCGTCAGCTACTGCGTGAAATATTCTAAGCTTGTCCCAATCCATAACCGCAACTTTCGTTATCCTCACGCAGCCCTATATGAAAGAGGTAACAAATTCCACATTCAAACGGCGAAATCGTTACGCAATAGGGGAAAATCACTATACAGGTCAGCTTTTATGACCTAAAATGTTTACAAATACAGCACACTAATCCGACGAGGGGAGACGTCAGATGAGTCAGCCGAAAATATCGCTCAACGACCGTTTCGATCTATCCAAAAGCCCTGTTCTTCTGAACGGGACGCAAGCGCTTGTTCGCCTCATGATGATGCAAAAGGCGCGTGACCGTGATGCCGGGTTGAATACCGCCGGTCTGGTCACTGGGTACCGGGGATCACCTTTGGGCGCGGTAGACCTGCAAATGTCGCGGGCGCAAAAGCAGCTTGCCGAGAATGACGTCACTTTTCAGTTTGGATTGAATGAGGATCTGGCGGCGACCGCTTTGTGGGGAAGCCAGCAAGCCGGGTTGCGTGGAGATGGCAAGTTCGATGGCGTTTTTGGTCTTTGGTACGGCAAAGGACCCGGGGTTGACCGTTCCGGCGACGTGATGCGTCACGCGAACATGGCAGGAACCGGCAAGCATGGCGGTGTCCTGATGGCCATGGGCGACGATCACACGGGTGAAAGCTCGACTGTGTTGCATCAATCCGAATGGTCATTGGTCGATATGTATATGCCGGTGGTCAGCCCGGCGGGCGTACAGGAAATCCTTGATTACGGTATCTATGGTTTCGCACTCAGCCGGTTTGCAGGTGTCTGGGTTGGTTTGAAGACCATGAAGGATACGATCGAAGTAACCTCGGTTGTCGATGGTCGCCCAGATCGTATGCGGCTTGTCACACCCGAGTTCGACATGCCTGAGGGTGGTTTGAACATCAGATTGGGTGACACACCACATCTGCAGGAAACACGGGTTATTGATTACAAGCGCTTTGCGGCTGAGACTTTTTCTCATGCCAATAGGCTGGATCGCCGGGTTTGGGGTAAATCCGGGGCCAAGATCGGTATCGCCGCTGCAGGCAAGAACTGGCTGGATCTTGTCCATGCCATGTCGCTGCTGAACATCGACGAGAATGAGGCCGAAAGACTTGGGATTACCACCTACAAGATCGGGCAGACTTTCCCGCTTGATATGAAGGGGTTCCACGACTGGGCCGAAGGGCTGGACCTGATCATTATCGTCGAAGAAAAGCGCAAGCTGATTGAGGTGCAGGTTAAGGAAGCGATCTTCGACGACCGTCGCGGGCGCCGGGTGTACGGTTGGTATAAGGGTGGAGCAGGCACATTGCATCGTGAAGAGCTGTTCCCGACCCGAGGCGCGCTCGACCCGATCATGATTGCGGAAAAACTGGGCGAAATCCTGATTGAGGAGGGGCGTGATACCGACGGTGTCCGTGCCGGTCTGGACCAATTGAACCAGGCACGCCGAGCTGACAACGCGCAAGAGATTGCGACCCGTCTGCCCTATTTCTGTTCGGGTTGCCCGCATAACAGTTCGACCAAAGTACCAGATGGCAGCCGTGCCTATGCTGGGATCGGGTGCCACTACATGGTGCAGTGGATGGATCGGAATACCACCGGCTTCACCCAGATGGGTGGTGAGGGTGCCAACTGGATCGGTGAGGAGCCTTTCTCGACCACAAAGCATGTGTTCCAGAACCTTGGCGACGGTACCTACAACCACTCGGGTGTTCAGGCCATTCGCGCAGCCTTGTCTGCAGGAACCAACATTACCTTCAAAATCCTGTTCAATGATGCCGTTGCAATGACCGGCGGGCAGGATAACGAAGGTGATCTGACTGCCGAGCGCATCGTTCGTGAGGTCAAAGCCATGGGCGTGCGCCATGTGGCGGTGGTCTACGACGAGAAGGAAGATGTGAACTTCAAGGCGTTACCGTCAGACGTGGAAACATTTGAGCGCGCTGACCTGATGAGCGTTCAGGAAAAATTCCGAGAGATAGAGGGCGTGTCTGTCCTCGTATACATCCAGACATGTGCCGCTGAAAAACGTCGCCGCCGCAAGCGGGGCAGCTTTCCTGATCCGGACAAGCGGGTATTCATCAACACCGATATCTGCGAAGGCTGCGGTGATTGCGGCGTTCAGTCCAACTGTGTTTCGATTGTTCCAAAAGAGACTGAACTAGGCCGAAAGCGTGCGATTGATCAGTCAAGCTGTAACAAGGACTTTTCTTGTCTCAGCGGGTTCTGCCCATCGTTCGTGACGCTCGAAGGTGCAAAAATCCGCAAGGAGGCTACAACCGATCTGGACCTGCCAGACTTGCCAGATCCGTCTCTGCCGGTGATCAAGGGAACGCATAACGTAGTCATCACGGGCGTTGGCGGTACGGGTGTTGTCACCATCGGCGCGGTTTTGGCGCAGGCTGCCCAGATCGACGGCAAGGGCGCTGGTATGATGGAAATGGCTGGCCTCGCCCAAAAGGGCGGTGCGGTTCATATCCACTGCAGACTAGCCAACAAACCCGAAGATATCAGCGCCATCCGTGTGGCAACCGGAGAGGCGCACGCGTTAATCGGTGGTGATCTCGTAGTGTCGGCCGGGGCCAAGACGTTAGGTCTGACGCAAACCGGCCAGACAGGCGCCGTGGTCAACAACCACGAAATCATCACAGGCGATTTCACACGGGATACCGAATTCAATATTCCAAGCGACCGCTTGGAACTGGCCCTCGAGGCCCGCCTGAAAGATGGGCTGGATCTGTTCGACGCCACCGATCTGGCACGTGCGGTGATGGGTGACTCGATCTATTCCAACATGATGGTCTTTGGTGCAGCCTGGCAACGTGGACTGCTTCCGGTCAGCCATAAGGCCATTCTGCAGGCTATAGAACTGAATGGTGCTGCAATCGAACGGAACAAACGGGCCTTCGAGGTTGGTCGCTGGGCCGTTTTGCACCCAGATGAAGTAGACAAAATCCTGAAACCTGGCGTGACCGAACTGCCGAAAACACTGGATCAGAAGATTGATCTGCGTGCGGAGCATTTGACGGCTTATCAAGGGAACCGACTTGCCAAGCGCTATCGCAAGCTTGTTGACGCCATTGAGGACCGTGAGGTTAAGGAAGCGGTCGCCAAAGGATATCACAAGCTGTTGTCCTACAAGGATGAATACGAAGTCGCGCGTTTGTTGCTGAGTAGCCGTGAAAAGGCTGCGGCTGAATTTGATGGTGACTTCAAGATGACCTTCCATCTCGCGCCGCCTATTCTGGGTGGTAAGGGGTCTGATGGTCGCCCTCGTAAACGCGCCTTTGGTGAATGGCTGTCAGGGCCGCTTAAGCTGATGGCCAAAATGAAGGGTTTGCGTGGGACGCCGCTCGATATCTTTGGATACAGTGCTGAACGGCGCATGGAACGCGCGCTGATCCGGCAGTACGAAAAGGACATGAAAGAGGTATTGCCGAAGCTTTCGCCCGAGACAAAAGACGCTATTGCAGCTCTAGGTCGACTTCCCTTGGATATTCGTGGGTTTGGCCCGGTATTGATTGCCAATGAGACCAAGGCTGCCAAACGGCGCGAGGAATTGCTTGCGGCAATTCGGCAAGGTGGCGAAAAGCTCAAGGAGGCGGCCGAGTAGATCGTCACAGGACTGTCATGCAAGCTAGGCAAAACTGTTGCGACAACCTATGTAGCAGGCAGCAAACCGGAGACCTTTATGCCCTCGCGCCGCCACGTCGCTCGTGACATTTCTTATGCCTATTCTGCCGAAACCAAAGGCGGCAGAATGGTCATCAAGCTTATGGAAAACACAACAGGCCGTCTGCGCCTGATCAAGCGTGCGGACGGATATGAGCAAGAGGTGGTCAACGGTCGCGACTTCTGGTCCGTTATGGTCGAACGTTATGGACTGTCGCTGGATGTGGTCGGGGGATCGCTGACGAACATACCAAAGGACAGGCCACTGATCCTGATCGCGAACCATCCCTACGGAATTCTTGATGGTTTGATGATGGGTCACATCTTGTCTCAGGCTCGTGGCGATTTTCGCATTCTGGCGAACCACGTGTTTCGCAAGGCCGAAGACCTGAACCGAATTATCTTGCCGATCTCGTTTGACGAAACCAAGGAGGCCATGAAGCTGAACCTGGAAACCCGCAAAAACGCGTTGAATTATCTGGGCGAGGGTGGGGCCATCGGAATATTTCCTGGCGGGACAGTCAGCACGGCAGTCAAGCCATTCTCACACCCAATGGATCCAGGTTGGCGTGGTTTCACCGCACGTATGGTGGCAAAATCCAATGCTACTGTTGTGCCGGTTTTCTTCGATGGTCACACGTCACGTTTGTTCCAGATCGCAAGCCATCTTCATTATACCCTTCGCATGGGTTTGCTTATCAAAGAGTTCAAAAAGCGTGTCGATACACCTGTAAAAGTCGTGATCGGAGAGCCCATTGGCCGCGACGTATTGGACCCGCTGGCGAAGGATACGCGCAAGATGATGGATTTCCTGCGCAAAGCCACGTATGAGCTGTCTCCAAAGCCGTTGAAGTCGTATGACTACGGTTATGAATTTGAGGAACGGCATCGCGCCTGAAGGGGCAAATGGCAGTAGGTATCTTTGATTCCGGGTTGGGCGGTCTGACCGTCCTGGACGCAGCTCAGAAACGTCTGTCGGACGTTGATTTTCTGTATTTTGCGGATAGCGCACACGCGCCTTACGGCGTGCGCGATGCAGAAGATATCTATCAACTCACCCGCAAGGCAGTATCCGATCTGTGGTCGCGTGGGTGCGATCTGGTGATTCTCGCCTGTAACACAGCGAGCGCCGCCGCGCTGCGCCGGATGCAGGAAGAAGGTGTACCAGAAGGCAAACGCGTTTTGGGCGTGTTCGTGCCACTGATCGAAGCCCTGACCGAGCGGCAATGGGGCGACAACAGTCCACCTCGCGAAGTGGCGGTCAAGCACGTGGCGTTGTTTGCGACACCCGCAACCGTATCGAGCCGTGCCTTTCAGCGGGAGCTCGCATTCCGTGCAATCGGCGTGGATGTTGAGGCCCAGTCCTGCGGCGGCGTCGTTGACGCGATCGAAGACGGGGACATGATCCTGGCCGAGGCATTGGTCCGGTCCCATGTCGATGCGCTGAAACGCAAGATGCCCGAACCGCAGGCAGCTATTTTGGGCTGCACCCACTATCCGCTGATGGCCGAAACATTCCAGAAAGCGCTTGGGCCAGATGTCCAGGTTTTCAGCCAGGGTGATTTGGTTGCTCAAAGTCTTGCCGACTATCTGCAGCGCCATCCAAATATGCTGGGGACCGGCGAGGGTGGATTCGTGACAACCGGTAAACCGGACTTTGTCAGCGATCGCGCAACGCAATTCCTCCGACGACAAATCGCATTTGAGGCGGCCTGACTTAGGTCAAGGAAACAGCCGCATTGATTCTGTAGTTCGATGATCGTCACATCGGCGATCGATACGTATGACACTCAAATACAAAGAGGTCTGACATGACCCATAAAATCGCAATCCTTGGCGCGTCCGGCTATACCGGTGCGGAACTGGTGCGGCTGATCGCCGAGCACCCGAACATGGAAATCGTGGCTTTGGCGGCCGAGCGCAAAGCCGGTCAATCCATGGCACAGGTCTTTCCCCATCTGCGGCATCTAGATCTGCCGGTGCTGTGCAAAATCTCTCAGATCGACTTTTCCAAGGTTGATCTATGTTTCTGCGCGCTGCCGCACAAAACCAGCCAAGAGGTCATCCGTGACTTGCCCAAGACACTGAAGATCATCGATCTTTCGGCCGATTTCAGGCTGCAGGATGCTGAGGAATACGAGAAGTGGTACGGCAATCCTCATACGGCGCTCGAACAACAGGAAGAGGCTGTGTACGGTCTGACCGAGTTCTATCGGGAAGAAATCCGCAATGCCCGGCTTGTTGCCGGAACCGGTTGTAATGCCGCAACCGGGCAGTATGTCTTGCGGCCCCTTATTTCTGCGGGGGTGATTGATCTGGATGATATCATTCTCGACTTGAAATGCGCTGTTTCAGGGGCAGGGCGGTCGCTGAAGGAAAACCTGCTGCATGCAGAATTGAGCGAAGGGGCCAATGCCTACGCCATCGGCGGATCGCACCGGCATCTAGGTGAATTCGATCAGGAGTTCTCCAAGCTGGCCGGGCGGACTGTGCATGTGCAGTTTACACCGCACCTGATTCCAGCCAACCGGGGCATTCTGGCGACCACCTATGTGAAAGGTGATCCGCAAAGTGTTTATGAGACGCTGTGCGCCACCTACGAAAATGAACCATTCATCCAGATGTTGCCATTTGGCGAGGCACCGTCGACCCACCATGTCCGGGGCTCCAACTTCTGTCATATCGGTGTGGCTGCGGATCGGATCGAACGTCGCGCCATTGTGATCGCAGCATTGGATAACCTGACAAAAGGTAGCAGCGGGCAAGCCTTGCAGAATGCCAACCTGATGTTAGGTGAGGCTGAGACCCAGGGGCTGATGATGGCCCCTCTATTTCCGTGAGGGCGGTATGAAAACACTCAAGAAACGTCGTCGTGTACAGATCATAGTTCTGGCCGTTGTTGCCTTGGCTTTGTCGACGGCGTTGATTGGGTATGCCATGCGGGACGGCATCAATTTCTTCCGTTCACCCAGCCAGGTTATTGCTGAGCCGCCACAACCAACCGAAGTGTTTCGCATCGGAGGACTGGTTGAACAAGGCTCTATCATCCGCGGGCAAGGTGAAACTGTCCGCTTTGTTGTTACGGATGGGGGCGAGAGCGTTCCGGTATCATTTACCGGGGTGCTGCCTGATCTGTTTTCTGAAAATCAGGGTATGGTGGGCACCGGAAGCTACGTGAACGGTGTGTTCGAAGCAACTGAAATCCTTGCAAAACACGATGAGACATACATGCCGAAAGAGGTCGTGGATGCGTTGAAAGAACAAGGTGTTTACAAAGAGGCCGACGAGGGCTGATTTTCATCTGAAATCCATGGATGGATGACCAAAGGGGCGTTGCCAGGGAAAGACCTGCAGCGCCCTCATTATTTCGGCTGTCTTAATGAAGTTGTCTGACCGTTTGCAGAGTCAAGCGGAGGTTGTTGCATGCAGACGGTTCGTCAGATTGCCCAAGGGATTGTGGCGCGTGAAGGGGGATTTGTGGATGATCCCGATGATCCAGGTGGGGCGACCAAATACGGTGTGACAATTCACACCATGCGGCGGTTGGGTTTGGATCTGGATCACAACGGTATGGTGAATCGTGCCGACGTTCGCGCTTTGACACGCGATCAGGCAGTGGATGTTTTTCTGACCCACTATTATCGCAAACCGCGCATAGAACTGCTGCCCGAAACGCTGCAACCTTCTTTGTTTGACATGTATGTAAACGCAGGCGCGCAGGCGGTGAAAATCCTGCAACGGCTTCTCCGAGAAATGGGATTTGAGGTGAACGTGGATGGTGCTCTGGGGCCGCAGACCGCTCAGGCATCTCATTCGGCCGCTGATCCAAATCCGATTGCGTTGCGGGATGCGTATGGCGTTGCAAGGCGGAACTACTATTTCAGATTGGCAGACCGCAGACCTGCCTCGAGAAAATATGCGCGCAGTCGGTCTGGTGGCAAAGGCGGATGGATCAAACGGGCTGAGGAATTTCTTTCGCCGACCTACCACCTTAGCGACGCAGAGTTTCAAATGAGGGTTTCAGGATGGGATTGATTTCTGGCTTGTTGGGTTTTCTGTTCGGAAACGGGCGCAATGTCGTGCGCGAAACTGCCGAAGTGTTTCGTGAAAATACCGAAGCCGGGGCAGAGCGAAGCGCGACCATGCGGGCGCAGGCCATGACGCAATTCGGGGCAGAATTTCATACGTCCGGAAAGAGTGGCTTTGACCGCTTTATGGACGGCCTGAACCGATTGCCTCGGCCCGCACTTGCTTTGGGGACGCTGGGATTGTTCGGGGCAGCCATGGTCGATCCATTGTGGTTTGCCGAGCGGATGCAGGGCATCGCATTGGTCCCCGAACCTCTGTGGTGGCTGCTGGGGGTGATCGTCTCTTTCTATTTTGGCGCTCGGCATCAGGCCAAAGTTCAGGATTTGCAGCGAGAGATCACCGCGACTATGGTTCGTGCGCCGGCTGTGGTGGCCAATCTCGAGGCGCTCGATCGATTGCGCAACGATACTCCGGGTGCTGCGGATCCGGGTCACGACGCTCAGCAAAAAATCGATGTAGCGCAACCGGATGCGAACCGGGCACTCGAGGACTGGAGACAGTTAAGGCGACCCTGAGCCGCGACACTATGTGCGCTGTTTCCGGGCGAAAGTGATTGGCGCTTGCCCGGAGACAGGATTATACCCTTGGCCATGATTACAGAGCTCGGCCACTTCGCACTGATCCTAGCCTTTTTTGTAGCCATCGTCCAAAGCGTAGTCCCCCTGATCGGGGCGGCAAAACGTTGGACTGGCTGGATGGTATTTGCTGAACCTGCGGCAATATCTCAGTTCATCCTGACAGCCTTTGCTTTCGGCGCACTGGTCTGGGCGTTCGTCACATCCGACTTCTCGCTCCGTATCGTCGTCGAAAACAGCCATTCGGCAAAGCCGATGCTGTACAAGATCAGCGGCACATGGGGGAACCACGAGGGTTCCATGCTGCTTTGGGTGTTGATCGTCGCGCTGTTTGGCGCCATGGCCGCTATATTTGGAGGGGGCTTGCCGCCAACCTTGAAGGCACGTGTTCTGTCGGTTCAGGCTGCGATCGGAGTGGCGTTTTTCGCGTTTATCCTGTTTACTTCGAACCCGTTCGACCGACTGGTAGTAGCACCCTTTGATGGGCGGGATCTGAACCCATTGCTACAGGATCCGGGTTTGGCCTTTCATCCGCCATTCCTCTATCTGGGTTACGTTGGCTTGAGTATGGCATTCAGCTTTGCAGTTGCTGCGTTGATTGAGGGCCGCATTGATGCTGCGTGGGGGCGTTGGGTACGCCCTTGGACGCTTGCTGCCTGGATCTTCCTGACCATTGGTATCGCATTGGGGTCGTGGTGGGCCTATTACGAGCTGGGTTGGGGCGGTTTCTGGTTCTGGGACCCGGTTGAGAACGCCTCTTTCATGCCATGGCTGCTGGCGGCGGCGCTTCTGCATTCGGCGATCGTAGTTGAAAAGCGGGAGGCTCTGAAAAGCTGGACCATCCTGCTGGCGATCATTGCGTTCGGTTTTTCGCTGATCGGAACGTTCATTGTCCGATCCGGTTTGCTGACTTCGGTACACGCGTTCGCGAACGATCCTGAACGGGGTGTGTTCATTCTGTTCATTCTGGTGATCTTCATCGGTGGCGCGCTGACTCTGTTTGCAGCTCGCGCTCAGGCGATGGAGGCCAAAGGTGTGTTTGGCATGGTCAGCCGGGAGAGCGCGCTGATTTTGAACAATATCCTGCTGGCTGTAAGCTGTTTTGTCGTGTTCGTCGGTACGATGTGGCCGATGGTTGCCGAGATGGCTTTTGACCGGAAATTGTCGGTTGGTGCACCATTCTTCAATTCGGCATTTACACCGTTCATGATTGCATTGGGGATTGCCTTGCCGATTGGCGCGATCCTGCCTTGGAAGCGTGGAAAACTGGGACGTGCTGCCTGGTCGCTGCGATATGCGTTCATTCTGGCTGTTGCGCTGGCGCTGCTGGTTTGGGTTATGCAGACAGGGCGCAGCGCGATGGGTCCGATCGGGTTGTTCCTTGGGGCATGGATTACCTTTGGTGCCATTGTTGATCTGTGGAGCCGCACGGGCCGCAATGGCAGTTTCAAGCGCTTGCTGCGCCTGCCCGGTGCTGACTGGGGCAAGGCCGTGGCGCATACCGGGCTGGGCGTCACCATGTTCGCAATCGCTGGTCTGACTGCATGGGAAGTAGAGGACATTCGCGTCGTCCAACCGGGACAACCGTTTGAGGTAGGGCAATACACTTTGACCCTGCAGGACGTAAAACGCGTTCAGGGGCCAAATTATTTTTCGACCATGGCCGACATAGCGGCAGAAAAAGATGGTCGCCCGATCGCCACATTGCATCCTGAAAAGCGGGACTACCCGGTAGCACGGATGCCCACGACTGAGGCTGCAATTGACTACCGGTTCCTGCGAGATCTCTATGTCGTGATCGGTGATCAGCAGGCTGATGGCGGTTGGGTTGTACGTACCTACATCAAACCGCTGGCGAACTGGATCTGGGGTGGATGTATTCTGATGGCCCTCGGCGGCGTGCTCAGCCTGTCTGACCGCAGGTTCAGGGTTGCGGCGGGAGCTCGTAAGTCAACCGCCTCAGGAGTGCCGGCGGAATGAAACGTCTTGTCCTGATATTGATGATTGTCGCCACGCCACTGCTGGCGGTTCAGCCTGATGAAGTACTTGACGACCCCGTACTTGAGGAGCGGGCGCGTGATCTGAGCACGGGGTTGCGCTGTCTTGTTTGCCGAAACGAAAGCATCGATGAAAGCAATGCCGATCTGGCGCGCGATCTTCGTTTGCTTGTTCGGGAACGTCTGGTCGCAGGCGATACGGATGAAGAGGCGATCGAATTCATCGTTGATCGCTATGGTGAGTACGTCCTGCTGAAACCCACAACGTCTGGCTCCAATCTTCTGTTATGGCTGGCTGGTCCGATCATGCTGTTGATTGCGGCTGTTGTAGGGTGGAGCTTTCTGCGTTCGCGCTCAGCCAAACAAGTTTCCGGGAACGTCGACGCATTGAGCGATGACGAAAAAGAGCGCCTGCGCCAAATTCTCGAAGACTGACGCGTGGTTCCACTTTCCCTTCCATGGTAACTGCGTCAGGGTCTGACAAAGCTCTGCGCAGATGAGGTTTTTTATGGAATACGAAGCGATCCTTCTGGATATCACTGATGGATTGGCGGTGCTGACATTGAATCGGCCCGACAAGATGAATGCACTGACAACTCAGATGCGCGCCGAGATTACGCATGCGATGAAACATGCAGCACGGCATGCACGTGCAATTGTGCTAACCGGCGCAGGGCCCGCGTTCTGTTCGGGGCAGGATCTGGGTGACGCATCCAGCACCGGGAAGATTGATCTTGAGCGTGCTTTGCGTGATGAGTACGAGCCCATGCTCGAAGCCGTGTACGATTGCCCTGTTCCCACCATTGCAGCGGTGAATGGTCCGGCAGCGGGGGCAGGGGCCAACCTTGCATTATGTGCCGATGTCGTGATTGCGACTGAGAGTGCATACTTCCTTCAGGCCTTCGCCCGCATTGGCCTTTTGCCTGATGCTGGCGGTACATGGTTCATGCCGCGTCAGATGGGTTTTGCCAAGGCGATGGGGGCTGCATTGTTTGCGGAAAAGATCAGCGCACGGCAGGCGGATGACTGGGGTTTGATCTGGGAAGCGGTTGCTGACGCAGATTTTGCCACCCATTGGCGCAAGCGCGCAGAGTACCTGGCCAATGGACCAACCGCTGGGTTTGGTGCGATCAAACAAGCAATCCGTGGCACCTATGACAAAACGCTTCCGCAGCAATTGGCGACCGAGGCGCATTTGCAGGGCGATTGCGGCCGGACACGTGATTTTGCGGAAGGTGTTGTAGCATTCTTGGAAAAACGCCCCGCGAAATTCGAGGGGCGTTAATCCAGTAAACTTTAAGCGCGACGGCGCTTACGTGTGCGGCGCTCTGGCGCCGCCGCATCGTCGCCCGTACCGTCTGATGCCGATGAGAACGGCCCAAGCGCATCCGTGATCTGATCCAGGGTCGGGCGTTCACTACGTGGGCGGGTATCGAGTGCTTCACGCATCTTGCGCAGGTGGGTTGGCATGGTGCCACAGCAACCACCGATGATTGTCGCACCTGCATCACGGGCCATAGCGGCATAGTCACCCATAAGCTCTGGCGTGCCATCATAGTGGATATGCCCATCCACATACTTGGGAATGCCCGCATTGCCCTTCGAAATGATAGGACGTTCAGTTCCCTGAGCGCCGAAGCCCAGAACCGTCCGCAGAATGTCGGACGCACCGGTGCCGCAGTTTGCACCAAAGGCGATCGGTGGGTTGGGCAGGGTTTCTACCAACTGTGCCAGATCTGCAGAGGTCACACCCATCATTGTGCGTCCCGCAGTGTCAAAACTCATGGTGCCACACCAAGGCATATCGACCAGTGCGAATGCTTCGGCGGCGGCGCGGAATTCCTCAGGTGCACTGATGGTTTCGACCCAAAGAACATCAACGCCACCAGCTTTGAGCGCTTCGGCCTGTTCATGGAACATCTCGACGGCTTCGCTGTGCGACAGGCTGCCGACAGGTTCCATGATTTCTCCGGTCGGGCCAACTGACCCTGCGACGATAATCGTGCGTCCGGCCTTGTCTGCAACCTCACGGCCGAGTTCAGCTCCGGCGCGGTTGAGTTCCGCAACTCGGTTTTGCGCATCATGCAGCTTCAGTCGTGCCGAGGTGCCACCAAAGGTATTGGTCAGAAACAGGTCGCTGCCCGCATCAACCGAACCCTGATAGAGCGCGCGGATTTTATCCGGAGCGTCCACATTCCAGAGCTCAGGTGCATCGCCTGATTGAAGACCCATATTGAAAAGGTTGGTCCCAGTGGCCCCATCCGCGAGGATGGCATCTGTGGATTCCAGAAGTTTGCTCAGCGCGTTTGTCATTGGAGTATTCCGAAAAAGAGGGCGCCATGGCCGATCAAATTTAGAGACGCCCCATGTCTCACGACCGGGGCGTCAAATCAAATTCATAAAACTCATGAAGATCATGAGGAAGGCAGCAATGCCTTAGTCAACTTCGCTGAGAACCTGCGATTTTGCTTCAGGCAGAAGTTCAGCCATCTTCGCACGGATCTCATCATCCGATGCCAAGCTACCCAGATCACCAGCCACCTTGCGCACAACATCCTCGTGTCCGGCTTCTTCGAAATCGGACAACACTACGGTTTTTGCATATTCTTCGGCGTCCGCGCCGGATTTGCCCAACTTTCCTGCAGCCCAAAGGCCGAGCAGTTTGTTGCAGCGGGCCTGCGCCTTGAACTGCATCTCTTCATCATGAGCAAACTTGGCTTCAAAGGCATTTTCGCGTTCGTCGAACGTGGTCATTGGTTAGGGACCCCTTGGATAACGATTTCTTTCCTGATGATATGACTATACGTGAGGCCGGGTGCAAGAGATTTGCGCTGCGTCAAAGCCCCTCGGGCCTGCGAACTTGCGAGAAAGTGGGGCTTGGACTATGAGGGCGCCAAAGGAGAGGGACTCATTCCCACACCCCAGACTGGAAGGTTCGCTTATGGCGCGTCGCAAAAAGATCTACGAAGGCAAGGCCAAGATTCTGTATGAAGGCCCCGAGCCGGGCACAATTGTGCAGTATTTCAAGGACGATGCCACTGCGTTCAACGCCGAAAAGAAAGACGTCATCGACGGCAAAGGCGTTCTGAACAATCGTCTGAGCGAGTTCTTCATGACTGGTCTGAGCCAGATCGGCGTGCCGACCCATTTCATTCGTCGCCTGAACATGCGCGAGCAATTGGTTCGCAGCTGCGAAATCGTGCCGTTGGAAGTAATTGTACGCAATTACGCCGCTGGTTCGATGTCCAAACGTCTGGGTATCGCCGAAGGCACGCAATTGCCGCGGCCGATTGTCGAATATTGCTATAAGGACGACGCGCTCGGTGATCCGCTGGTTACCGAAGAGCACATTGCTGCCTTTGGCTGGGCCAGCCAGCAGGATATGGACGACATCCTGAGCCTCGCACTCCGCGTGAATGACTTCATGAGTGGTATGATGTTGGCTGTCGGCATTCGTCTGGTCGATTTCAAGATCGAGATCGGTCGCGTATATGAAGGCGATTTCCAGCGTTTGATCATTGCCGATGAAATCAGCCCCGACAGTTGCCGTTTGTGGGACATTGAAACCGGTCAGAAGCTGGACAAGGACGTCTTCCGCCGCGATCTGGGCAATCTGACGGATGCCTATTCCGAGGTGGCGCGTCGTTTGGGCGTTTTGCCCAAAAGCAATGTCGCGAAACCTACGCTGATCAACTGATCCGCAAGCGCAAACTTGCAATGATCCAAGTGCCGCCACTTATCAGGCGGCACTTTTCGTATTCTGTATAAGTATTTGACAGATTTGACTGTCATGCAGCATGTTTAGAGCTGACAACTAATCCGGCTTACTAACAAGGTGACACTCGGTATGAGCGAACTGTTCGACCACGCTGTGTTCTTGAAGTTTCTCGCGGCTGTTCTGGCTATATTCAATCCGCTCTATAATATTCCGATTTTCCTGAGCATGACGAGTCAGTGTACCAAGCCCGAGCGGCGCAGGGTGGCTCTGATCGTGATGATTTCGGTCACTTTGATCGCTTTGATTGCCGTGGGGATTGGAGAAGAGGTTTTGGCGATTTTCGGGATTGATGTTCCCTCTTTCCGCATCGCCGGAGGGATCATCATCTTCGGGATTGGTATGTCGATGTTAAATGCCGAAGACCGTCCCGCAGGTGATCAGGCCGCACTCGCCGAAGGGCAGGAGCGGAAACTCAATTTTGCCGTGGTTCCGCTGGCGATACCTCTGACCATCGGTCCGGGAACCATTGCCATCACCATCGTTTTCTCACATCAGCTTTCGGATGGTGCTGAAATGGTAACTCTGGGCTCTGCCGTGCTGATAGCTTGCGCAATTGTTGGGCTGGGATTGCTGTTTGCGGACCAGATTTCCCGGTTGCTTGGGGAAACCATGATCAATGTGCTGACCCGGATCATGGCGATTCTACTGGTCGCAGTAGCGGTCGAGATGGTTCTGACAGGCACTTTCAACGCCATCGATGCGCATTACCCGGGTCTGACCTCAGGCGCTGACGGCTGATCAACTGACGGGTTGCCTTGGCTGCGGTAATCCGTCCGTCTTATCGAGGGTTGTCCAAATACCATAAGCAGGGTATCTCCCCGCGCAACGGAATTGGCCCCGGGGGCGCGGGCCGCAGGTGGAGTTGCGAAAATGAAGGCACGGGTGCATGTGATGCTCAAGAACGGGGTGCTGGACCCGCAGGGCGAGGCGGTTCGTCACGCATTGGGCGCCATGGGTTTCGACAAGGTCGAAGGCGTGCGTCAGGGCAAGGTGATCGACCTGGAACTTGCTGAAGGCGCGACCGAGGCGGACGTGGCTGAGATGTGCGAGAAGCTGTTGGCCAACACGGTCATCGAACGCTACGAGATCGAACTGGTCTGACTTTTTTCGGTCGTGATGCGACCAAACCACTGATTTGTGACCAAGGAGTGCCTGTTATGCGCGCAGCCGTCGTCGTTTTCCCCGGTTCCAACTGTGACCGAGATCTTGCGGTCGCCTTTGAGCAGGCGGGCTTTCAGGTCGATATGGTCTGGCACAAGGACGCCAAACTGCCAGAAGGCATCGACATCGTCGGCGTACCGGGTGGCTTTTCTTATGGCGATTATCTGCGTTGTGGCGCGATTGCAGCGCAGTCGCCGATCTGCAAGGCAGTTGTCGAACACACCGAGCGTGGCGGGTATGCTTTTGGTGTTTGCAATGGTTTCCAGATACTGACGGAAACCGGCATCCTGCCGGGCGCGCTTCTGCGTAACGCCGGACTAAAATACATCTGCCGCACCGTCGGATTGAAGGTGGAAACAAGCGACAGCGCATTCACCGAAGGCTACAATGCGGGTGACGTCATCGGGATTCCGATTGCGCACCACGATGGCAACTACTTTGCCGATGATGAGACTTTGGCAAGACTTCGTGATGAAGATCGCATCGCGTTCACCTACACCGAGAACCCAAATGGTTCCCGCGGCGATATCGCCGGCATCCTGTCGCACAACCGTCGCGTGCTTGGGATGATGCCGCATCCGGAACGGGCTGCGGATGAAGGCCATGGTGGCACCGATGGAACGGCGCTCTTCCGCGCATTGTCAGGTGTTTTGACACCTGCGTGACTTGAGGTCGTGGCCGCTGGGGCTTAGCTTCGGGGGATGAGTTCCGAAGTACAATCAGGCTGGGCAAATTTCATAAGCCGGTTCCGCGGTGCGCCGCTGGGCTGGCGATTGCGATTGGCGATTATTGTACTGCTGATTGCAACGGTTGCCACTGTCTGGATAACCAACAGCCTGCTGACGAACCGGTTTACTGAATCGACGCGAAACCGTGCCGAACTGCGCCTAGCGCTGTATTCCGGTAACCTTCTGAGCGAACTACGTAGAAATGCCATCGTGCCGCAATTGCTTGCGCGCGACCCGACGCTCATCGCTGCACTACAATCCAGCGATTTCTCGTTGTCTACGCAACGCCTGATCTCGTTTGTTGAAGAGATTGGTGCGGCTTCACTCATGCTGCTGGATAGCGACGGCCGCACCGTTGCCGCAACCGACCGTAACCGGTTGGGTGAGGCGCATCGTAGTGCCGCCTATTTTATCGATGCTATTCGCGCAAACTCGACGATATTTTCGGTGATCCCGCGTGAATCCGGCGGCTATAGTTTTGTCTACTCCCGGCGGCTTGAAGCTGGCTCTGAAATCCTGGGCGTAATCGTTGTTGAGGTCGATCTGCAGAAGTTCGAGCGCGCCTGGGCGGGGATTTCTGACGCCGTAATGGTGACGGACAGTACAGGCACAATCATTTTGTCGACCGAGCCGCAATGGCGTGGCCTTAATGAAAGCGCGGCGATGCTGCGCCAGCCGCCTCAGGGCGCCATTCAGCGAGCCATTCGTGCAACGACGGATTGGACGGCTCTGCCACCCGACGCTTATTTGCAGGGCGAGGCTGTGATGCGGATGGAAACCCGTATTCCTTTCCGAGGCTGGCAGATGACGTCTTTCACCACCTATTCGTCGATCCGCGAGAAGGTGAATAGTGTGCTGGCCCTCGAAATCATGGGCTTCGCGATTCTTCTGGCGCTGGCGTTTTATGCACTTAGCCGACGCACCGCTTTGCGCGCCGCTTTGTTCCAGCGTGAGTCGGCGGAGCTTCGCGCATTGAATACAAGGCTGCAGCGGGAAATTGCTGAACGCGAACGGGTTGAAAAGACGCTGGAAGTGGCCGAGCAAACCCTGGCCCAGAGTTCCAAACTTGCCGCCTTGGGTGAGATGTCTGCCGCAGTCAGTCACGAGTTGAACCAGCCGCTCGCTGCGATGAAAACCTACCTCGCCGGTGCGCGCCTTTTGCTGCGGCGAAATCGTCCTGAAGAGGCGCTGGCCAGTTTCGGCCGGATCGATGGCCTGATCGAGCGGATGGGCGCAATCACACGCCAGCTCAAGTCGTACGCACGCAAAGGTGCGGACGCGTTTTCACCAGTAAATCTTGGTGAGGCACTGGCCTCTAGCCTGTCTATGATGGAGCCGCAGCTGCGCCAGCGGCACGTGAAGATTACTCAGATCCTGCCCGAAGAACCTGTTATAGTGATGGGGGACCGGATGCGGATCGAGCAGGTGATGGTGAACCTCTTGCGCAATGCGCTGGACGCCACCAAATCTGTTATTGAGCCGGATGTGGAAATCATTCTGGCGGCGGGCGACACAGCTGTGTTGACGGTCCGCGATAACGGCCACGGTATCGAGGATATCGAGAACCTCTTTGAGCCGTTTTATACAACCAAGCGTCCCGGGGATGGCGTTGGACTGGGTCTTGCCATCTCATCCGGGATCGTGAACGACCATGGGGGTCGGCTGACTGCGCGCAACGGACAAAACGGTGGCGCGGTATTCGAAATGCAACTGCCGATACTGGGAAGCGACGGCCTTGAGGCCGCTGAATAACGAGGAAGTACTATGGCACAGGCCATGAAGATAGCCATTGTTGATGACGAACAGGACATGCGCCAGTCGATCAGCCAATGGCTGGCACTGTCGGGATACGACACCGAGACCTTTTCCAGCGCTGAAGATGCGCTCAAGGTGTTGGGGCCGGAGTATCCAGGCATTGTGATCTCTGACATCAAGATGCCGGGTATGGACGGTATTCAGCTGCTGAAGAAACTGATGGGAGCGGACAGCACGCTTCCCGTGATCATGATCACGGGCCACGGTGACGTACCTATGGCTGTCGAGGCGATGCGTGTCGGTGCGTTCGATTTTCTCGAGAAACCATTCAACCCGGACCGTATGTCCGAACTGGCGAAACGTGCCAGCAACGCGCGACGTTTGACATTGGATAACCGCGCGCTGCGTCGCGAACTGTCCGGCGGCACCCAGATCATGAACAAGCTGATTGGTGCCAGCCCGGTAATGGAACGCCTGCGCGAAGATATTCTGGATCTGGGGCAAGCCGATGGTCATGTATTGATCGATGGCGAAACCGGAACCGGGAAGACACTCGTCGCTCATGCGCTTCATGCTGTCGGCAGTCGTGCGGGTAAGAAATTTGTTCTGGTGTCATGTGCAGCTCTGGAAGAAGAGGCGCTGTCGAAACGGCTGTTTGGCCCGATGATGCCCGAAGATGCTCAGCTACCAGCGATCGAAGAGGCACGCGGTGGTACACTGGTGCTCGAGGATGTAGAGGCGCTCAGCGATACGCTCCAGGCTCGACTGTTGAGCGTAATGAATGAGCAGGGCACACCGGCAGAAACCCGGATCGTTGCCATCTCGAATCTGCAGGAAGCCGGGAAAACCAGCGAAGACGTTTTGCGTCCTGACCTGTTCTATCGTCTGGCCGCGCTGCGGATCACCATGCCGCCGCTGCGTCAGCGCGGTGAGGATATTCTGACGCTGTTCACGCGTCTCAGCGAGCAGTTTGCAGAGGAATACGGCTGCGAGGCACCTCAGGTTAGTGCTCAGGAAGCTGCGCAACTGCTGCAGGCACCTTGGCCCGGAAATGTGCGCCAGCTGATCAATATTGCAGAACGGGCTGTTCTGCAGTCTCGACGGGGTTCTGGTACCATCGCATCGTTGCTGATGTCGGATCACGAAGAGATGCAGCCGGTCATGACAACCGAAGGCAAGCCGCTCAAGGAATACGTCGAAGCGTTTGAGCGGATGTTGATCGACAATACGATGCGTCGTCACAAAGGCTCGATTGCTTCGGTGATGGACGAGCTGTGTCTGCCACGCCGGACCTTGAACGAAAAAATGGCCAAATATGGCCTTCAACGTTCCGATTACCTCTGACCAACAAATCCGGAGAGGGGACACCCTCTCCGGATATTTTTTAGGCCAAACACCCCTGAAAATTAGCTCTTTGACGGCTTTTTGCTGATTTTGATGCCTATCGGCAGATGCTGATCGTGCAGTTTGCCCATTGTCTTTTCCACAGGACTGCTTTTATTGTGACGGGACGGGCCGGGCTAATTTTGCGCCCAGAAGTCCCGAATCTTTGAGTTTCGCTGCTTTGCCGCAGATGGTGATCATTCCCACAAGGCCAGGCAGACCGATTGTGCCCCTCACGGGGTATTGGAGCACCTGAGCCCGGAATACGGGCGAAAGGAATAAATGGGCGGGCTGCGGCATGGATCGCGCCTGTCGGAGAAGAACCGCGATGACGCGCGCGCAACGATTGAGTGAACGGGCAGGGGGCCAGAGCGCCAGACCCTGCCGCGCGCCGTCCTATATCGCCCTGACAAGACACCACCCCAAAAGCGCCTGTCCGCCCGGACGGGTAAGGACAACGCGTTTGGCGCGGTGCACCAAGGACACATGGCTAAGAAAATGCTTATCGATGCCACCCACGCGGAGGAAACCCGCGTCGTGGTGGTCGATGGAAACAAGGTCGAGGAGTTCGACTTTGAATCCGAAAACAAGCGTCAGCTTGCAGGAAACATCTACCTCGCAAAGGTAACACGGGTCGAACCGTCTCTGCAGGCGGCATTTGTTGATTACGGCGGCAACCGGCACGGTTTCCTCGCCTTTTCGGAAATTCATCCCGACTACTATCAGATTCCGGTCGCAGACCGCGAAGCCCTGATGGAAGAAGAACGCGCCTACGCCGAAGCGATGAAGGCACGTGACGAAGCTGAAGAGGCGAAGCCCAAAAAGCGTCGTTCGCGTTCGCGCACCAAGGCAGAGGGTGTCAAATCCGACGACCCGGTCGAAACCATGGATCCGTCCTCAGAACCTTCCGGGATGGAAACCATTGATCTGGATGAGGGTGAAGAAAACGCCGATGTCTCAATTCCTGAGGGCACATCGCCCGTAGAATTGGTGGCTGAAACTCCGGTTGAGGAGCCCGAAGAGGTCACTGAAACCGAAGGTCAGGCCGAATCTGGTGAACAGCAGGAAGATGATGCTGCCGAGCAAGAAGCCGAGCCGGTAACTGAGACTGCTGAAGTAGAAGTCGAAGCCAATGCTGAGGCGGAAGCCGAAAGCACAGAAGAAGCTGGTGAATCTGAGTCCGGTGAAGAAGCCGAGGGATCTGAGCAGCCTGAAACTGCTGAAGATGAGCAGGTAGAAGCTGCTGCTGAAGAATCCGAAGGTGACGAAGCCGCTGAGTCGGAAGCTGAAGAGGTCGAAGCACGTTCAGAAGCAACGGACAAAGACGAGACAATTGAGTCTGTCGCTGATGAAGATGACAGCGAAGATATTCGTCCTCCGCGCAAACCGCGCCCGCGTCGTTACAAGATTCAAGAAGTCATCAAGGTGCGCCAGGTTCTGCTGGTGCAGGTCGTAAAAGAAGAGCGTGGCAACAAGGGTGCTGCGTTGACAACCTATCTGTCGCTGGCGGGTCGCTATTGCGTTCTGATGCCGAACACTGCCCGCGGTGGTGGCATCAGCCGTAAGATCACTAACGCCGCCGACCGTAAAAAGCTCAAGGACATTGCCTCGGATATCGATGTGCCGACTGGTGCGGGTTTGATCATCCGGACTGCCGGGGCGAAGCGTACCAAATCCGAGATCAAACGCGATTATGAATACCTGCAGCGTCTCTGGGAGCAAATCCGGGCGCTGACACTGGAATCCATCGCACCCTCCAAGATCTATGAAGAAGGCGACCTGATTAAACGCTCGATCCGCGATCTCTATAATCGCGACATTGACGAAGTTCTGGTCGAGGGCGAGGGTGGCTACCGCATCGCCAAAGACTTCATGAAGATGATCATGCCGTCGCATGCCAAGAACGTGAAGCGGTATGAAGACGCGCTGCCTCTGTTCGCACGCTATCAAGTCGAAAGCTATCTGGCGGGAATGTTCAACCCGACAGTTCAGTTGAAATCAGGCGGCTACATCGTGATCGGTGTGACCGAGGCGCTGGTTGCGATCGACGTGAACTCTGGCCGGGCCACCAAAGAAGGTTCGATCGAGGAGACCGCGCTCAAGACCAATCTTGAGGCCGCCGACGAAGTGGCGCGCCAACTGCGTCTGCGCGACCTCGCAGGTCTGATCGTCATCGACTTCATCGATATGGACGAGCGCAAGAATAACTCGGCCGTCGAAAAGCGCCTTAAAGACAAGTTGAAAACGGATCGTGCCCGTATTCAGGTCGGTCGTATTTCTGGCTTTGGTCTGCTGGAGATGAGCCGCCAGCGTCTGCGCCCCGGCATGATCGAGGCGACAACGCAGCCTTGCCCGGCCTGCCACGGCACCGGTCTGATCCGCTCGGACGACAACATGGCACTGTCGATCTTGCGTCAGATCGAAGAGGAAGGCACACGTCGCCGTTCCCGCGAGGTTCTGGTGCGCTGCCCGGTCAGCATTGCCAACTTCCTGATGAACCAGAAGCGCGAGCATATCGCTCAGATCGAAGGACGTTATGGCCTTTCAGTGCGCATTGAAGGCGATATCCATCTGGTCAGCCCCGATTTCTCGATGGAGAAATTCAAGACCGCCAGCCGGATAGTGCCAGAGGCCACTGCGCCCGTGGTATCTGTAGACGCTTCGCTGATGGATCTGGTGGATGCTTCGGAGGACGAGGAAGAAGAAGAAACAGTTCAGGCTGAAGAGGAGACCAAGCCCAAGCGCAAGCGTCGCCGCCGTCGCCGGAAGAAGGGCGGCGGAAACGGAGAAGGGTCCGAGGCTGCGTCAGAAGAAGGCGAGAAGCCGACCGAGGCCGAAGACGCCGATGGTAGTGATGCTGCCACTGAAGAGAAGACTGACGCCGCAGATGCCGTAGAAGCCGAAGCTACACCTGCGGAACAAGCGCCTGAGGCAGAGAAACCTGCCAAGCCAAAGAAGCGTCGTGCACCACGCCGCCGCAAGAAAGATGCAGACGCTGAGAAAGCCGAGGAGCCTGCAGAGGTCGCGAATGCCGAAGCTGAGCAGAACGCTGAGGAGGCACCTGCGGAGGAAGGCGTTGTGATCGTGGCCGAGGCAGAGGTCGTCGAAACGGCGGTCTCTGAGCAGATCGAAGTGGAAGCTGAAGTTGTAGAGACTGAAGTAGAAGCACCTGCTGCGACGGAAGAGCCTGCAGAGGAAACCGCAGCGACCGTCGAAGAAGAGGTTGCGGCGGCAGAGGAACAAGCGTCCGAACCAGAGCCGGAACAGGTCGAACCTGAAACGCCAGAGCCTGTCTTGGAGGTCGTGGCAGAAGAGCCGGTGCCAGAAGAACCAGCTCCTGCCAAACCCAAGCGTCGGGGATGGTGGTCTCTGGGTCAATAATCAAAGAAGGCGGGCTAACAGGCCCGCCTTTTTCTTTCTGATACGTCAGTTTTATCAGTCAGCTCTTTTGGATCACATAGATCTGATGATTGCCCGTATCTTCCTGACTAATCAGCTTGTTGCCGGACTCGGTGCAATAATGTGGAACGTCGATCACTGCAGCCGGGTCATCCGCCAGGATGCGTAGCAACCCGCCAACCGGCATGGATTTCAGCCGTTTCCGGGCCTTCAGGACGGGCAGCGGGCACAGCAGGCCCAGTGCATCCAGTGTTTCAATATCACTTGTCATGCGAGTCAGATATTTCCACTTGAGGATGGTGTCCAGCATGCAACCACGAGGATGTGACCTATTGGCCCCGTGACGTTGGCGGTGCGATACCATATGTGCTGAAACATGTTCGGAATTGATATCATCGACGCGGGGCTGCTACCCGCCATGTTCATTGCGATGATCGGGGGGCTGATCAGCTTCCTGTCGCCATGCGTGTTGCCCATTGTGCCACCTTATCTGGCGTATATGAGCGGAGTCACGATCAACGAGATGCAGGACGAGGCGCGCGCACGGCGTAAGGCGACTTTGTCGGCGTTGTTTTTCGTGCTTGGATTGTCGACCGTATTCCTCTTGCTTGGGTTTACAGCTTCGGCGTTTGGGGCATTTGTCCTGCAAAATCAGGTGCTTTTCGCTAAGCTTTCCGGCGCTGTGGTCATCGTGTTTGGCCTGCACTTTCTGAACGTATTCCGCATTCCGCTGCTGGATCGGGAGGCCCGGGTAGAGACCGGAGATTCCGGTGGGTCAGTCTTTGGTGCCTATATTCTGGGGCTTGCCTTTGCATTTGGCTGGACGCCCTGCATCGGACCTCAGTTGGGTGCGATCCTGTCATTGGCTGCATCAGAAGCGTCGGTTGCCCGTGGAACGCTTTTGCTGGGTGTTTATGCGGCAGGGCTTGGCATACCGTTCCTGCTTGCTGCGATGTTCCTGAACCGCTCCATGGCCGTAATGAACCGCATCAAGCCCTATATGGGCACCATCGAAAAGGTTATGGGCGCGCTGTTGCTGTTCGTCGGTATCATGCTGATCACGGGCCTGTTCACCGAGTTCAGCTGGTGGCTGCTCGAGACATTCCCAGCGCTTGCAACCTTGGGCTAACATCCTGAAACAGGACGATATGCGGGTCTTACCTTGGCCGCATTGCTAGGCTAATCTGCGCGGCAGAGGTCAAAGCAATGAGCAGTCAGAAAACGCAGCAAAAGGTGCGCAAACGCAGGGTATTTTACATACCTGGCTATGACCCGATTCATCCCCGCCGCTATCGCGAGCTTTACCGCAAAGAAGGGCATCTGCAGTCTAAAATCTCAGGATATGAGATTGCAGTTTCTGCCAGATCCGGCGATGGGCCATATGGTTGGCACGTGACATCGCGGCAGGATGGTGTTGATACAGAGACGGATGTCGAGGTTCTGGTCTGGTCGGATATCGTGCGGGACAGCATGGCGCGATCCATTGGGGCCACATATCTGCAACTGGCTCAAACGGCATGGATTTATATCTCAACTGGTGTTTTGTGGCGCTTGATGAGACTACGCAAGGGTCCTGTCATTGCCGCGCTTTATCCTGTCGGAATGCTCTTGTTCCAGCTGTTTATCGCTGTCCTCGCTGTTTGGGGTGTTTTCGCGGTGCTGAAGATAATTGCTGGTTGGATCGCCTTATTGCCTGCGCTCGTCGCAGCCTACGTGCTACTGAACTGGTTTCGCAAAATAGATAACCGTTTGTTTGCCTACTATCTGATGCATGACTATGCCCATTCTGCGCGCTATTGGGGGGAAACGTCTCCCGAGATGCGTGCGCGCCTGGCCGAGTTTAAATCTCTGATCGCGCAAGCCCTGAGCTCTGATGCAGATGAAGTGCTGGTTGTCGGTCATAGCTCTGGTGCACATCTGGGTGTTTCCGTGTTGGCGGATTTGCTGCGTGTTCAGAAAAACAAGGGGCAGGGCCCGACACTGTCATTCCTTACACTGGGGCAGGTGGTGCCGATGGTTTCGTTCCTGCCCAAAGCCGATCAGTTGCGATCTGACTTGAGCTTTCTGTCCAAGCGCACAGAGCTGACCTGGATTGATGTATCAGCACCCGGTGATGGGTGCGCCTTCGCTTTATGTGATCCTGTGTCAGTCAGTGGCGTTGCTGGTCCTGAAAAGCGTTGGCCGCTGGTGTTATCCGCTGCGTTCACCCAAACCCTGTCTCCGGAACGCAGGCAGGAACTGCGGTGGAGGTTCTTTCGATTGCATTTCCAGTACCTCTGCGCGTTCGACCGACCGGGCGACTATGATTACTTTCGGATAACCGCTGGCCCTGAAACCCTGTCTCAGAGGTTCGACGGTAGGGCGCCATCCAGGTCACGCATCGATGTCTCTGTATCCAAATACACATCGGTGGCTGCATGACGCCCCCAAAGCCTCAGGCTCGCCCAGATAAGGTATCGCTCTGGCGCTACTTGAAGCTCTTTCGTCAGGATTTGCTTTCCGCGCAACCCCAGCGACTGTATCGGGCCTGGATGGCCGAGTTTCGTACGCCGTTTTTTCGGTCATACATGATCAACCAGCCTGAACTGATCAACACGGTACTTAAGCAGCGACCAGACGACTTTCCCAAATCGAACCGCATCAGTGAGGGGTTGCGTCCGCTGCTTGGTGACTCGGTTTTTCTGACCAATGGCGATACCTGGAAGCGCCAGCGCCGGATCATAGATCCCGCGTTTGAAGGCGGTCGCTTGAAGGACACGTTCCCGGCTATGTTGGCTGCGGCGCAGGCTTGCGTAGATCGTCTGCGCTCGCAAAGCGGCAGTGAGATCGAGTGTGAGGAAGTCACAAGCCATGCCGCCGCAGATGTCATCTTTCGCACGCTGTTTTCGGTTCCGATTGAGCATGAGATCGCAGCGCAGGTTTTTGAGAAGTTTCGCGCATACCAGAGGGAACAACCGCTTCTGAACCTCGCAGCGTTCATACCTCTGCCACGTTGGGTGCCACGGTTTCATTCGACCAAAACCCGCAGGAACGCCAAAGAAATCCGAGCACTCATTGGACGTCTGACGACCGAAAGGGCAGCCGCCATATCGGTGGGTCAGGCACCGGATGATCTTGCCACCAAGATCATGACAACCCCGGATCCGCAGACCGGACACCGTTTCAATACGGACGAAATGATCGATCAGGTGGCCATATTCTTTCTGGCGGGTCACGAAACCAGTGCGTCTGCTCTGGCGTGGACACTGTATCTGATGGCGCTTTATCCGGAGTGGCAGGAGAAATTGGCAGCTGAGGCGCAGATGCTCGATGAGCCTTCGTTTGCCGCAGTCTCAAAACTCAGACTCAGCCGGGATGTATTTCGCGAGGCGCTGAGACTGTATCCTCCGGTTCCGATGATGGTGCGTGAAACAACGTGTCCCGAACGCTTTCGAGACCGGGATGTGCCCCAAGGATCGCAGATTGTCCTGAGCCCATGGCACCTGCACCGTCAGGAACGCCTGTGGGACAGGCCGGATGAGTTCGACCCGACCAGATGGGGAACCGAGAATGGCAAGAAATGTCAAAGGGAGGCCTACATCCCCTTTTCGGCAGGGCCACGTGTCTGCACAGGTGCTGGCTTTGCGATGGTGGAGGGACCTCTGATCCTGTCAATGCTCTTGCGCCACTTTCGGTTCGATTTGATCGAAGGTCGGACACCGGTTCCAGTCGCACATCTGACTGTGCGTTCGAAAGACGGAATTTGGTTACGGCTGGTTGAGCGCTAACAAACTACCATCGTCCAACGCCTTGCTGTATGCGGTTGAAAAAAGCGGAATCATTATTGAACGGGAAAAGAGTTATGTCCAAGGCAGAACAGCGCGAGCAAATGTCCAACGGTGCAGGTTTCATTGCGGCCTTGGATCAAAGCGGCGGTTCGACCCCTAAGGCGCTTGCGCTGTATGGCGTTGAAGCATCTGACTACAACAATGACGAAGAGATGTTTGGCGAAATCCAGAAAATGCGCGCGCGTATCATTCTGGCGGACGATTTCACCAAGGACAAAGTGATCGGCGCGATCCTGTTCGAACGCACACTAGGCGAAACAATCGACGGTCGTGGTGTTGCCGACTATCTCTGGTCGGTAAAGAACATCGTACCGTTTCTGAAAATCGACAAAGGCCTGGAAGAGCAGGCTAACGGTGTTCAGATGATGAAGCCTATCCCGGGACTGGTGGAAACGCTGGCGAAGGCTGAAGGTGTGTTTGGTACCAAGGAACGCTCGGTGATTCACGAGGCAAATGCAGAAGGTATCGCTGCTGTTGTCGCCCAGCAATTCGATGTCGCGCGCGAGGTTATCAGCGCAGGCATGGTTCCGATCGTTGAGCCCGAAGTGAATATCCATTCCGAGACCAAGGCTGAGGCTGAGGATATTCTGAAAGCAGAAATCCTGAAGAACCTCGATCAGTTGGCCGATGGGCAAGATGTGATGCTGAAATTGACTATTCCCAACAAAGCAAACCTTTATGATGCTCTGGCAGATCACCCGCGTGTTCTGCGCGTTGTCGCGCTGTCTGGTGGATACACGACCGAAGAGGCATGCGATCTGTTGAACCAGAATGGCAAAATGATTGCGTCATTCTCGCGCGCTTTGACTGAAGGTCTGTCCAAGCAGCAGTCGGACGGCGAATTCAACGCTGCTCTGGGTGGCAACATTGACAAGATCTATCGCGCTTCTGTCTAATAAAGCCCCCCCTCAAGGGGAGCCTTATTACGTTGGTTTTTGGAAGGAGCGGCGCAACTGCGCCGCTTTTTCTCTTTGCGCGCAGCCCATTGCGTGATCATTGATCAATCCCATGGCCTGCATAAACGCAAAAACGGTAGTGGGGCCTACGAACTTCCATCCGCGTTTTTTGAGATCTTTCGACATCGCAACCGATTCAGGTGATGTGGATGCGGTTTGTGGTTCTGGCGGGTTTTCGGCTTCGTACCGCCAGACATACCCTGCGATTGATCCTTCAGAGGCGATCAGTTCCTGAGCACGCTGTGCGTTGTTGATGACCGCTTCGATCTTTCCGCGATGGCGCACAATGCCTTCGTCCTGCAAAAGCCGTTCGATATCAGCATCAGAAAAACCTGCTACTTTATTGAAATCAAATCCACAAAACGCCTTACGAAAGTTCTCTCGTTTGGCCAGAATTGTGCGCCAGCTCAGCCCGGACTGAAAACTCTCGAGGCAGAGCTTTTCAAACAGGCGCTGATCATCTGCGACCGGATATCCCCATTCATTGTCGTGATACTCAAAGAACTCAGGTGCTGCCTGACACCACGCGCAGCGCTGTTCACCATCTGGGCCGGTAACTGTTTTGCTCATAGTGTACCCTTTTTGTTCCCGTCAGTTTAGTCAGGAAAAAGGAAGATCGGCAAGGATTCAATTCTGTTGCTGATACCAGTTCAGAATGAAAACACGAATGGCTGAGGCGAGACCGGTTTCAGGATCCCGAGAAACATCAATTTCAGCCGCTAACACATTGATTGGAATGTCTTTGGTTTTCGCGATCTCGCGAAATGCCTGCCAAAACTCATCCTCCAGAGAGACGGAAGTCCGGTGACCTTTCAGGGTCAGAGAGCGTTTTATAGGACGGCCGCTCATTCTTCGATCTCGTGACCGTCCAGATTGCGGTCAGATTTTTGTTTATGTGTTCGATCAAGATCTTTTTCAGCTTTGCTCCGACCGAAACGCACCGCATTTTCATCCGCACGTTTCTTTTTTTGGGCCTTGGCCCTTTGCTTGCGAACTTGGTTGAGGTTGATCAGCTTACTCATTTTCGGGGCGGTATGTTTTGCAACTGCACAAACAGCTCACCACGCGTGGCGTCCGACAGGCAATCGACCTGTACCTGCGCATCAAATTCAGGACCTGATGTTTCAGGGACTGGCGTGTGTTGGGATATCTGCTGGATGATTTCACCGCCAAGGCTGATCAAGGCGGGGCGTACTTCGTCAGCAAGATCGCGATACTCCGTCGGAGCCTCTTCCTCTCCATCCGTCCAGCGCGCTATCCAGCAGGTTTGGATCTCTTTGGCTGCTTCAATTTGCGCCTCAAAGAACTTACGGGCGCTGATCGGATCAATACCTGCGCCCTGAGCTTGTTCGACGGTCTTGGACAACACGACATTTTCGCGCTCGACATCTTCGACAGGTTTGTCATTGGCGTATTTGAAGGCGGCAACGTCGCGCATCCACTCCAACCGCTCGTCAATCAGCCCAAAAAGCTGGGCGTCCGCCAAAGCCGGAGTGCCCGACAGGATCAGGCACACCGGCAGAGCGTTACGCAGACGGATCACTTGGGACCAATCATCTGTTCGGGACGTACAACAGAATCAAAGGTTTCTTCATCGACAAAACCGAGCGCGATGGCCTCTTCTTTCAAAGTGGTGCCGTTTTTATGCGCTGTTTTGGCTACCTTGGTGGCGTTGTCATAGCCGATGGTCGGAGCCAGGGCAGTAACCAGCATCAGCGATTCCTTCATCAGCTTGTCGATGCGCGGTTCGTTGGCTTTGGTGCCCATCAGCATCCGTTCGGTGAAGCTGTCGGTTGCATCGCCCAACAACTGGATCGACTGCAGCAGATTGTAGGACATCATCGGGTTGTAGACGTTCAGTTCAAAATGCCCCTGGCTGCCTGCGAACTTGATCGCGGCGTCGTTGCCCATCACATGAGCTGCCACTTGGGTCAGTGCCTCAGCCTGTGTCGGGTTCACTTTGCCCGGCATGATCGACGATCCGGGCTCATTCTCGGGCAGGATCAGTTCCCCCAGTCCCGAGCGCGGGCCCGAACCCAGAAATCGAATGTCGTTGGCGATTTTGTAGCAGGATCCTGCGACGGTCGCCAAGGCACCCGACAGAAATACCATGGCGTCATGGGCGGCCAGTGCTTCGAACTTGTTGGGAGCCGTGACAAAGGGCAGGCCGGTGATGTCGGCCATGTTTGCAGCAACAGCTTCACCCCAGCCTTTTTGAGTGTTCAGACCGGTGCCAACGGCGGTGCCGCCCTGAGCAAGCTCATAGATTGCGGGCATTGCAGCTTTTACACGGGCAATCCCCTGACGAATCTGATGTGCATAGCCGCTGAATTCCTGCCCCAGAGTCAAAGGCGTCGCATCCTGCGTATGGGTGCGACCGATTTTGATGATGTCTTTGAATTCTTCCGATTTCTGTTCCAGACCCGAAGCCAGCTTTTCCAGCCCGGGCATCAGTACATCACGAACACTCATGGCCGCAGCAATGTGCATTGCGGTTGGGAACGTATCGTTGGACGATTGTCCCATGTTGCAGTGATCGTTGGGGTGGACTGGCTTTTTGGAGCCGATTACACCGCCTAGAATCTCGATCGCGCGATTGGCGATAACTTCGTTCGAGTTCATGTTCGATTGGGTGCCGGAACCGGTCTGCCAAACCACCAGAGGGAAGTTGTCGTCGAACTTGCCCTCAATAACCTCACCAGCAGCCTCAATGATCGCGTCGGCGATTTTCGCGTCCAGCTTGCCTGTTGCCTTGTTTTGCATGGCACAGGCTTTCTTGATCACGCCCAGCGCACGCACGATGGCGACGGGCTGCTTTTCCCAGCCGATGGGGAAGTTCATGATCGAACGCTGTGTTTGCGCGCCCCAATACTTGTCGGCGGGAACCTCAAGCGGGCCAAAGCTGTCGGATTCGGTGCGGGTCTGAGACATCGGTCACTCCGTCTGGTATGCAGTCGTATGCCGTTTAGCCATAGCAGAGCCAAGGCGCAATCGGCCAGTTGCGCGCACCATAAACCCAAGGGCACCAAAGGTATAGGCAGGCGGAAGCGTCATTTTTCTTGTTAACATCGGAAACAGCACCATTGTGCGCGCTGACTGCTGAGCTACAATAAACATATCGCCGTGGTGGAGGTTGCATGCGCGTTTCAGTTAGGACCCGTCCTTCGTTTTTGACCGCCCTGGCGGCGATGTTCACGCTTTGGGTGACGCTGTTTGTCGGACAGGCACATGCAACAGGTATTGGGCCGTTTATCGGAGATTATGTTGGTTCAGCCAATGTCGTTGATGTAGATGGTACGACTACACCCCGTGACATGAGCGTTTCGATCCATGAAACCAGCAGCGGTTTCAATGTCAGCTGGCATACGACGACGTACAAGCATGACGGGCGGGTGAAAGAGCAAAAATTCTCGGTGGATTTTCGCCCTTCGGATCGGCCGGATGTTTATTCGGCGGCGATGAAGCGAAATGTTTTTGGCCACGAAGTTCCCCTGGACCCGATGAAAGGCGAACCTTTCGTCTGGGGCCGCATCGTAGGGGATACTTTGACCGTGTTCTCATTGTTTATCGACGAGGATGGCGGATACGAACTGCAGCAGTTTGACCGCACACTGGCCGATGGCGGCCTTGATCTGTCTTTCACACGGTTTCGCAATGGTGTGAAATCGCGGTCGGTTGATACGTTCCTTCAAAAACAATAAACCCCGCACAGGGCGGGGCTTACAGACGACTTAATCAGTCAATTACTTGCGGAAGCTATCCAGCGATACGACATCTGCGTCGTGATGCTCTTCCGGCTCGTCAGGCATCACTTCAATCGTTTGCTCGACGATGTGATCAAGCTCTTCATCTTCTTCCGTATCGTCCGGGCTTTCAAAGCGCAGGCCGAATTCTACTGAAGGGTCTACGAATGTCTTGATCGCAGAGTACGGAATATAGAGCGGCTCAGGCGCATCACCGAAATTCAGCGTGATTGAAAAACCGTCATCGCCAACCTCGAG
>NZ_SMMF01000955.1:0-12821 GCF_009711355.1 Roseibium sp. RKSG952 | reverse complement strand
GCCCTCCTGCCGGGTGTCGAAAGTAATGAAGAAATGATGCGCGCCGGGCAGGCCGGTTTCTGCAACGCTGCTCAGAACAGTCTTGATCAGGCCACGCATGGCCGTGTGCATCAAGTTCCCATAATCAATGTCTTGCGACATGTGTCATCCTCGAAAGTGGTTATCCTCAGCATAGGGGATTTGGACGGAAACGAAAGACCGGGTTGCGCCTGATTGTTCAGATTAAATGCAGAGCTATTCCGGACAGAACCATTACGGCCAAAGTGGTGGCTAAACCGGATTTCAGCCGGAAAATCAACACTGCAGCGGCGACTGTCAGGACAAGGGCCGAAACATCCAACGTAGCAAGCTCAGGAACGGGCAGGGAGATCGGACCCCATGTTAAGTCCGGGGCTGATCCGAACAGCACGTTTAGTCCGAACCACACCGAGAGGTTGAGAATCACTCCGACCACCGCAGCTGTGATGCCGCGCATTGCGTTTGCCAGCCGCGGGCGTGTGGCAATACGGTCCAGATACGGGGCTGCAAGGAAGATCCACAAAAAGCAAGGTACGAACGTCGCCCAAAGAGCCACGATTCCCGCTGCAATAGCCAGCGAGGCACCTCCGGCGATCTGACCGCTCAGCATAGCCACAAACTGGGTGACCAGAATAAGCGGGCCTGGGGTTGTTTCAGCTAGGCCCAGCGCGTCAATCATTTGATCGGTACTGATCCACTGGTAGGTATCAACAACGGTTTGGGTCATATACGCGAGAACTGCGTAAGCACCACCGAATGTAACCACCGCCAATCGGGCAAAGAACCAACCCAGATCGCTTAGAAGTGTTTGCCCGGTCAAAGTGAGTAGTATGAGCGGCCCCAGCCAAAGGGTCAGCCAGATCACAGCTGTGCGAATGGGACTGGTGAGTGCCGGGGAGGGGGATGATGTGGCCTCGGCAACTGAATTTCCAGACGTGACATAGCCCCAGATCGCAGCCACCAGAATGATCAAGGGGAACGGCAGATTCAGCGCAAAAATTGCCACAAAACCCAAGATTGCAATTACACGATGTTCGGTATCGGTCAGCGCCTTGCGTGAGAGATTTCTTAGCGCTTGCACGACGATAACGATGACAGTGGCTTTGACGCCCAGAAACGCCGCCTGAACCAATGGTAGATCACCATAGGCCGCATAAAGCCCTACCAATACCGCGATGATCAAAGCACCGGGCAGGACAAACAGGCTGCCGGCGATCAATCCCCCTGCAACCCCTCGCAATCGCCAGCCCGCGTAGGTGGCCAGTTGCATTGCTTCTGGCCCCGGTAGCAGCATACACAGCGACAGAGCGCGCAAATAAGTCTGCTCATCCAGCCAGGGGCGCCGTTCCACCAGCTCCTGATGCATCAATGAAATCTGTGCCGCCGGGCCGCCAAAGGACAAAAGCCCGATGCGTCCAAACACCTGAACAAGCTCTTTAGTGGTCGGGGTCATTTTTTGCGATCCGTAGGCCAGTCGTGACTTTCCTCGAAACCATCGCGCGCCCAGCGGTAAAGCGCATCATAGAGCGCCAAACCGGCTTCCAATTGCTGATGGTCGTTCCGATATTGGCGAGATAACCCGACTGAGATGGCAAGCAAGCCAGCAGCTTCGGCTGACAATTCATGTCGATTGGTGTCTGCTGCGCGAACGACGGTTGATAGCCGATCCAATGCGGGTGAACGCAGGTCAAACTCATCCAGCATCGTATCAAAGGTGCACTGTTCGTTCTGGTGACTCCAAAACACACCTTCCATATCAAAGGGGGTTGCCCCGAACTGATCTACGACGCCCTGAACCTCGGTTGGAGACACAAACAAGAACTTGGCCTTTGGATCAATGAAACGCCGGATCAGCCAAGGGCAGGCGATACGGTCGATTTTCGGCCGATGCCGTGTCACCCAAAGTGTATTCTCTACGACGGGGGCGGGTACTGCGGAAACCGGAAACGACAGCGCATCCGGCATGTCCCTCCATGCAAACATACCGCCTTCCAGATACTCTGCCGCGTGGCCCTCGCTCATCAACCAGGACACCAGGCCCTGACTGAGTTTCTTACCCTTTTGGCAAATGATGACGCATGGGTTATCGCCAACCAGTTCTATGATGCCCTCGATGTCTGAGCAGGGGTGACGCACAGAACCGGGAATAAGGCAGGGATCATCCTCAAAATCCGGATCGGTTCGGATGTCGACCAGCACCGGGACTTGCGGTGTTCCGATCAGTCGCATGAGTTGTCGGGGCGTAATTGCGTTTGGGGCAGCCATAGCATGTTTCCTCGGTCATTTCCGATACATGCGAAACTTGGGCTGCCGCCTCACGGGGTGTTCGCAAGCTGACCCCATGGGGTCTTGCTACAGCGTAACCGCAGATAGGGTCAAGATTGCGTGGATTGTGGCTATGCCCAGTCGAGCCTTTGCCCGGTCATGCAAACAGGGAGCGTATCGAGGGGAAACTGGCCCAACTGTTCAAAGAGCGAGATAAAGTCGAACTGGTTGTAGGCTTCAACCATCTTGTCACCCTTAAACCGCGCCATGACCTGCCCCGTAACCTCCAGCGGGGCACCGTTGTCGGCCCTGAATGTTCTGACGTGCAAAACGCCCGAGACCCAATCACCATCCTCAATGATCTTGGGCAGATCTACGGTTATTTCACCAAGAATGTGCCGGAAGGCCGTGACAAGATCGCGAAAATCATCTGCGCCGACCTGCATTTCGGGAATCAACCCTTCGGCCATGGTGTCAGGCGAAAAGAATTGATCAATCGCGTCGGTATTTCCTTTTTCCCAGACTTCGGAATACCACGCCCGTAATCTCTCTGAATTCGTCATCCCGGATCTCCTGTCTTTTGAGCGGAGATTGCAGAACAAGAGTGAATAAACTCTGAACCGGAATGGAATTCAGAGGCAAAAACTCAGACATTATGCTGCAAAATGCAGGTTTCTGTTGCCAGGTACCTGCGAACCCCGCCTTACGCGGCTAGGCGCAAGGGCTTAAGTTTCGGTCTTGTTACTGCTTACGCAGCAACTGCAACCGGAGCACGATTGTCGTTTGCAATTGTACTATTTTCGCCGGTAACGGTGGCAGACAGCCGAGACAAAGCTAACCCCTTTAGACGTTCGTCGATCCTATTTCGGCCCCATGATCCTCAAACGAAGGATGTTGGTGGAGCCGCCGGGTACCGCCCCCGGGTCCGATCCGCTTATTACGAGCGCGTTTATGTCCATAGTCCCGAAGGACAATCCCTATATAGGTGACGTTCCGGTCGGATGCAAATCCAGAATGAGCTACACTGATTTAAGCATTATCAAGTGGTTATGAAGTCTTGCTGATGTTTGCGAAAATCAGCCAGGCCGCGAGCGCCAGTTCGATTCCACCAAAGGTCGCTGCTTTGACAAGTGGCGGATTATCCAGCGCAAGCGATACAAACCGGCCCAATGCCGCACCGGCATAAACAACACCCAGCATGGCGTAGGCCATCGGGTTGTTGAGCCAAAGGACTGCGATCCCGGTCACAACAAACAGACCTCCGACCGATGCGCGCATCTCGCTCAGTCCCATATTGCTGTTGGTTGGGGCCAGATCCAGCGATGTGGCAGTCCATGCGGGTGCCAGAAACCCGAACAGCCCAAAGCCAATTGTGAGCAATGCGGCAATCACATTGACGGTCGTTATCATTTTTGCCTCATGTGTTCTTAGTATCTGCCCGGAAAGAGTAATCCGACTGAAAGCAAAGAAAAGCACCTAAATCGCTGACCAGAGCCCAAGCACGCCAACCAGGATCAGGCTTAGTGCCCAAATAAGCTCGAGATTGAACCAGCTGCGTGAGAGAAATTGCAGGCCAAGCCATCGGTAAACCGCATACGCAAGAACTCCGCCTCCAAGTACCATCGCGATGGTATGAACGGCAGCAACGATTAAAACCAAAAGGCCGTTGGTGGTCATGATTTCAGAAACCGCGCGATGGCCTGCGTCCAATTCGTCCAAACCACACAGGCCCAGATAGATTGGCACCAACATCAAAGCCGCGCCATGCGCGAGGGCCACAAGAAACGACCACAAAGCCAATCTGCCTGGCGGGATGCGGGACAGGGCGCGGGGATGTCTTCGGGCAATAGCGATGTAAAGTCCCATCGCGATGACGATCAGCGCCGCACCAATTCGGATTTCGCGCTGGTAATCCACCAAAACCGCCATAAGTGCAAAGGGCAACAGCACCCCTAGCATGGCCAGAAAATGTCCACCGGCCAGAGCTGCCAAAGCCCGCCATAGCGCGGACTGACGCTGTTCCATAAGTGCTGCTGATACGGCCAGCGGCCATCCCATACCGGGATTTAAGCCGTGATAGGCGCCGCTCAGAACAACGGCCAGCCAGAGGCCGGCCGTTGATGTCATCAGAAATTCCAAATCAGACGGAGGGGTAGCAGAAGCTGTCCGTCGAACAGTCGCCGCCCTCCAGTCGGATTTGGTGGCTGCGATAACCATCCGGGAAGTCGACCCAGAAATTCGGATCCAGCGTCAGACCACCGTTTTCACCTACATCAGCTTTGACCATCGCCGCACCCCGATCGCCAGGGTAAAACTGATCGTCCCAGGTCGAGTACAGTGAGTTGGTCCAGTAGACACGCTTACCGTCCCGGCTGATTTCGACCATTTGCGGGCCATAACCAAAGTCTTGCCCGTTGGGATGCTTGGTTTTTTTGACGATACCGCCGATTTCTACCTTGCCGGCCAGTTTCGGGTTCATCGGATCTGATACGTCATACTGATGCATCTCTCCGGTTCCCCAGCAGGACACATAGAGGTACTTGTCGTCCAGGCTCAGATCGATATCCGTGACCAGTGGTGGAACGGCAGAAAAGCCCTTTAGCAACTCGGGCAGATCGTCTGGATCGGCAGGCTGCGGATCGATAGTTATGGTCTTTTTGGCTTCAAACGTTCCGTCATCGTTGCGCCACCACGTGAATATCGCGCCTTGCAGGTTGGTCGTGTCGACCACGACACCGCAGAAACCGTGCTGTTTGACCGGATCATGGGCAGGGCGAATTTCCAGCGCCATCTGGTGGTTCTCACCCAGATCGATGGTCTGGATGTTGGTCCGATTACGCAGGTTCCAGAAATGGATGCGATGACCGTATTTGTTCGACAGCAGATCCTCGGCGACGATCCCGTTTTCGAATTGCGGAGGTAGACCCCATTCAGAACTGACCATGTAATCCCGTGGTAGGTTCCACCAGAAATCATAATGCTTGTCTTGCACGCCGCGCTCGATTTCGTAACGGCCAATGATCTCAAAACTCTCGCAATCCATGATGAAGATACCCGGAGGGCCATCAGTGCCATCTTTGCCACCGCCGCCAAGCGTGCTGACATAGATACCCTCCGGTCCGCAATGGATCGTGTGAGGGCGGGAATACCCTGTCTTTGCAAAGACTTCTTCGGGTTAAATGATCTTGTGGATCTTGGCTTCCAGTGGGCTTTTAACGTCAATGATGTAGATCCGGCTGGATCGAATACCCGGGATAATCAGATAGCGACGTTCCAGAAATGCATGACCACTGAGCGGTGATAAGGATGACGAGCAAGCATTCCATCCGAAATGGTGAAACTCGTCGCCTTTTTCTGGCATGATCACCTGATGAACGATTTTCCCGAAATCATCCGAAGTTGGATCGACGTTCACAACAGCCAATCCATCCGGTTGAGAAAAATCAGGACTGAGCATCAGCGTAAAAGCCAGAGTTTCAGTAGGCCCCTCCATCGCAAGCTTGGCTGATGGATAAAAGGTTGGGTCCGGTCTTTGGTTCATAACGTCCTCCCGTAAGCAATTGAAATTCAATCTTTATTGAGAGTTCCGGTCTTGATGCCGGGTGTCATGGTGCCTGCTCGAGTGTCCTTTTCGTCAGTGTCTTGCGTCAAGTTTTATCTGATCGGATCTCAATCTGGTTTACGTCGTTTCTCGGCTACATCGCGTGCCAATTGGCGGGTATAGGCTTCAAGCTCAAGCAACGCCTGATCTACCGCTTTGGCATCCCGGGCCTCAAGCGCGTCTGCAATCCGGCTGTGAAGGGCGATGATCTCTTCCCGGGATCGCGCGGTGAAGGTGATCATGTTCATCAGGGGCTGCATCGCCTCGACCGCACCGGCCAACTGATAGGACAGTACCGGATTGGCAGCACCATCCACCAACGCCCGGTGGAACGAAACATCTGATGCACAGAACGCCTCATCCGTAAGTCCGGGTTGTGACTGCCGAAAAATCTCGGCCCGCATCGTGGCCAGCTGATCGGCCGTGCGTCTTTCGGCAGACAGAGCCGCACAGGCTCGTTCCAGAGAATAGCGCGCCTCACAGGCTGTATCGAAGCTTACGGCATTCATCGACAGCAACAACGTCGAGGTCGTGACTTGCTGAGAATAAGCGTCCTCGAAGCTCAATTTATTAACAAAAGCCCCACCAGATGCGCCACGCTGTGTCCGGATAAGCGACTGAGCTGCCAGCCTTTTCAAAGCCTCGCGAACAGTGGGGCGCGACACCTGAAACTGATCTGAAAGTTCGGCTTCCGAAGGCAAACGTTCGTCTACGATCAGTTCGCCTGATACAATCGCATCGCGAATAGCCTGAGCGATATGTGCCGACAGATCCGTAGGTTTAGAAGGTTTGAGTTTCATGTTCTGGCGGCCAATGTAAATTTTTATTTGTCTGACATTTAAAAGTCTGACATTTGAAAAGCAAGGGATGAGTCGGGAGGAACACTTGCATCGCGCATTGATACGCAGCGGGTTATGGCTGGGTTTCTACATCATGATTCTGTGGTCGTGGTGGATGATGTACTCGATGAGCCGTGACATGGATCTCGATTGGATCGGGCGCCCCGGACCAATGGGCGAAGCCATGAGGGCCATGGACCCCCGGATGGACATGTACATGCCCATGGCCGAGTTCGGGCCGCTGTTCTGGATGTGGGCCATCATGATGGCTGCGATGATGCTGCCGACGCTGATACCAACTCTGCGCAGCTATGAAGACCTGATCAGCAGCGCCAACGGCACCCGCGCAGGATGGATCGGAGTGTTGGCTGGATATTTCGTCGTTTGGGTTGGGTTTGCAGCGCTGATTACCAGCGTGCAGCTGGCTCTGCTGTTTGGCGGGGTCGTGGATATGCTCGGGATTGCTAAATCGCATTTGGTGGCCGGTGGTTTGCTTATCGCAGTCGGCGCGTTTCAGTTTACCCGCGTCAAAGAAGTCTGCCATGGGGTCTGTCATGCACCGATGACGTATTTCCTGGGCCATTGGAAAACGGGTTTTACCGGCGGTCTGCGAATGGGCCTTGGTCTCGGCGCGTTCTGCGTTGGTTGTTGTTGGGGTTTCATGGCGCTTGGCTTCGTCGGTGGCGTAATGAGCCTCTTGTGGATGGGTCTCGCGACGCTGTTCATGGTTTTGGAGAAACTCCCCCAGATCGGGCACGTCCTGACCCGTCCAATGGGGTTCCTATTGATCGCGGGCGGCTTGGCTCTGCTCATCTATCCAGTTGCATTCGGAGGATAAGTCTATGGCAAAGAACAGAAAACCGGAATCCGACAGGCTACCGATCAGTCAACGCATCGACAGCCGTATGCCAAACCCAAAACGTCGCGAGATGAGCCCGACTGAATGGGCCATCAAGGGCGAATTGATCCTGAACTGTTCCTGCGACGTGTTCTGTCCTTGCGTGGTTTCGCTGGGCGCGCATCCTCCGACCGAAGGGCATTGTCACGCTTGGATGGGCGTGATCATCGACGAAGGACATTACGAGGGCGAGGACCTCTCGGGCCTGAATGTGGGCCTGTTGGTAGACATTCCTGGGCGCATGGGCGAAGGGCAATGGAAAGTCGCCGCTTACATGGATGAGCGAGCAAGCGGTAAGGCCTATAATGGATTGCTGCAGATATTCAGTGGTCAGGCAGGTGGAACCACCGGTTTGTTCACCATGTTGGTTAGCGAAATCATCGGTGCTGAGCGTGCGCCTGTTCAGATCGAACGCGATGGCAACAAGCGCCGGATCGTAATCGGCCGGAAAATTCAGGGTGAGATTGAGATGCTGGCTGGCAAAGACCCCGAGCATCCTGTCATGGTGTCCAACTCAAAATATTGGATGGGCCCGGACATTATCGTTGCTCGCGGCACCAAGTCCAAGGTGCGTGACTATGGCCGGGTTTGGGATTTCGGTGGCAAATCAGCCGAGATTTGCCCAATCGACTGGCACGGGCCCAAGTGATGATTACCGGAGCGTTTGCCCGGGAAATGGCCCGATATAATCAATGGGAAAACAGTCAGCTGGCTGCTTTTCTTCAGGAGCTTTCACCTGCCGATCTGACCCGTGATCGTGGAGCCTTTTTCGGATCTATCATGGGTACAGCAAACCATCTTCTATGGGGCGACTGGATCTGGATGTCACGCTTTGACAAAGGCGCTGCCCCTGATGGTGGTATTCCGGAAAGCACGTCAATTTGTGCTGATCTGGCGGAGTGGCTGCCACTGCGCGAAACCATTGACGCGCGTATCACTGACTGGGCCCGGACCCTAGGGGATGATCCGATCGAGGGGTCCTTCACATGGTTCTCAGCTGCGAAAAAGGCGGATGTTACAAAGCCTTACGCACAATGCGTGATCCACATGTTCAATCATCAGACCCACCATAGGGGTCAGCTGCATAAAATGTTGACCGAAGCAGGCTCAAACGCTCCGGTCAGCGACCTTGTTTTTCTGCCCGAGGATTTTTGAGATGGCAGTCATCACACCCAGCCGCCGCGTTAGAAAAACACCGTTTTCACCTGGTGTCGAAGCCGAAGGCGTGAGCGGCTACACAGTGTATAACCATATGCTGTTGCCAACTTTTTTTGAAAGCGTCGAAGCGGATGCGGCGCATCTCAAGCAACATGTGCAGGTCTGGGATGTCTCCTGTGAGCGTCAGGTTCAGATCAAAGGGCCAGACGCGCTGCGTCTGATGAAGATGCTCAGCCCTCGCGACATGGACCGGATGCAGGCTGATCAGTGCTACTATGTTCCCGTTGTCGACCAGAATGGAGGCATGCTGAATGATCCGGTAGCAATCAAGCTTGCCGATGATCACTATTGGCTGTCGGTGGCTGATGGGGATTTTTGGCAATTTGCACTAGGGATAGCCGTTGCGCTGAATCTGGATGTTCAAATCACCGAACCGGATGTCTCGCCACTGGCGGTTCAGGGACCAAAAGCAGACGATTTGATGGCGCGCGTTTTTGGCGAAGAAGTCCGTAATATCAAATTCTTCCGCTACAAACGTCTGGCATTTGAGGACACCGAGTTTGTTGTGGCTCGCTCTGGCTGGTCGAAACAGGGCGGGTTCGAGATCTATGTCGAAGGCTCCGACTACGGTATGCCATTGTGGAATGCGCTGTTTGCCCAAGGTCGTGACCTGCATGTGCGGGCGGGGTGTCCGAACAATATCGAGCGGATCGAAAGCGGTTTGCTGAGCTTTGGCTCGGATATGCGGCGCGAAAACACACCTTATGAATGTGGGTTGGGACGGTTTTGCAATTCACCAGAGGACTACATCGGCAAGACAGCTTTGGCCGATCAGGCGGAAAACGGCCCTCCACGCCAAATCCGACCGCTTGTCATTGAAGGAGAGATCGGACCCTGCACGGAAGCGTGGCCGTTGATGGCCGAAGGCGGTCAGGTCGGGCAGGTGGCGTCGGCAGTTTTCTCGCCCGAGTTTGGGGTGAATGTCGCAATCGGTATGGTCGACAGGTCCCATTGGGGCCCGGGAACACGGGTCGAGGTATTGACCGAGCATGGAATGCGTTGGGCTGAAGTGCAGGAGAAATTCTGGCGCTGATCAAGCCAGACCACAAAAGAACAAGGGTCAACAGACCCGTCGCTAGGAGCAAGATGATGTTTAATGCGTTACTCGTTGAAAAAGATGAAGAAAGTGGATTGGCAAGCGCGTCGGTCAAGCAGGTATCCGAGGATATGCTACCGCACGGAGAAGTGACAGTTGCCGTTGAGTATTCGACCGTCAACTATAAAGATGGACTGTGTATGTCGCCTAAGGGTGGCGGCCTTGTGCGCAGCTATCCACATATTCCCGGCGTCGACTATGCGGGCACGGTCGAGGCATCTTCGGATGATCGTTACAAGCCTGGCGACAAGGTCGTACTGACTGGTTGGCGCGTGGGCGAGGCGCATTGGGGCGGGTATTCCCAAAAAGCAAATGCTCTAGCCGATTGGCTTGTCCCTCTGCCCGAAGGCTTGAACGCACGTCAGGCGATGGCCGTCGGGACGGCAGGTTTTACCGCAATGCTTGCAGTAATGGCATTGGAAGATCATGGGCTGACACCTGATCATGGCCCGGTATTGGTCACCGGCGCAGCGGGTGGCGTAGGGTCGGTCGCCACGGCGATTCTGGCCAATCTGGGATATGAAGTTGCGGCAGTGACAGGCCGCCCTGAGACCGAAGACTACCTGAAATCTCTGGGTGCGACGACTATTGTGCCGCGGGATGAGCTCAATGAGACAACCAAACGCCCATTGGAAAGCGAGATGTGGGCAGGGTGCGTTGACGCCGTTGGTGGCGCAATGCTCGCCCGCGTGCTGGGGCAGATGAAGTATGGCTGTTCAGTTGCGGCTGTTGGCCTGGCAGGTGGTGCTGCTCTGCCTGCGTCCGTGATCCCATTTCTTTTGCGTGGCGTGAACCTGCTGGGTATCGACAGTGTAATGCAGCCTTATGATAACCGTGTGAGGGCCTGGCAACGCGTCGCGACCGATCTGCCAATGGACAAGCTGGAAGCCATGGTACATCCCGCGACACTGTCCGATCTGCCGCAATTGGGCGCTGATATCCTTCAGGGACAGGTAAAGGGTCGCGTCGTTGTTGATGTAAACAGCTGACCTTTACCGGAACTCGGTTGACCGGTCAGTCATCGTGCTGGCCGGTCTTCTATTCTGGAAAATGGTACAAAATGGCAGAAACAACTCTGGTCATTGGTACAATTCCTGATCATGATTGCTATACATCCCATTTGCGATGGCTTAAGACCCATCCGAACAGCACCTGAATACGGGGAGTGAGCAGCATGTCTGATGATTTTATTCTGGACACCGATGATCTTAAACGCCGCATGGACGGCGCAATGTCCAACCTGAAAACCGAATTTGCCTCGCTGCGCACGGGGCGCGCTTCTGCTTCGATGCTCGAGCCTGTGATGGTGGATGCCTACGGTTCAATGACCCCGATTAACCAGGTCGGTACCGTCAACGTACCCGAGCCTCGTATGGTTACGGTAAATGTCTGGGACAAAGGTCTTGTTGGTAAGGTCGAAAAGGCAATCCGTGAAAGTGGACTGGGTATTAATCCACAGCTGAACGGCACGATCATCATGCTGCCCATCCCGGAACTGAACGAAGAGCGCCGTCGCGAACTGGGTAAAGTTGCAGGCCAGTACGCAGAACACGCACGCGTGTCGATCCGCAACGTCCGTCGTGATGGTATGGATCAGATCAAGAAGGCCAAGGCCGATGGCATGTCCGAAGATGATCAGAAACTTTGGGAAGCTGAAGTTCAGGATCTGACCGACGAGATGATCAAAGCGGTCGATACCGCTCTTGAAACCAAACAAGCCGAGATCATGCAGGTCTGAGCCACGATCATGCCCAAGGATCCCCAAACACCGCCGGTCCAGGGGCCGCGCCATGTTGCCATCATTATGGACGGAAATGGCCGCTGGGCTCAGGCGAGGGGAAGGCCACGTCTGTTTGGTCATCATGCCGGTGCCCGTCGCGTGCGCGAAGTTGTTGAGGCATGCCCGGGACTGGGGATCAAGTATCTGACAGTGTTCGCATTTTCGACCGAGAACTGGAAACGAACTCAGGTCGAAGTCGCTGGACTCATGAGCCTGTTTCGACGCTACATCGTGAAAGAGACGCGGACGCTGAAAGAGAACGGTATCCGCGTGAGATTTATCGGTGATCGAGTGAGGCTGGATTCAAAGCTGACCGATTTGATGGATACACTTGAGCGGGAAACGCAGGACAATGACCTTGTCCACCTGACCGTTGCGTTGAACTATGGCGGTCGGGACGAAGTCGCGCGTGCAACCCAGCGGTTGGCACGGGATGTGGCTGACGGCAAACTGTTGCCTGACGATGTCGACCAAGAAACGCTGCCCAGATATCTAGACACTAGGGTACTACCGGATCCGGATCTGGTGATCCGTACCAGCGGCGAAGCACGGATTTCAAATTTCCTGCTCTGGCAATCGGCGTATTCCGAATACGAATTTATCGATACACTTTGGCCTGACTTTACTGCGGCCGAGTTGGAACGCCTTTGCAAGAGCTTTGGTTCCCGGGAACGGCGCTTTGGAGCGGTTCTGGCATGAGTGATGGCCGATGGTCTGATCTGACTGCCCGCATATTGTCCGCAGTTGTTTTGATTGCAATCGGTGCAATCGAAGTTTGGCTTGGCGGTCTGTGGTTTGAGGCTTTCATTGCAGCTGCCTGCGGTCTGATGACCTGGGAATTGGTCCGAATGGTTGATCCAGAGCGGAGCGGTGTTGCAATCCAGCTGGGTATCCTGACTGGATTTGCTGTTGTTCTTAGCTATCATCTCCCACCGCTCTACAAGCTTCCCTTCCTGTTGGCTCCGGCACTTGTCGGTGCCGGGCAGGTAAAAAAGGCGCGTGGTATTTACGCTTTGTTTGCGATCTGGATCGCGGCTTCGGGCCTGGGGTTCATTTCGATCCGCGAGAATATGGGTTTTGGCTGGATGGTTTGGTTGATCTCGGTG
>NZ_SMMF01000266.1:0-464 GCF_009711355.1 Roseibium sp. RKSG952 | reverse complement strand
TGACCATTGCGCCGGTGAATGATGCGCCGGATGGCACAATCACGATTGAAGGAGAGGCGCGAGAAGGTGAAACGCTCTCCGTCGATATCGCGCAATTAAACGATCCGGACGGGGTCCTTGAGCCAACCTACACGTGGTTGCGAATTTTTGAGAGTGAAGTCGCCTATACAATCATTGCCGGTGCTTCAGACCAGACTTACACACTGACGGAAGACGATGTCGGGGCGCAATTCCGTGTGATCGTGAGTTATGTCGATGGTGGGGGAACCACCGAGACGGTGGAAAGCGATCCAACCAGTGCTGTCGTTGAACAGGGCGGTCTCCTTGTAACGACCGCCGAAGACACCGTTGATGCCTTTGACGGCGAAACGTCTCTTCGCGAAGCGATTGATTTTGCAAACAGCCAAGACAATGGCGAAGAAACTGACACCATTACCTTCGACAGCACGGTGTTCTTTGGCGAC
>NZ_SMMF01000160.1:0-314 GCF_009711355.1 Roseibium sp. RKSG952 | reverse complement strand
TGGTTCGAGTCCGGCCTGGGGAGCCATTTTCAACGTCACTCAAAAGCGGCCCGCGCTTTTCTTACCCCCCCTTGTAAATCCAAATACACCGGATCGCATACGGAACACGTGCGGCCCGATTTCCGGCCGGGGATGATTGCGCATGCTCTCAAAAAGCCACTTATCAACAGACCCGGCGCCGGAACCTCTTTTCCACATGAAAGCGCTGTCCGGCAACTGGACAGATGAGAGGCACTTCCAGTAGATACTGCGCCACACGACGGGCGGTGACGCACCGGCCCGGCAAGTGGTGATCCCCAGTAGCTCAGTTGGTA
>NZ_SMMF01000056.1:0-229 GCF_009711355.1 Roseibium sp. RKSG952 | reverse complement strand
ATGTGATCGGCGTGAAGGAAAGGTCAAGATTCCCCCCAACACTCAGATCTTCCGGCAAGGACGTGATCTGTGTTTGGGCGAGGTTAAGACTTCCCTTAACACTCAGCCCCTCTGGCAGGGATGTAATCGGCGCAAAGGAAAGGTTAAGATTTCCCCCAATACTCAGCCCCTCCGGCAGGGACGTGATCTGTGTTTGGGTGAGGTTAAGACTCCCCCCAACTCTCAGTCT
>NZ_SMMF01000591.1:0-2207 GCF_009711355.1 Roseibium sp. RKSG952 | reverse complement strand
AACACCGGCCTTTTTCAACGGGCTGCTATGGGGGGGCCAATGACGACCGGTTTTATATCACTGGCGGCTCCGGAACCTTCTATGGCGGAAGCGGCAACAATTTCGTTTTCTCCGACACGGATCAGGCAAAGAACGATACGATCCAAACCGAAGATGGAAACGATACCATTTCAACTGGTGCAGGCAATGACACCATCATCGCGGGCGCAGGAGACGACTTTGTAGACCCCGGTGACATCGCTTCGGGTGACACCGACACTGTGACACTCGGAGCAGGAAATGACATCCTCTACTTGGGAGATATCGGCTCCGAGGATGCGTCCGAACAAACTGCAGACTATTGGTCCACTTGGGCGTCTGCCAAAGCCGGGTCGACAACGCTTGACGTGTCCAAATCGCTTTTCAAGCTGGCGACAGACGGCTTCTTCAGCGCCAACCCGATCGCAGGCATTCTCTTTGATACGATCGAATCCCTTGGGAGCGCAGCACTATACGCGGCCCTCAGCGGCGCTGCAACACCAGCCAATGCGGCTGAAGTTGGCGACCAGTCGTCAACCGTGGAACTCACCGACTATGATCCGCGCCACGACATGGTCATCCTGCCGGCGGTCAGTGTTGATGACCCGATTCCTCTTGACGGGAACGCCGCCAGCGGAAGCTTTGAATATTGGCTAGATGCGGATAATGACGGGGAGTTCCTCGAAGCTACATTTGATGAAGATTACTATAGCGAATTCATCACGGCAGCAGGCCTGAGCGGGCAAACGGTCAACAAGGCAACCGTCTTCGAATCGATCCACCAGGCAATTTGGGACTCCCGCGTCCAATTTACCAAGGGCAGCAACGGCGATATCACGATCAGCCAAGGCAACACGGTTCTTGACGACACCACGTTTCAGGACCTCTACGACAATATCGACTCGGCGCTTGAGAATGGCGAATCGCTCTCGATCATGGGCAATTTCGCCGGTTATGATTTTGTTGCCGATGATGATCACCGTTTCATTTCCGGCTCTTCCGACAGCGACCTGATCCGAACGGATTCGACCAACACCACCGGTGGCTCGAGCTACTACATGGCTTTATGGGATGGAGATGACACGCTTGTTGTCAATTCCGACCGCGACGACATCTATTTCAACGGCGGGGACGGCAGCGACACAATTTCCTTTACCGGCATAACCGGTGGTCTCTCGATCAACTTGGGCGATACTGGCCAGCAAAACGTACAAAACGAACTCGATATCACCCTTGTCGATGTAGAGAATGTTGTTGGTACCACCGGGAATGACACCCTCACCGGGAACAGTACAGCAAACATGATCTCCGGTGGCGGCGGTCAGGATAGCATCAATGCCGGCGGTGGAGATGATCTGATCCTGATCAAGGAAGGCGACACCTCCTCCATTGACGGGGGCAGCGGGACAGACCGAATCGTCATCGACATGTCGGATGCAGGTAGCCGCTATTACCAGAACTCGGACGTTCTGTCGGTATACTTTGACGGTACAGCCAGCAATATGGAGGGAGTTGACCTTACTCTTACCGACTACAAGGATTACATCAACAACCTGGGTTCTGGGGATGATATCGCGTTCGCCGGTAGCGGTGATGACCAAGTCAAGGGACAGGGCGGATCTGATGTACTTTACGGTGAAGACGGAAACGACAAGCTGATCGGCCATGCTTGGCGTGGGTCTGCCGCAGAATCCGACAGCCTCTATGGCGGCTCGGGAAATGATAGTCTTTATGGCGATTCCAGTACCGGAACGGGCGCAGGTGGAGATGACTATCTGGATGCTGGGACAGGGAATGACACCATCATTGCCGGGGCCGGGAACGACACGATCATCGCCGGCGACGGCAATGATACCCTCACTGGCAATGAAGGGGATGACCGGTTCGAATTCGACACGGATGACGGCACCAACGTCATCACCGATTTCGAAGTCAGTGATACAGCCAATACGATTGCCTTCGAAGGCGATGTATCGGTCACCGCGACCTATAACGGCGAAGACACCACCCTCGTCGCAGGCAACACAACAGTCATTCTGACAGACTATGAATTCGAATTCGATTATGGTTCTGTGTCCTCATACTTCTACTACCGTTCTGACAGCGGTATGACCGTTTATGATGGAGAAAAGAAGGATACCGGCGACACCGTTATCTGTACCTACATGCATGAAATCGGCGTCATTCCG
>NZ_SMMF01000344.1:0-667 GCF_009711355.1 Roseibium sp. RKSG952 | reverse complement strand
TCATTCCGCCCTCAGCCGGAACCGACCCCAGATAGTCTCCAGTCTCTTCGAGAACCTCCAAAGCCTTCGATAGTCCCGTATCCGACACATAAAGGTTAAAGCCTTCGTCGGTTTCCCTTGTGACTTCGATGACGGCATCGGGGTCGCGGTTGAGGCTGGCGAGCTGGTCTTCTGTGGCCTCGGCATCGCTGTCGCGCACGGTGACTTGGCCCTTGCCGATGGTTGCCCGGGCCACAGCTTCCGTTTCGGAGTTGGCATAGGACCCGTCCACCGACACACCGGGCGTGAAGGCACCGGCTTGATCGCTGCCATCGCCCTCGCCGGATCCAAACGATTTGCCAATGGACGCGTTCATGCCGCCGGTGATCGAGGTGGTTTCGCCGGCGGTTATGTCGAGGGCACCGTCGGTAACGATGCCGGACGGGGTGTCTACCTAGGCGCGGCTGTGGTCTCCGCTGGCACCATGGACGCTGCCGGTGACGGACAGCGATCCGGCGTCATTGCCTGCGATCCCGGCCGAAATCCCGACATTGAACGCGGAGCTTTCATTGGACCCCTGGGCGGTGTCGAGACGGCTCGCCACGGTGAGGTCGCGGCCGACAGTGATGGCCGCCCGGTGTCGACATCAACGCCGTGTTCCAGCATGATTTCTTCAAGGTCGCGGTAG
>NZ_SMMF01000460.1:0-1127 GCF_009711355.1 Roseibium sp. RKSG952 | reverse complement strand
TCGTTTTCTCCATGAAAAAAGCCCGCCAAAGCGAGCTTGCAGATCGTCGATTGTTGTGTGGGCTCAGGACTTCGCCGCAATATAGGCGTCCGCCGTCCTGATCATTTCGTCTTGCGTTGTCTCAATCCCCTTCTCGATGGCCGGGATTTTCAGCGCCCCCGCCTCGTATGCGGAGACAAGCGCCTGCGCGTCGGGCAACAGATCAGCGACAGCCGCAATCTGTTCCTGCGTGCCGTGCACTCCCAGCGCGATGACAGACCGGGCATGACAGTACATCGAGAGCTGCGCGAGATCCGCAATATGCCCCAGCAACTGCTCCTGCGGCACGCCTGCGGATTTCATCCGCGCAACAACCCGGCACCGCGCCAGATGTGCCTGTTCGGCTGCGGCCAGTGCGACGGCTTCCTCGTGCGGCATATCAATGTGCGGAATGTCGGTCATAATCAATCAGCCCTCCACCGGCTCGATCAGATCTTCAAACGGGATGGATGTGACGTAATATTCGGTGTTTTCACCAGCCGTGTGCAGGACACGCTCCGAATCAGGGTCGTCCTCATCCGGCAACCTCGCTGGATCGAAAATCCAGTTACTCGATAACCTGTAGGTGATGCCGCCACCTCGCAGATAAAGCCCGGAGTACCGGTAATTGATACCCGCTTCTTCTGCCCCGGTTTCCGGAGATCGTCGCATGGCATAGCCCATAAACTGCAAATGACTGGCAGTATTCGCCCACCGCGTCGAGTACTTTTTACATGTGAGATATCCGGCGTCACCACTCCATGCATCGCCGTTCCCCTCTATTTCCAAAAGAAGAGCTGCTACGAGCGTGCTGGATAGGTTTTCTGCGAATGGCGACGGTTCATCCCAAGTCACCTGACGCGAGATTTCGAGTCTCCCTACACCAAAATCGTTTTTTGGGAACTGCCAAAACACCGGATAAAGCCGGTCCGGACTGCCGCCGATGACGATGTCCTGCACATAGCGTTTTTCGGGATGCGCCTCGGCCAGAAACGTATCGACGTATTCAGGGGCTGACGTGCCGTCTATGATGATGGAGTTGGCATTCAGCCCGGTCACACTGATTAGTCCGGTCGCCCGATCAATCGTCAGAGCATCCTCCCAGATCC
>NZ_SMMF01000358.1:0-705 GCF_009711355.1 Roseibium sp. RKSG952 | reverse complement strand
GGAACAGGTGGTCAGATCCGCTCGGATTTAGTGGTCGGAATACGCATCGGCGCATGGGCTCTGATCAAATGGACTTGGTATTATAGTTTGCACGAGACTATAATGTACAAAACAAAAATTAGTATTATTCCTGATATGGCAAACGGAGCGCTTGGGAAATTAATATAAAAGTCCGGCTTGGTAAAGTACTTGAATAATTGAGTCATAAATACTGGGCTTAGTACGGAACTTAACGCTAACGTACTCGATAATATTCCTTGCGTCTCTCCAAGTGACTTTTCTTGCACTACACAAGATATTTTTTTATAAAGTACAGGACCTCCAATCAAAGCCAGTGACATGAATAATATAGAAACATATAGCATAATTATACTTTGTGAGAAAATAATAATACACATCGCGGTGATGTTTAGTGCGACACCGAGTATTAGGATATTCTGTTCACAAATGTAATTTTTTACAAAGCGAATAATCACACTTTGGACAAAAATAGCAAAAATACCATAAATAGAGAAAGATAATCCAATATCAATTGGACGCCAATGGAACTTATATTGGGTATAGTATGGCCAAATTGTTGCATATGTATTTGTTGAAAAATATAATAAGAAGAAAATGAAAACTAAAATAATTAATTTTCTGTTCTCTAAAAGCTGAAAAAATGGAATAAATGGATTTAATCTTCGTAGTTCGATAGCTTTTCTT
>NZ_SMMF01000508.1:0-1461 GCF_009711355.1 Roseibium sp. RKSG952 | reverse complement strand
TATCCACGTCGCTGTCCATGGAGAAATCTCTGCGGGCAAGCGAACCGACTAATTTTGCCTCGACCCCGAGCGCGCGCAGATGCTCGATCGCCCGCCCGGCTGCTGCGGGGACGTCTGCAAATTTTCGAGACTGTATGCGCTTGCTTACGTTCAACAAAAGCCTACTGCTCATAACTTCAACCAAGTCATCTTTACCACGAAAATGATAGTCTTGGGTTCCGCATTCAACAACGTTGTAATGTCGGCTCACCATGATGCCCCTAAAGAAATCGCAACAAATTTGTCCCGACATCCGCGAAACTCCCACCGTCTGTGACCAGAAATACCAAAGAGACCAGCACAGTTGGGTGAGCCTTAAATTTCTTGATCAGCACTGAGCGACGGATTTTTAGCTTTTGGAATTCCATGAATTTTCCTCACTTAAATTATTATTGGAAGATCATGTGAATGCCGGGTGCATCAGATCAAGCGTCTTGGAAAGGCACTGGGTACCTCGGAAATTAGGTTGATTTCTTAGGCGGCCAAACCTTCCTTAGGTCGTAAGACCTAAGGGTATCACCGGCAATGAACGGCCAACAGAGTTCCTGAAAAATTTTCGGAAAATTTCTTATTTCACGACTTCGCCGGCGAAAGAGGTTGTCTCAATCAACGACGAACGTCGCCGTTCGCCCTTCGGGCCAAGCGTAATCACTCGTTCGAAACGATTTCCGGAAGGACGTTTTCACCCTCAGCTGGTCCCAGGAACACGGCCCTATCAGGGTCAGCTCCTTGTATCGTTTGGACCAGCGGAAATAGCCCCCTCCAGAGTTTTCCTCACCGCCTTCGGAATACCAGGAGGACTCCTCGACCCAGATCTCGTGGCCTGCCAATCGGGCATACCAAAGCTGCTTGTCGATCGGATCGTACATCCACATGCCGTCGCCGCCGTGGAACCCGTGCACCCATCGTTCGAATGGTCTCGGAGAATATTTCTCGACCAACAATTCGTGAGGCGACTTCCAGCTTCCGTTCTCCCAGACTGACGGCTTCAAAAACGGTATCCAAATCTGTGCGATTCCCGCTTAGGCATAAGAGAATGCCCGGGCTTCGATCTCGTTCACGGAGATCGGCGTATGTTGGAGCTCAAACGCGACCTGGAACCCGTTCGGTTTCCAGGCCATAACGTCCGCCCGCCGATCGCCCGTCAGCGTTTCCACGACGAACTCGACTTCAGCGCGTATACCTCGACCTGTGAAGGACTGCGCAAGCTCGGTCTTTGCCCGAAGGTGGGCCTGCGTTTCTCCTTTCGCCCATGTGCAGTTTGTCGGCGGCTTATGGGCGAAGTGGTGAACGACCCTGCGTCCTTTTTTGAGGATCAGCAGCCCACGGCAGGCGGGGCAACGGTATTCAGCACCACGTAAGGCCGCCAATGCGGAGATGCGTGTTTCATTCTTAACGTCTTCCCCGCCCTGAAGGATGGGG
>NZ_SMMF01000914.1:0-55811 GCF_009711355.1 Roseibium sp. RKSG952 | reverse complement strand
CTGTCAGGTCAATACTGTTTCAGTACACCTATTAAAATTGCTTCAGCGTAGTATTGCACCGAAAAATAAAACAGATATAAACTAGAATATATTTTCTGTTTAATCACTTAGTTTATTCTATAAACTACAATTCATCGCATTATATTTTCTAATTAAATCCAATATAACTTGAGCACGATCTCTTTTTATCAATACAATCTCCCCCCACTCTTCTTTTGAATAATACGCCTTTCCATTACACTGTATTATTACACTTCGCGATGTTTCATCCTTATCTGTGAAAAAATATTCATGCAATGGTCCTTGCTCAGAACTGATTGGAATTACAGGCGTAAAGGTTATTTGATCATATCCAATCCTATAATCATGATATCCTAGTAGCTTTACTTGAGCTACATCAATCAGATTTATATTATAAATACGGTATTTTATTTCCCTACCTGTTTTGCACTTGTGAACATCAAGAGTTATTTTTAAAATGCATTTATTTAATTTTACATCAACTCTATTTGAATAATATTCAAAAATACCATCTTCAAACTCTCTTATGATTTCTTTTTCTAATTTATTTGTTTTATCAGCTGCACTTAATTCACTTGAATATGGGAACATATTTAAAAATAAAACAAATACAAAACCAACAACTCTAAAAATCAAATTACTCATTTATTTAAAACCTTATACACTCACCTTAAAGTGAAAATTTTAAATATCTATTCTTATAACACTGAATAAGAAACACTACCCCTTAAATAACATCCAAATGTAATCATTCCAACTTAATCATTGAGACGCTTTCTTATTTTCCGATCCAGCCGCTCTTAAGCAGGTGTATTCTGTTCACTCAAATACTTTTAAGGCAGAAATATCAGATAGTTCAATATGAATCCCGACAGGAAACGCCCACCGGCGCTGCCCGCCGCCGTCTCAAACGAGCCTGCGGATACGCTATGGTGACGTCATGTGCGACATGCACCGCGATGCAGTCTGTTCAAACTCAATCGCTCTTTCTCGAGGATCGGCACCAGAGACCTATCATGCCGTTCGAGGCATCCTTGCGTTTTTGCCATAGGGGATTGATCCTCGCCTTGTCGCCGTTTGCAGCTGAATCTGCCCGCCATCAGCAAACAATTGACGCGGGTGCCGTCTTCTCACAGTCTGGCAGGGTCATTTTGAGAAGCTGACGGAAACTCATGAATGCACCGCTCCACAGCCGTTTGAACATCGAGTTTCTTCTGGCATTTGTCGCCGGCTTTGTAGAGGCCGTTTGCGTGACCGGGTTGTTCAGCACCTTCGTGACCTTCATCACCGGAACGATGGTGTTCATGGTCGTCGAATTCGCAGAGGGAACGCCCGGTTTTTATCTGAAAGTGTTCGTGCTTCTGACATTTCTCGGGTTCAGTCTGCTGTGGATCCACCTGATCCGCCGCCTCAACGAAAAGATCCCGAACACGGCCTTCGTGATGCTGCTGGTTGAGTGTCTTTTGTTGTTCTTGATGTTCGTAGCCGGGCTTGTCATGGGCAAACAGGCCATCGCCTTTGCGCCCGGAACGTTCGTGCTGTCATTCCTCGCAGTGGGCGCCATGTCCCTGCACAGCACGATCTTTTTCCGGCTGCTGAACAAGAAGGCGCCGACCCACTTCATGACCGGCAACACGACGAACATGATCCATGCCGCGTTGGAGATGGTCGATGCCTGGTCCGGCAAAGAGGGCAGTCCCGCCCCGGCCAATCCCGACGCTGCGGCCAAGGCCCGCTACTATCTGGTCGTCATCCTGAGTTTCCTCGCCGGTGTCATATTCGGCACCTACGGTTATCTGCTTGCCGGCTTCGCTTCTCTGGGTGTTCCCGTCGCCGTTCTGGCCTTTTCGGCCTTCGTGAACTATCGGTCCGGATAATTCAATAAATTCAGATCATTAACTCGGCAACGAGTGACCGGCGCCGTGTCACTCATTGGTAACAATGCCCATTTTTGAGCATAGAAACCTCCGAAACAAATTGCAAAAAATACGCATGCCAAATATCTGGCGCCCCGATTTCAAACTGAAAATCGGAAAAAAAATGAAAAAGATACTCCTGTCACTTTGCGCAAGCGTTGCCCTGACCGCACCGGCCCTGGCCGCAGACCTGCCGGTCGTCCAAGAAGCGCCAGCCGCAACCGTTTCAGCTGCGCCGCAGTTTGACTTTGGCGGCTTTTACGCCGGTGTCCACACCGGGTTCGGTGGCGGGACGCCCGAGGGCAGCTACGACTATAATGGCACGACTTACACCGGCGACTTCGATGAAGTGTGGGGACTGCTCGGCGGGCTGCATGCCGGTTACAATCACATGCTTGGTCAATATTTTATTGGCCTTGAAGTTCAGGCGGACGTGCTTGACTGGGAACACCAAAACGGAACAGGCCATGTTTATGCCCAGTGGAGCAGCGACGCCAAACTCCGCGCAGGCATGACATTTGACCGGTATGCGGTCTATGCCGCTGCCGGTTTCGGTGCCATGGGCGTCAAGCTTGACTCCCATTCCGATTGGGGCAGCAGCACCGAAACCCACGCGACCTGGAACCTTGGCGGCGGCGCGGCAGCCTTCCTGACCGACAAGATCAGCCTTGACCTGAACTATCAATACACGGGCCTTTTTTCGGCCGATCACGAGATCGCCGGTGAGGAAATGGAGATCGACGGCGGCCTGCACGCCGGCCGGGTGGGCATCTCCTACCACTTCTGATCGGGACGCCGTGCAATCGGCGAAGACCGAAACCCTGTCCGGCTCGCCCGGACAGGGCCTGAGCGGGCCCGGGTGGCCCGCTTTTTTTTCGGCAGCGGCAGGATGCCGCACTGCAGCATTTTCAGCAAATTGACGTAAACGGAAAGTACCGCCAGCGGGAAATGACGAGCAAAGACAGCCCCTTGCCATGTCCAATTCTGATCGCTCAGACTGTGAAGATTGATATTATTGACACGGTTGCATGAAACATGCCTTTCACCCCAGGCTGTTGATGCAAGGACCGGTTCGCGCGGCCAATACCCCGCATTCCGGCAATAAAGACGGTCACTGGGAGGTTGTTGTTGTCCTGATTTCAACACAACGAGGTGTCCATGCTTTCCCATATGAGTCTTGTTTACGAAACAACGCGTCGCTGGGGCCATTTGCCCAACCAGACCCTGAGTGACGGCACTATGCGGGTCGCCAGGCTCCCTGAGACTTTCGAGGATTACCTGTTTGAATTTCCGCCTCCGGCCACGGAACTGATGATTTCCTGTTCGGATAGGGACTTGAAAATGCTGACAGGCATGGCGATCCCGGCTGCACTTGTTGATTTCTATCGCGTTCACAACGGCTGCAGCCTGTTTTGCGGCGCGATCTCCATTCTCGGGCTTCCCGGCGATGTCTTTGCCCGTGCTTCGAAAGGCACGGCGCAGGTGCACAATCTGCTGACCAGGGCGATTGCCCCGGACGTGCCCGCCCCTCAAGGACGGGACCTGACAATTGCGGTCTACGACAATCATACACACGCCCTCATCAGGCCGGACGGCACGATCGGCCGGGTGCCTGATTTAAGGCCCGATATGGTGTTAAACACATGGCGGTGCCTTGACGACTGGGTCCTCTGCGAGACAGCACGGCTTGCCGATCAGTTTGCCGCCGACGGAACCCGGCAAAATGCCTTTGGACAATCACAAACGGCCTCCGGCAAGAACCCCAAGTCCGGACACCGGCCCGTGGCGGCCCGGTTGTCCGGCATGGTCCAGCGCCTCCGCCCCCGCTTTCCGGGCTGACGCCACGCCAAACGCATGTATCCGTAAACGCCCGGTACTTGCCAGCAGTCCCGCGCATCTCTAACAAGGCTCACAGTTAAAAGATGCGCGGAGCCCTTCCCTGAAACTCGTTGCCGACAATCTGACCATCGACCGCGGCGACCGGCGCGTTTTCGAGGACCTGTCCTTTACGCTGTCAAGCGGCGCGGCCCTGCAGGTGACCGGTGCGAACGGCATCGGCAAATCCTCGCTGCTCAGAACGCTGGCCGGGCTGGTCGCGCTGCATGCGGGCAGGCTGACGGTCGAAAACGGCGATCCGGACCTGTCAGCTGGCGAACATTGCCACTATTTCGGCCACCAGAACGCCAACAAACCGGCCCTGACCGCTCTGGAAAACCTCAACTTCTGGCGGGATTTCACCGCGTCCGTGTCAGGACCGTTTTTCCACACCGCGCCTTTGCCGCCAAGCGAGGCGCTGGACCTGCTCGGCATCGGCCACACGGCCAATCTGCCTGCGGCCTATCTGTCGGCCGGTCAGGGCCGGCGGCTTGCGCTCGCCCGGCTTCTGGTCACCGCCCGGCCGGTCTGGCTGATGGACGAGCCGACTTCTGCGCTCGACACCGCCTCCGAAGCCCTTCTCCTGAAACTGATGAACGACCATCTCGGCAGGGGCGGGCTGATCGTGACCGCAACCCATTCCGACCTCGCGCTTGCCAACAAGCAGCGGCTCCATCTGCAGCTGGATGAAGCCGCATGACCGGCTGGGCGTTTACCCTGTTCCGGCGCGAGCTGCGGCTGGCGGTCAGGGTCGGCGGCAGCGGCCTCGTCGGCGTGCTGTTTTTTCTGGCTGTTGTCACCGTGATCCCGTTCGGGGTCGGCCCGGATCTCAATCTTCTTGCACGGATCGGCCCGGCAATTCTGTGGATCGGCGCCCTGCTGGCTACGCTTCTCGGGCTCGACCGGCTGTTTCAGGCCGACCGGGACGACGGCGCGCTGGACCTGATGCTGATGGCCGGACGGCCGCTGGAGCTTGTCGTCCTTGTCAAATGCGCCGCCCATTGGGTTGCGACCGGCTTGCCTCTGGTGATTGCAAGCCCTGTGCTCGCGATCTTCCTGAACCTGCCGCCGCTTGCGATTGGCGCGGTTACGCTGACGCTTCTGGCGGGCACCCCGGCCTTGACGCTGATCGGGGCCATCGGCGCCTCCCTCACCGTCACCTTGCGGCGCGGCGGCCTGTTGCTGGCGGTTTTGGTCATCCCGCTCGCGATTCCGGTGCTGATTTTCGGGGTCAGCGCGGCGGATGCCGCCGTCAATGACCCGGTGCCGTTCCTGACGCCGTTTTCGATTTTATGTGCGCTCACGCTGATTTCGGCCGTGGTCGGCCCGTTCGCATCCGCTGCCGCGCTCCGGTTCGCCGCCGATTGACCGGCCAGAATTGATCAGCCGCAATGCACCCTGCGGCTCTGTTGTCCATTGAAGCCTGACCTTGAGTGATTTAGAACGGTTCCATGGCAATTTGGGATTACGCAAATCCGACACGCTTCGTGCGTTTCGCCGACCGGGTGCTGCCCTGGCTCGCGGCATTGTGCGCGCTCGTCTTCGTGATCGGTCTCTACAAGAGTTTCTTCGTCGCGCCCGAAGACTATCAGCAGGGCGACACCGTGCGGATCATGTTCATCCATGTGCCGGCGGCGTGGCTTGCCATGATGTCTTATTCGATCATGACCGTCTCCGCCATCGGCACCCTTGTGTGGAAGCATCCGCTGGCGGATGTGTCGGCCAAGGCGGCAGCCCCGATCGGGGCCGCTTTCACCTTCATCGCGCTGCTGACCGGTTCACTCTGGGGCAAGCCGATGTGGGGCACCTATTGGGTCTGGGACGCCCGGCTGACCTCGGTCCTCGTCCTGTTCATCATGTATTTGGGCCTGATGACCCTGTGGCGGACCATGGAAGACCCGATCAAGGCCGGCAAGGCCGCAGCCGTGCTAACACTGGTCGGTGCACTGAACCTGCCGATTATCAAGTTCTCCGTGGACTGGTGGAACACCCTGCACCAGCCCGCAAGCGTGGTTCGCATGGACGGACCAACCATTCATCCGGACATTCTTGTTCCGCTTCTGGTGATGGCGCTCGCCTTCACGCTCCTGTTTTTCACCTTGCATCTGATGGCCATGCGCAACGAAATCATGCGCCGCCGGGTGCGGGCGATGCGCCTGAAGGCCGCCGCCAGCGCCCGTCCTGCCGGGGCAACGGTGCGCGTACAGCCGGCGGAGTGAGATCATGAACCCCTTCGACCTCGGGCCCCATGCCGGTTTCATCATTGCGTCCTATCTGATCACGTTCGGCGTCATGGCCGTAATGATCCTCTGGGTTTTTCTGGACCGCGCGAAACAGAAGGCCGCCCTCAAAGAGCTGGAAGGGCAAGGCATCACCCGCGCAAGCCAGCGCCCGTCGACACGAACGCCGCCCTCCAAACCCTGATGACCGATACAAACACCCCTCCCTCCACCCGCACGCCGCCCCGCCCCAAGCGCCGGATCCCGGTTCTGGTGCTGCTGCCTGTTGTGATCTTTGCAGCCCTGGCAGGCCTGTTCCTGTTCCAGCTCACCATGGGCGGCGACCCGAGCAAGATCCCCTCCGCCCTGATCGGCAAGCCGGTGCCCGAACAATCCCTGCCGCCGGTGGAAGGATTGACCGAAAACGGCAAACAGGTCCCCGGCTTTTCCAAGGCGGATCTTCTGGGCAAGGTGTCGGTCGTGAACGTGTTTGCGTCCTGGTGCGCGCCCTGCCGTCAGGAGCATCCGCTGCTGGAAGACCTCGCCAAAGAGGGCGGCGTCCAGATGATCGGCATCAACTACAAGGACAAGCCGGAAAACGCCCGCCGCTTCCTCGGCAGCCTCGGCAATCCCTATGACAGGGTCGGAGCCGACCCCAATGGCCGCGCGGCCATCGACTGGGGTGTCTATGGCGTGCCGGAGACCTTCATCATCGGCCCGAAAGGCACGATCCGCTACAAGTTTATCGGCCCGTTGAGCCCGCAAACCTACAAGAACGTCTTCCTGCCGGAACTTGAGAAAATCAAGGCCTCGGCTGCAGGGTCTTGATGAACCGATGCCGCTGGAGCGGTTGACGCAAGACTGTTACAGAAAACGCCGTGGATGGCGGCTACTTTATTCTGCCACAAAGATTTCGACCGGTCCCGGTTCTGCGCGGACTCTGACCGGGATGGCCAAGGAGCATCGCGCCGGGGATTTCCCGCCACCCGTACCCGGAATGTGATTGCAAATCATGTCCGCGTGAATCACTGGCTCGTGACTCGCGAATTCTGACAGGATTGGGTAGCTTGCGCACATGATCTTGCGCACAAAATCGAGCTTGTTTTCCCGCTCCAGACCAAAATTCATCCGGTCCCGCCGGCGCTTTCTGGCGGCCATACTGGGCCTTTCCCTGTTGCCGTCTCTCCAGACCGCGGACGCACAGGACGGCCCGCAGGTCGTTGCCGAACTCTTTACCAGCCAAGGCTGCTCCTCCTGTCCGCCTGCGGACCGTCTTCTCAAGGATCTTTCCAGAAATGACGGCATTCTCGCCCTGTCCCTGAATGTCGACTACTGGGATTATCTCGGCTGGCGCGATACACTTGCTCATCCGGCCCATACCCAGCGCCAACGGGCCTATGCGGCCCAGCGGGGCGACCGCTCGGTCTACACGCCGCAGCTGGTGGTCAACGGCACCGAACACGTGATCGGCAGCAAGGAACGTGACGTTGCCGCTGCCATGTCCCGCGCCGAGCCCTTCACCGCAAAGGTCGACGTCACCATGACCGACGTGGGGCTGAAGGCCACCGTCACCGGCGACCTGCCGCCCGGCACCAGAATGGCAACGGTGTTTTTTGTCCGGATCCGGAACGCGGTCGAGGTTGCAATCGACACCGGCGAGAATGCCGGCAACAGCTACACCTACGCCAATGTCGCCCAACCCGTCCGGCCGATCGGCATGTGGTCGGGTGGCCGGGAAACCTTCCGCATGCCCAAGTCCGAACTGATGAAGAACGGCAGCACTCGCTGTGCGGTGCTGATCCAGCTTGAGAACGCGGACGGACCGGGGCGGATCATCGGCGCCGGGGTGATGGACTGGTAAATTCTGTCCGTTGGTTGTAGGGCTGTCGCGTGGAAGTGCCGGTGACGCCGGTGCAGGCGTGACGGAGCATTTTTATGAGCCTTCGGCTGAGGGTGGGACTTGCAAGTATTGCCATCGGCCTGTTGGTCCTTGCTCTCAAGGCGGGGGCCTACTGGCTGACCGGCTCTGTCGCCCTGCTGTCCGACGCGCTTGAGACGATCGTCAACGTCGCCTCGTCGGTGGCCACCGTCATCGCAGTCTGGTTTGCCGCTAAGCCTGCCGATTCCAATCACCCCTACGGCCATGACAAGGCGGAGTATTTCGCAGCCGTTCTCGTCGGCGTGATGATCGTGCTGGCTGCGATATCAATCTTTTTTGCTGCCTGGCGCGGTTTTTCCGGACATGACGACATCACGTTTTCCGCGCTCGGGATCGGCATCAATCTTCTTGGCGCCCTGATCAACGGGGCATGGGCATGGTTTCTGGTCCGCTTCGGACGGTCCAGCCGGTCTCCCGCACTCACCGCAGACGGCAAACACCTGTTTACCGATGTCGCAAGCTCCGCCGGGGTCGTGACCGGCGTCCTGCTGGTATTTGCGACCGGCTGGCACTGGCTCGATTCGACCCTCGCCGTTCTGGTCGGTCTGACCGTGCTCTGGTCCGGCTGGAACGTGATGAAGGAATCGGTTAGCGGCCTGATGGACGAAGCCGCATCAGACGAGGTTCTCACCAAGATCCGGACCCTGATCAGCGACCACGGCGAAGGCGCGCTTGAAGCCCATGACCTGCGCACCCGGCTTGCCGGACGCATCACATTCATAGACTTTCACCTGGTTGTTCCCGGCAGCATGCCGGTCGACACGGCACATGACATCTGCGACCGGATCGAGGAGGCAATTTCCGCCGATCTTCCCGGCGCACGCGTGACCATCCATGTGGAACCGGAGCACAAGGCCAAGCATTCCGGCATCGTGGTATTGTAATTTGGCAATTTCAGATTTCAGGTTGCTGTGTGAATACAATTTCGATCCTGAAGTCTATTTGGGTTTTGGCAGATTTGTACTCAGGATATAAATCCGCGTTTTTGATCTATTCATGCGAAGGTTGCCGATTAAATCCTGGCAGCAGGACCAAAAGCCCCGATACAACCAATGCTCCGGCTGCGACAGCAGATGGTAAAAGAAACGAACCGCTTGCAGAGGCAATGCTGCCGGCGAAGGTCGGCCCAATCATCTGTCCGAGACCGAAACTTGCGGTCATGATACCAGTCAAGCGGGCCAAATGGTCATGATTGATTTCCCTAACCCGGAAAAGTCCGAGTGCAGAGATACCCATGAAAGTTGCACCCAACAAGCCAGAGCCCAAAACGACGCACCACCAACCAAGTCCAGAGACAGTCAACGCGACACCGACCGCTGCCAAAAAGCAAGTCAGAACATATGTATTGACCGTTCCAAACCGCTCACTGATTTGGCTCCAAAGATAAATGGATGGTGCCGCACAAAGCCCCACAATGAACCATACCATTTTGTCAACCGTCGGCGCGTCAGGCCCTGCCGCAGCGATTACCGCATGAAAGTGGCCGTGATTACATAACCAAATCCGTACAAGCCGAATGCGACTATCAACCGGATCAACTCAGGTGACCATTCGAGTTTACGGACAGTTTCCTGAGCCATAATGCGTCTTCCGGGGAACGGCCTTCCATCGGGAATAAAGAGCAGCGAAATCGCCAGGAGGCAAACACTGGCAAGCGCGCTCGCTTCCCAGAGTTCCGGCCACGGCAAGGTGTAGTGTTTAAAAACGGCAATCAGAACGGCTGACCCCGCAATTCCGAATCCGACACCACCAAAATGCAGCGCCGACAACAGTGGACGGCCTTCTTCTGCCGCCAAAGAGATCACCAGCGCCGACGCATAAATCTGGACAAAGGCGCTGAATAGCCCTGCGATAAACCGGATTATGGCGAACCCCTCAACTCCGCCCACTACCCCCATCGCCGCTGTTGTTACAATACTGGCGAGCACTCCGCCAACAAGCCAGTATCGCGCTTGCCCGGAAGGCGCAGGATAGAATGACGCCACCAAAGCGCCAATCAAATACCCGAGGTAATTTGCCGATGCGATAAGACCGGCGTCCGTATGAGAAATCGGTACGCCGCTAACCATGCTTGGCAAAATGGGCGTATACACGAACCGTCCGACTCCGATTGCTGTTGCCATCGTAAAAAAGCCAAACAAGGCGACTTGCACCGGTTGCGAAAGACTGCGTCGGGTCATTGGAGCTTGCAATTATTTGGAGTGTCGAAGTATTTTCCTTCAGACTGAATTGTGTATTGCACTTGCTGTTTAAAATTGAATTTTACTCAACACTCACATGCAGCGAGCTCCAAAATTGAATTCGGGATGGATTTAGCTAATTTTTGATTTTTCAAGAAAGCAATCACGTAGCTTGAGGCCTGATCCAAACGTCTTCAGAAAATTCAACTCAAAAATTCAAAGTCATGATGCAAACCATTTTTCATAGGTAATTTGCGTGTCCCTTTCAAAATGCGTCGACCACACGGTCTTGATCCTCGGTGCGCTGTTGATGTCCGCGCCGCTTGTTGCTGTCTTTTTCGCCACCACGCAACCGCCGGGCGCCCATCCGGCAAACGGCCTTGCCCTGCTTCCCGGCTCTGCCGGCCTTGAAAACTATCGGGATTTTTTGACCACGCGCGCCGGTTTTACCGGCGAAATCACCGCTTCCCGGATGCTGGTCAACTCCCTGATCCTCGGGGTTGGTTTCGCGGCCGTGAAAGTATCCCTCTCCCTGATTGCCGCCTATGCGCTTGCCTATTTCAGGGTGCGTGGTGCGGGCATCATTTTCTGGGTGCTGATGCTGTCTTTGATGTTGCCGCTGGAATCGCGGTTCCTGCCAACTTACGCAGCCGCCTCGGCGCTTGGTCTGGTCAACACCCATGCCGGACTTATCCTGCCCCTTGCCGCCTCCGGGATCGGCGTCCTGTTCTTCCGGGGTTTCCTGAAATCGGTGCCGGACACCTTGACCGAAGCGGCCCGGCTTGATGGCGCGGGGCCCATCCGCTTCCTCACCGACATGCTTGTTCCCCTCTCTGTGCCAATGGCTTCCGCACTGTTTCTGGTGACATTCGTCAATGGCTGGAACCAGTATCTCTGGCCGGTCGTCGTTACCTCCGATGAAAGCCTCTACACCCTGATCCGCGGCTTGCAGTTTTACGGTGACCGCAGCCTTCAGGGCACAATGCTGGCGCTATTGGGGGTCATACCGCCTGCGCTTCTGGTGATCCTGTTCCAAAGACAGGTGGTCAAAGGCCTTTTTGACGGCAGTCACTAACCGGCCAATTTAACGCTTCTCCAATCCCGGCCCTGCGCTTTGAAAGGCCGGGATTATCTTGGGTCCCGTGAAACAGACGATTTGCTTCAGGCTTCTTCTCAGGCGAACATGTCGCTGTAGTCGGTCAGGTCCAGAACGTAATCCGACCGGCTGTAGGAGATCGACGTGTATCCGCGCTCAGAGCTGTCCAGAGCTGAAAAAACAGCGTCATAGTCGGTATCCGCGAATGTCAGATAGGCAGTTCCATTTTCGTCATAGAAGGAAATGCTGTCTCCCGTGTAGGCACCTTCATCGTCCAGCCGGCTCAGCGTTCCATCATATTCGCCAGCATAGATCAAAATGGTGTCGGTATCAGGATCAAAGTCGGTGATGGTGACATAGCCGCCTGCAAGAACAAACGTGTTGTAACCCTCACCGCCAGTCAGGATGTCATCGCCACCGGTCGAGATCAAAACGTCGTTCCCGTCGCCGCCATAAAGGGCATCATCGCCAATGCCGCCAACTAGAATGTTGTTCCCGCTCACACCATAAATGCTGTTTTCACCATCGGCGCCATAGAGAACATTATCGTATTCGTTGCCGATGATGATGTCATCGTGGCCGGATCCGTAGACATTCTGGAAGTTTAGAATTTCGATACCATTCCCGAAGCCGTCATCCGAAACAATGTCCTGCCCCAGATCGACCAGTATTCCATTGTCCGTATTGATGAAATAAAGGGTATTCGTTCCTGAACCGCCGTCATAGTAGCCGCCGCCGGATCCGACATAGATCGAGTCGTTGCCGGTGCCACCGTAGATGGAGTCAAACCCGGTGCCGCCATAGATGGTGTTGTCGCCGCCAACGCCGTAGATAACATTGTCTCCGCCGATACCAGCCAAGACGTTATCGCCCGTACTGCCGATGATCACGTCATCATACAGGCTACCGAAAATATTGTTGATGTCGTAGAGCCGGTCCGTTGTCCCAAAGCCGTCATCGGCCAAGGCGTAGCTGCCGTTCACGTCGCTATAGGTCGTCGACAGATCGACATAAATTCCACTTGGTGAATCCGTGTAGGCTGACGTGTCAGACCCCGTCCCGCCAAAAATGTAGTCATTTCCGGCACCCGCTTGCACGTAGTTGTTGCCACCAATCAGGTAGATAACATCATCTCCGGCGTTTTCAGCACCGGTATAGCCTGCGATGGATGGATCGGGAATATAACCATAGATAACGTCGTCGTAGCTCGTGCCAACCAACACGTTGTTGCCGGAGTCGCCATAGACGTACCATCCGGAATAGGCTCCCATCAGGATGTAGGCTGTGCCGTCCATGTCAGCCAGATCATCGTCCGAAATATCCGCCAGACCGCCACTGGTGAAGTCATACGCGACACCGTCCGCCGTAATGATCAGCGCGTTTTGCAACATCGCGTCGTAATAGGCATCCGCCATGGTCTGAGACCAGGACGTCGACATTTCTCCAAAAATCGTTGCCGAATCCTCATAATTGATGTCAGCGACAATATTGGAAGAACTGCCATTCTGATACATGACGGTGAAGCCGTAGCCGCCATTTGTCAGATTGTCCGACAAGAAAACATTCGACAGGTCGGTCGAGGACACCGGCAGGATCAAAACGTCCGTGGTCGGATTGAAATCGGTTACCTTGGTGTAAGAGGCAAACGGGTCGCTCGTGTCAATGACCTCCTGACCATCGACGATGATGTTATAGAGATCGAGACCGGCATAAATTGCAGTCTTGGCCACCTTCACCGACAGGCCGACACCTGGGGTCATCATCACCAGGTTCACCGCAGACTTGATCGCCGTTTCAGCAAAACTGTCCCAGTCGACCCCCGCAACTTCCGAAGACACCTCTCCCGCCTTGCCGAGCACAAACGTGTTGCTGCCCGAACCGCCCGTCAGGACATTGCTGCTCCCCTCAAACAATGAGCCTGAGTAAATGAGATTGTCGCCGCCGCCGCCGTAGATTGTATCGTTATCGTTGCCGCCGACAAGAATGTCATCGCCATCTCCGCCGTAGATCGTGTTGTCACCTTTTCGTCCATAAACGACGTTGTTGCCGGTTTCGGCATAGATCGTATCACTGCCATCCCCGCCGTAGATCGTATCATTGCCCAATCCCGCATAGATGGTTATCCCGCGCCCGCTGACGTGCGAATTTTGCGTTGGTCCATATATGACGTTGTCTTCGTCGTTTCCGATCACGAGCGAATAGTATTTGTAAGTGTATTTGTAGGGAACACTGGTCCACCAATACGATGTTGTCGATTGGCTGTATTTGTTGTTGAACTCCGACTGACCGGAGTCGAGCTCGTAAATGCCCCTATCCTTGGTTAGATATTCCTCCTCCCAGAAGGCCGTCCAGCTCCACTCCTTCGTGGTCTTTGTCGAGGCCTTGGAAAAACTCTGAATTGCATCATACGCTTCAGAAGACACATGTACACCGTCATCAGAGACATAGTATCCGGAAGATTCATCGTATGTATAACTTGTCATTGCATCCCACCGTATTTTGTCGTGGCGGGGAGCTAATCCTACTCTAATGCTACGATAAACTATATTTTTTGTAACAATTCGTTATTTATAATATACTGAATTTATTGATAAAAAATTATAAAATTAAAACATGACAATAAAACTCCAGAAACAAACGGGCTTTAGGATTGGTCAATCCAGACACGGACATCCGGGCTCGGAAAGGCGACAAAATTTGAAGTAAAAAAAATCCAAAAATAAATTTTTATTCATAAACATCCGAAATTTTCGATGAAACATTTGAACTACCCTCAAAAGGAACAAAAAGATCAGAAAAAATACATGAAACAATTCACATCAACGAAAATTTGTCACCCTTGAAATAATCTCATCCCTATTGAAAAGCCACATCCCCAGAGAGACCCGCAGCTTCGGCAATGGGTTTGGGCACGTGCTGAAACACATGAGGTACTAATGCAGTTTGAAGCCATCCTGTTCGATTGCGACGGTGTTCTCGTCGATTCGGAGATCATTTATGAAGTTGTCGAACTGGAGTGCCTGGCCCGGATCGGCCTGACCTATGAGCGCGCGGCCTTCAAGAGCCGTTTCACCGGCATGGATCCGCGTGACTTCCGGGCCAATATCCGCGCAGATTATGAAAAGGTGGTTGGCAAGCCCTTTCCCGGCAGCGTCTTTGATGAAATGAACCGCGAAACCCGGCAGCGCTTCGAAAACGAACTCCTGCCGATTTGTGGCGCCTCGGGGTTTCTGTCGGAGTTGGGGGCTCTGCCAAGGGCCGTTGCCTCGTCCAGCGCGTTGGCACTTCTCGACCGGAAACTTGCCCAAACCGGTCTCAAAAGCCATTTCGGCCACCATGTCTACTCCGGAGAACAGGTCACCAATGGCAAACCTGCACCCGATCTTTTCCTGTTTGCAGCCCGCCAGGTCGGGGCCGCACCGGAAAACTGCCTTGTCATTGAGGACAGCATCAACGGCGCGCGCGCGGGCGTTGCCGCCGGCATGACCGTGTGGGGGTTCACTGGCGGCGGCCATATTGACGAAGGCCACGATGAACTGATGCGCGAAGCGGGCGTTGCGGCCGTCTTCTCCAGCTATCACGACATGCAGACCGCGCTCGCGGCCGCATAAAAAAACCCGGGGCAAGCCCCGGGTTAAGGTCGCGGTCCGAGCCAACGAGACCGCTTTGGGAGGTGTTGGCGCTTCTGTTAGAGGCGCTGCGAACCTGTGCCGAATTCCGGATAGGCTTCGACGCCGATTTCGACCTTGTCGAGACCAAGGGCTTCTTCCTCGTCGGACACGCGAATGCCGATCACGGCCTTCAGGATGAACCAGACGATCGCGCTGGCCACGAAGGTGAACACACCGTAGGCGACGACACCGGTCAGCTGGGTGCCGTAGGAAGCGCCGGTGTTGGACAGCGGCACGATCAGCGTGCCCCAGATACCCGCAACCAGGTGGACCGGGATCGCACCGACGACGTCGTCGATCTTCAGCTTGTCGAGCAGCGGAACGGTGAAGACAACGATCGCACCACCAACGGCACCGATGAACACGGCCTGCCAGACACTCGGGGCAAGCGGCTCTGCGGTGATCGACACAAGACCTGCCAGCGCACCGTTGAGCGCCATGGTGACGTCGACCTTCTTGTAGATCACCTGGGTCAGGATCACGGCGACAACCACACCCGCGGCAGCGGCCATGTTGGTATTGGCGAAGATGCGCGACACGTCGGTGACGTCACCGATGGTGCCCATGGCGAGCTGCGAACCGCCATTGAAGCCGAACCAGCCGAGCCACAGGATGAACGTACCCAGCGTTGCAAGCGGCATGGACGAGCCCGGGAACGGATGAACGGAACCGTCCGGACCATACTTGCCTTTCCGCGCACCGAGGATCAGGGCACCGGCAAGAGCAGCCCAGCCACCGACGGAATGCACAATCGTGGAGCCTGCGAAATCGGAGAAGCCCATTTCAGACAGCCAGCCGCCGCCCCACTGCCAGGAGCCGGCAATCGGATAAAGGAAACCGGTCAGGATGACGGTGAAGACCAGGAACGGCCACAGCTTGAGACGCTCGGCCAGGGTACCGGACACGATTGACGCCGTGGTGGCACAAAACACCATCTGGAAGAACCAGTCGGATGCGGTCGAGTAACCGGTATCCAGGGCATCACCGCCAACGGCATCAAAGTTGTAGGGACCGAAAGATCCCATGAAACCGCCGTCGACACCGGAATACATCAGGTTGTATCCGGTGATCCAGAACATCAGGCCCGCAATGGAATAAAGCGAAATGTTTTTCAGGCACTGCATGGACACGTTTTTGGTCCGCACCAGTCCCGCTTCGAGCATGGCGAAGCCGGCCGCCATCCACATGACCAGAAAACCGCCGATCAGAAACAGCAGCGTATTCAGAATATAGGCGACTTCCGGGCTGACCGCCGGAATGGCTTCCGACTCCTGAGCCAACGCCGGCACGATCATAAGGCCGAGGACTCCGAGTGACGCCGCGCCTGTTGCGACTAGTTTGTTCATCTGTGTTTTCCTCACAATCATCAAAGAGCTTCGGCGTCGGTTTCGCCGGTGCGGATCCGAACAACCTGATCGATGGAATGGACAAAGATCTTGCCGTCTCCGATCTGACCGGTCTTGGCCGCCGCGGTGATGGCCTCGACGGTCTTGTCGACATCGGCCTGGTCGACCGCGACCTCGATCTTCAGTTTCGGCAGGAAGCTGACGGCATATTCAGCACCGCGGTAGATTTCGGTGTGCCCCTTCTGGCGGCCATAGCCCTTTACTTCCGTAACCGTCAGTCCCTGGATGCCGATGCCGGTGAGCGCATCACGCACCTCGTCGAGCTTGAACGGCTTGATAATGGCCATCACTATTTTCATTGCTCGTTCCCGTTCCTTCTTCTTTGACCTCTCCCCGTCGAAGAGGTTTGACCGGCCCGTCTGGTTCCCCCCTTCAAGGTTCCGCCCTGCCAGTCCCTTGAAGGTCCCCAGAGCCCGCAGACGCACGAAAACGTGCCGGCAACGCCCCTGTTATAATCAAGGAGCGTGCCAACTCTGATGAAGCTCGATTTAAGACGTGAAAACTCAGAGGCTTAGCGGGCGCGTTGCGACTTTCGACCAAGCAAGACTAGAGGCAATGAGACCGGCTTGAGCAGATTAAAGTTTAAGCAGATTTCATTTTTTGCTCATTTATCGGTCATTAATTACGCTTCATTGCGCGGCGAACAAAAAACAGGCAGGTTGGTTTTAACGAGGATTTGGCCTGCTCAGGCCGAAAAGCCATTGTCCGCCAGATACGCCGCCTCGTCCGGCGTGGTGGCGCGGCCAAGAACCTTGTTGCGATGCGGAAACCGTCCAAACCGCCGGATCACATCCATATGGAGCAGGGCGTAATAGGAATGTTCTTGCGATCCAAGCCGCCGGAACAGGTCGACGGACCGTTCCTGCAAGGCCATGTTCTCGGCATGTTCGAATGGCAGATAGAAAAACCCGCGCACATTCTTCGGAAATGCCCGGTCATACCCTTCGAGAACGGCGTGATCGGCAAGTATCTGTGCCGTCGGATCGCCCGCAAAAGCACGCGCTTCCCCTCTGAAAACATTTCGGGTCAGCTGGTCCAGAACCAGGATCAATGCGAGCGTGCCATGTGCGGTACCAAACCAATCCTCGAGATCGCCGTTTAATCCGGCCTCAACCGTCCCGAGAAACAGGTCGCGGCAGCTCCGGTCGAATGTCTCGCCCCCTGAAAACCATTTGCTCTCCCCGGCGTCCCACCAGAATTCGAGCACATCCAATGGCGACAATATCAAATCCTGCATCGCTTTCCCCGCACCTTACATCTGCATCCTGATTGCACAGAACCAAGCCACCCTATATCAGGCGACTGACGTGTGGCTGCAACCAGGGACAAAACGTTTTGAGCGAAGGCCGGACACTGGATCTCAAAGGGCTGAAGTGCCCGCTTCCCGTTCTCAAGACCCGCAAGGCCCTCAAGAGCCTCCAAGCGGGCACGCAGGTCACCGTGCTGACCACGGACCCGATGGCCGCGATCGACATCCCGCACTTTTGTTCAGAAGACGGCCATGTTCTCGTTTCCTCTGAAATGGATGGGGAACATGGCCGGTTTGTTATTCAAAAAGGCTAGGATGTCCGTTTATTCCTGCCCGGCCAGACGGTCCATTTCATTTGCCAGTTTCATATCAAGGATCGTCAAGCCTCCGGCGTCATGAGTCGTCAGGGTCACGTCAACCGTGCGGTAGACATTCGACCATTCCGGATGATGGTTCATTTTTTCCGCAACCATCGCGGCGCGGGTCATGAAACCGAACGCCTCAACGAAATTGCGGAAGCGGAATTCCTTGGTGATCGCCTCGCGGCCCTCAGCCATGTTCCACCCGGACAGGGATTGCATGGCTGCCGCACGCTCTTCCGGCCTCAATCTGTCTGCCATTTCAAACTCCCCTTGCTTCGTAAACTTGTTATACCTTTAAGGACCTAGGCAAATTTCCTGCCCCGAAAACCCTGCCACAACCGGTTTTGAGGATCATGACAACCAAGGCCATTCTATTCGTCTGTCTCGGAAATATCTGCCGTTCGCCACTCGCTGAAGGGATTTTCCGGCGCCGCGCCGAAGAACGCGGCCAGACAGACACTTACCGGTTTGATTCGGCCGGCACCGGCGCCTGGCATGTGGGCAACCCGCCCGACCCGCGCTCCATCGCCATTGCGCGCCATCATGGTATCGATATTTCCGGTCAGCGGGCCCGGCAGGTCGTGGAGGCGGACTTCAAGCGGTTCGACCTGATCCTCGCCATGGACCGCAGCAATCTTGAAACGCTTTCAGGCCGAATGCCTGCCACCGGCACGGCACAGGTTCAACTGTTGCTGGATCATCCTCCGCAAGACGTGCCCGATCCCTACTATGGTGGACCGCAGGGTTTCGAGCAGGTTTATCAAATGCTCTGTCAGCAGGCTGAGCGATTGATATCCTGATTATTCCGGGGTTCCGGTGCAACCGGCATGCCTTCATAATTCCGACGCAGACCTTGCGCTATCAACGGCGCACCAGCCATGAAGGTGCCCGGACTTATGAAAATCCTCTGGTGGGGCGTTGCCATCATCCTGTTTGTGCTTGGTCTTGCGACCGTCTGGATGCCGATCCCGACCGGTGTTCCCTTGATGGCGCTTGGCGCAATAGTCGTGATTGCCACCAGCCGGTCTGCGGCCCGGATGCTGCGTCAGCGCCGCAGGCGGGGATCACGGCTCAACAGGGTCTTCGTCTGGCTGGAAGACCGGGCGCCACTGCATTTCTCGCGCATTCTGAAACGCACGCGCCCACGCAAGAAAATTGACTGAACCCCGCAAGGCGCCCTCAACTTGCTTTCGAAAACCTGTTCTTGAAACGGATCGCGGCGCGGCTGGCTGCCGCCGCCGCCCTGCCTGTCCAGCGCTGAAGTCCCCGTCCGGCTTTCGTGAACCAGACATCCAGCCTCGTGTCATCAATCGCACGTGCGCCGGTCCGGTAAAGCAACCGGTGCACAAAAAGCAGGACCAGCAGGGTCAGCCCCCAGGATAACAGCGTATCGGAGAGAAAATGCCCGCCAAAGGCAATCCGGTTGAGCGACAACAGAAATCCGAGCGGCAATACAAACCACAAGATCGCGGCGCGCCATGCCAGCGGTGCCACAAAGGCCAGTGCCACCAGCCACATTGACCCGGAGGCTTCTCCAGACACAAAGGAACAGTTGGAGGCGCACTGGTCCGACATCACCCAGACATCCTGATAGTGCGCCGTACCACCGAAAACCTCGACGGAATTGGGCCGCGGCCGGCCCCAATTGTCCTTCAGGATCGCATTGACCAGAATCCCAGGCCCAAGGATCAACGTGGACACCAGAAACACGGGGGTCCGCAAGGGCACCAAAGGTGACCGGGCGGGGAGCAACAGTTTCAGGAGCATAATCGCAACCGAGACGATTGCGGCAATCTTGATCAGATAAGGCCCCAGATGCCGGAACTCGCGCAGGATCGGCACATCCTTGGCCACAAATCCCTTGCCCTCAACGTAGAAAAGCCCGCTGGCCCAAAGATCCACCTTCGGAAAGACGAGAAAAAACACTGACACCACAACGATATAACCACAAACGGCCAGCACGGGGTGCGCAGCGGCCCACCCCCATGTCTTGTAGAGGGCCGAGAGGGACTTATTGTTGTTTTCAAGCGCACGGGTCATGGCGGCTGTTTAGCCGATCCGGGCCCGGTGGCCAATGGGCTTGCGTGAAATGCCGCAGCCAAAACCTTCAGGGAGGAAAGAACAAGGCCATGAACATTTCCCCGAATGCCCAACGGCCAGCCAGCACGGAAAGCCGCTTTCCGAAAATTGAGTTCTGGTGGGATTTTGCCTCCACCTACAGTTACCTGTCGGCCATGCGGGTCGAGCACATGGCCGAAGAGCGGCAAGTGGAGGTTGTCTGGCGGCCGTTTTTGCTTGGCCCCATCTTCAAAAAGCAGGGAAAGCCGACATCGCCCTTTAACCTGAACCCGGCGAAAGGCCGCTACATGTGGCAGGACATGGCACGCCAGTGCAAGAAGCTTGGCCTGCCGCTGACCGTTCCCGACCCGTTTCCGCAAAACAGCCTGTTGGCCACACGGATCGCCCATGTCGGGCGGGACGCTTCGTGGCTTCCCGATTTTGCGCGCGGCGTCTTTCAGGCGGAATTCGGCGAGGGGGCCGATATCTCCGATCCGCAGGTGCTGTCCCGGCTCGTCCAGGACGCAGGTGCCGACCCTGAAGACCTGCTGGCACAGGCGGTTACCGATGGCAACAAGATCAGCCTGCGGCAAACGGTCGAAGAGGCCGAACACAAGGGAATCTTTGGTGCACCGAGTTTCGTTACCGAAGACGGTTCCCTGTTTTGGGGATTTGACCGGATGGCCGATGCCTTCGACGCTGCCCTGACGCCACGGGACTGAGAGTGGCGGAATCAGCCTTGGTGAATGTGAGCGCTCAATACCCGGTACAGATCGTCGGCCCGAAACGGCTTTGCAACGAGACCCGCGATCCCGGCCTCACGCAATCGATCCGGCTCCACCTTTTCCGGAGAAGCCGTAACCGCAATGAATACCGGTGCATGCCCCTTGCCAGCCATTCCTGTTGCGCGCCGGGCCGTTTCGATCCCGGACATGTCCGGCATGTGCAGGTCCAGAAGAGCAACATCAAACCGGCCCTCACCAAGCTTCGCCAAACCGGCCGCTCCGCTGTCCGCGTCTTCATATGTGAGACCAAAGGCGTCCAGCATTGCACCCATCAGCTGTCTGTTGACCATGTTGTCGTCAACAATCAATACGTGCCCGGCCAGAGGTGGCTTTTGTTGGCTTATCCGCTCTTGCGCCGGTTCTGAGCAAACCGAGGCAGCGGGCTCAGACAAAGGCAGGCGGACTTCAAACCGGCTGCCGGTGCCCACACGGCTCTCGACAGAAAGCTCTCCGCCCAGCTCGCCGACCCACCGGCGAACGCCCCAAAGGCCGAGCCCGTCCCCTTTGCAACGGGCGCGCCCGGCCTCACCGCGCATGAACGGTTGGAACAGCCGTGCCCGTTCTTCGCTGGTTATGCCACAGCCGGTATCGGAAATCGAAAGACGCAACATTTCCCTGCCTTCGGTGTCACGCATTGTGCTTACGGACAGGGAAATGGAACCTTGATCCGTGTATTTGACCGCATTGTCGAGCAGTGCATTCACGATGCGCTGCACGGCAGCCGTCTCCGATACCGCAACAGCATTGCTGATATTTCCGGAGTCCACTGTCAGATCGAGCCCCTTTTGTTCAGCCGGCAGCCGGAAAAGGGCTGCCGCCGCCCCAATCAGCTCAAGCACCGATCGCGTGCGCGGAGCCGGGTTCACGAGCGCACTGTCAGCCCCGAGCATCCCATCGGTCATTGCGGACAACATGTCGATTGACTGCAACAACAGCGACAACCGTTCCCGTTGACGGTCGCTCAAGCTTTCGGTCCCGATCAATTCGGCCGCCAGACGCATGGCCGACAATGGCGTTCGAAGGTCATGGGCAAGGAGCGCGGCAGCGTCCGCGGTCTTGTTGTCAATCATTTTGGGAAGCCCCCAAGCTTTAAAATTCACGTCCAAGCTTGCCAAATCCGGAAAGCAGGGACATGGTCCACCACCTTCGCCCGCGTTGTGCCAAACACACCGTTGACGATAAACCCGGATGTCTGCCCGCATCTGCCGTTGTCACCACGTCCTTCAAGGGATTGGCAAATCCCCGGGCGGCAAACCCGAACACCTGCCCATGGCCTCTGGCGTATTTTCAATCGTTGTTCCCGTCTTTATCCTGATCGCCCTTGGCTACGGCCTGGCACGCTTCAAGGTGTTGGGCCCCTCTGTCGGCGAAGCGCTTGGGCAATACGTCTATGTCGTCGCAATTCCCGTCCTGATTTTCCGCACATTGGCTGTGGTGAACCTTGACGGAGAGACACCCTACACCCTTTGGGCCAGCTATTTCACCGGTGTTGCAGCCGCCTGGACACTTGGCACCCTGGTCATCCGGCGCGGGTTCGGCCGCGAAGCCCGGGCAGGTGTCATCGGCGGGATCTCGGCAGCCTTCGCCAACACGATCATGGTCGGTCTCCCGCTTGTGTCGGAGCTTTACGGTGGCGACGGGCTGGTGCCGATCCTCCTGATCATCTCCGTGCATTTGCCGATCATGACGGTTGTCACCGCAATCCTGATGGAACGGGCCGTGGCTCTGGACGGGCTCGGCGAAGCCGTGCGCCCCGCGGTTCTTCTCCGGCGGATTGCTCGAAACCTTGTGACCAATCCGATCGTAATCGGGATCGTCTGTTCCCTTGTCTGGCGATCGACCGGTCTGCCGATCGAAGGCGTCTTGCAGGATGTCTTGGACAAGATCGCTGCGACCGCACTTCCGGTAGCGCTTTTTTCGCTCGGCATGAGCATGGTCGCCTATGGTATGCGCGGCAATGTCCTGCCCGGGCTGATCCTGAGCCTGATCAAAATGATTGTCATGCCGGCCGTAGTCTTCGCGGCCGGCGCATTTGTGTTTCAGTTGCCGCCGCTATGGACTGCCGTCGCGACCCTGACGGCAGCCTGCCCGACCGGGGTAAACGCCTATATCTTCGCCAATCGCTACGGAACAGGCCACGCCATGTCGACCAATGCCATCACGGTCACGACGGCCGCCGCCGTCGTGACCACCGGGCTTTGGGCGATCTGGCTTGATATTTGGACTGCATCGCCGTGATCCTTTCAATCAACCGATCGGCCGATGGATCCGCTCAGTCCGCATAGCGGTGATGGTGTCTGGAGCCGCGCGTCGTCGTGACCATGATCGCAAGCCAGAACAGAAGACCGCCCATCGACAGGGCAAAACCGACCACGCCTGCCGATTGCCAGCCCATACCGGCGGCAAGCACAAGACCGGCAAGCCACGGCCCGAGCGCATTGGCCGCGTTGAAGGCGGCGTGGTTCATGGCAGCAGCCATGGTCTGCCCCTCGCCCGCCACATCCATCAGACGGGTTTGCAAGGGCACCACAAGACCGCCACCGGCACCGGTCAGAAACATGGCAGCAAACATCATCGGCGCCGAGCCGATCGAGGCCGCATAAGCCAACGTCGCGATTGACAGAAGCAGCTGAAATCCGAAGGCTGCATAGAGCACATTGCGCCCTGCCAGATGTCCCGCACTCCAGTTGCCGAGCACAATACCGGCACCATAGGTGACGAGGCCAACCGAAACCCACCATTCGGGCAAATGAACCGTCTGCAAAAAGGCCGCCGAATAATAGGCATAAACGGCAAAGGCGGCACCGTTTCCGATTGCTCCCATGGCCAGCACCAGAAGGACCTGGCGGTTGGCAAGTGCCAACAATTCCTTCAGCGGCGCGCTGTCCTGCGGCGCCGGTTCATGAGGGGCTATGCGCCAGACCATCAAGGTGGTCAGGGCCGCAAGTCCTGCGACCAAACCGAACCCGACGCGCCAGCCGAGAAACTGGCCGATCACGTTGATCAGGGGAACGCCCACAATGTTGGCAACCGCCAGTCCGAGCATGATGTGGCTCGCGGCGCGGGCCCGCTTTTCCTCACCGGCCATATCTGCCGCCAACAACATCGCCATGCCATAATAGGCCCCGTGCGGCAGGCCGGAAATGAACCGGGCCACATCAAGCGCCGCCATGGACGGGGCTGCTGCCGCAAGCGCATATCCGATCCCGATCAGCGCCATGAAGCCCAAGAGAGCGGTCTTGCGCGGGACTTTCACGGCCAGAACCGCAAATAGCGGAGCGCCGATGATGGCGCCAATTGCATAAATCGACACGGCGTGCCCGGCCACGGTCTCGCTGACGCCGAACCCGTGTGCGTAGTAGGGCAACAGGCTCATGGCCGCGAATTCACCCGATCCGATCGCAAAACCCCCGGACGCCAGCCAGAACGTCAGGCGCGCAACATGGGAGCGGCCCCGCCCGGCCGCCTGAACTCCGTCAGACATTGCGGTCTCCTTGATACTCTCGTTTTTGCGGGACCGACTGCCTGCTCCCCAGAAGCCGGGCCGACCCGGTGGGGAAAAACGGATCAGGCCAGCCAGATCGGACCTGTCCCTGCAATGATTATGCTGCAGTGCGGCCAAAACGCAGATAAGGAGGGAAAAGCAGAATGTGTAGACACCAATAAAATTAACTTCATCAAAAATAAAATAAAACAATCAAATAAAAATAGCATTCCATTGGAATAACAATAATCTACGAAAAACATTACAATTTATAAACGAACAAAGTTCCAAAGTAAAAATATATGAATATCAAATTATCACAAAATTTCTTTTATATCCGATTTTCTATGAAATATTGTTGGAGTTAAAAATACATATATTATTTACATTGCAAGCTGAGTCGTCTTCAACCAAGAAGTGAAAATGCGCAATATTTAGGACTTGTTCGCCCCAAGGGATTGAATTTCAAAGGTTGCAAAACCGATTTGCAGAGCGGAGCGCTCCTAACACTCAGCCCTTTTTACCTAAATCGAGAGGAACATCGCTTCTGCCTACAACGGTTATGCTGCGTTGCACCATGTGATGAATTCACTGTGATGAACCTTATACCGGACCGGTAGCTAGGGGGTTAGGGAAACCCACGACCGAGTGCTGCCTGCCCCGATGGTTCTCACCGGAACAGGGATTTTGCAGCTTGTTCGCACGGCTTCAGTCGATGTCCTGAACGCTCATTACCAGCTCGTCCCACTTACGCTGGTTTTCGAGGTCATGTTCAAGACCCTTCTCATCCGCAATCGTGAACCGCTTGACCGCCGGGGTCTTGCTTGTGGCCTGATAGAGCCAATAGGCCTCCGCCTTCAATGCCTCGTCGATCGGCTTGTCGATGGATTCATAAACCATCTTCTTGCACGCATTGATCGATTCCGCGGGGAACTGCGCAATGCGCTGCGCCAGAGCGTCAACAAACGGGCCGATTTCAACGGGATCCAGCGCCTTGTTGATCGTTCCGAAGCGTTCGGCGTCGTCTGCATCATAGTCCCTTGCACTCAGGATGATCTCAAGCGCCTTGCCAAGGCCGGTCTGGCGCGCCATGCGCGATGCCCCGCCACCGCAAGGTAAAATACCCATGCCGACTTCCATCTGCATGAACTTGTACTTGCCCCGGGCGGCAAACCGCATGTCGAGAGCCAGTGCCAGCTCATGTCCGCCGCCGCGTGCAAAGCCTTCCAGCTTGGCAATTGTTGCTTGCGGCACCTTGCTGATGCGCTCACACACGGATTGGAGGTCCAGAAGCTGCGCGTCGTCGCGGGAGACGGCTTCGGTCGACATGTCCTTGAGCAACTCGGTGTCGTAATGGCACACCCAGATCTCCGGATTGGCCGACTGGAAGATAACGACCTTGGTCTCCCGGTCACGTTCCAGCCGCATGGCCAGGCTGTTCAGGTCAGCCAACATCTCCTGACCTTGCACGTTTACCGTTCCGAAATTGAAGGTAACCGTTGCGATGGCGTTTTCGACTTTCACGTCGAAGGTCTGGAAATTTTCGTATTTCATAAGACAGTCCTTTCCTGTGACCGGGAAACGGTGTTTCCAGGTTGGGGGCAAAATATGAAAGTTTCAGGCGGTTGCCGGGCCTTGCGGCTCAGATATGCTGGTGGACAAGGGCCTTGATGGCCTTCATGACTTCCCGGGAGTGGGCAGCATTGAGGGCTGCGGAATGAGGGTCTGCAAATGCGCCGCTGTCATTGTCGAAATACTGGCCGGAAGCGCTTGCAAAGGCTGGATCAAGGGCAGCCCGGATGAGGATATCGGCACCGATGTTCAAATCCTTTCCCGCAACGCCAAAACCTTCCTTCACCATCTTGGACGCAAGCAGCGAGCCCGGATTGACCGCAATCATCACCGGTCCGTCCGGCAATTCCCGCGCCCATTCACGGGTCCAGATGGTGATCCCGAGTTTGCTCTGGGCGTAGGCCCCCATATCGTCCAGGCGCCGCTGTCCCAGCAAGGCACCGGTGTCGACAGGAGCTTGGGCTGCCGAAGACAGGTTCACCACACGGCCCTCCTTCGGGATGACGTTCAGGAGCAGCTGGGTCAGCAGGTAGGGAGCGAGAGTGTTGACGGCAAAACGCGCATCAAGCCCGTTTTCAAGAACGGGATGCGGCAGCTTGTAAACCCCGGCATTGTTGATCAGGACATCCAGCCGGTCATGTTTGACGCGGATGTCCGCAGCAAGCTTGCGAACATCTGACATGTCCGACAGGTCTGCCGCATAGGTCTCAACAGAACCTTCAAACTCAGAAGTTGCAGCCACCAGTTTTGCGCGGTTTCGGCCATGGAGCAATATAGTGTGCCCATCGGCTGCAAGTTTTTTGGCCGTGAGCAATCCAATGCCATCGGTGGAGCCGGTAATGAGAATGGTCTTGGTCATGTGATGGTCCCTTGATCAAAGTCGGGCAGCAGGGTGTCTGCAAGCTGGTTGAGTGTGGTCTCGATCGAGGCCTGATTGAACCTGAGATTGAGGGCGGCGTGATTGATCCCGAGCTGCTCGATCTCTTTCAGATACCCGTGCAGGAACACGGTGCCGGATCGAAAGCCGAGATGGATCGGTTGCGGCGGCGCGTCAGGGTCTTCCAGCAGATCGACATAGAGCGACTGCACCACAGGCTTGTCCGGCTCGCCGGCATTCACCAGCCCTTGCCGGTAGGCGGAGACTGACCGGCCCTGCGATACCGGATCCCGGGGATAGGTTATCCAGCCATCTCCGTTCCGTGCGGCCCAGTCTGCAGGTTGCTGGCTCCTACCGGTAATCAGTAGCGGCAGACGCGGGCCGGTTGGCTTGGGCAACAGGTCGATATCGCCGGTCAAATGGCCCTGCAGGCCGGTGTGACGTGGATAGGGGGCTGCGGCTGCCCGGATATAGGCGAAGCTGTCCCGAAACCGTGTACCCCGGTCCGGGTAGGTCCGATTGAGCGCCGGGTATTCTTCCGGACGGTCTCCCGATGCGACGCCGAGCAGCAATCTGCCTCCGGAAAATTGGTCTGCTGTCGCTGCAGCCTTCGCCACATGGGCGGGATGGCGCAAGGGCAGGATCACGCTGGCTGTCCCGAGCGCAATATGGTCTGTTACCGCGGCAAGAAGCCCCAGATATACAAAGGGGTCGAAGATCTGTCCGGGATCGCCGAACGCTGGGACATTGAAGGGCACATCCCGGAGCCAGAGCGCGGAAAACCCGAGGCGTTCCGCCAATTGCGCGGTTTCGATGTGTCCCTGCAGGCTAGGGGTTGCTCCGACCGAAAAGGCCTCAAGCGGCAAGACCAGCCCAAGGCTGAGGCGCCGGGGTTGGAAAACCCGGTTGTAAGCCCTGTTGATGGGCGGAAACCCCTCGGGTGATGTCTTGTCCAACATGGCTGTCTCTTGTTCAGTAGCGCAAAAGGGTACGGCTTTCGATGCTCTTGCGAACCCGATGTATGGTGGGGTCCTCCACCATATCCAGCGCGCTGTGCGCAACCGATGCCAGGCCCTGATTGTCATATATGTTGAAAATCGCCACCTCGTCCGGGGTCATGGCGGAGCGGTAGACCCATTCATGGTCCGGATTGCCTGCAAGGCCCATGATCTGCCCCTTTCGGTCCGGATAAATCAGATCGATAAGGATCCAGTCTTCATGATCAATACTATCCGGACGCACGAAGCCGAGTGGCGCACTGTTGATCGGATGTTCAATCGGCCGCCAGACATTGATGAAGGCATAATGCCCCCGGCTCCACTCGATGGCTCGCTCCCGGCCGATGAGGTCAATCAGGCGCTGCCTCGCTCCCGCTTCGCTGTAGTCGCTGTGTACATTGCGGGCCGGTTGCCGTGTTGCCTCCGGGTCGTCCACCCGGACCGTGTGATCGAAGACCACAACCTCGCGCGCTCCGGTCTGTTTTGTCAAAAGCGCCGTAAGTTCACGATCATATGTCTTTTTCCAGGCTGTGCCGGAATAATCTCGAACGATACTGGGGGAGGTGATGAATGTCACAGCATCCTTTGAAAAACTGACCGTATGCTCCGCGTCTCGCGTGTCGGACAGCCGTACCTTTGTGGGGGCCAGTTCCGGCGAAATCAGGTTGCCGGTGATGCCACCTGCATCCAGCACGAACGCTTGCCGCTCACCCTTGTGGACGTGATAGTTGACTGTCGCCAATCGGGGCATGTCCGATCCTTTTCGTGATCCGTGCCGTCATTGACCGGAAATATGATTGCCGCTAACTCATAAATAAATAGCGTTTTTCTGGATTAATAATTCGGATTTTAAAGATAATGAGCTTTGACACCGACGGACTGCGCCTGTTTGTACTCGCGGCAGAAAGACTGAATATCAGCAGCGCAGGACGTGATTTGGGAATGGCCCCGGCTGTGGCCAGTGCCAAGCTCGCAAAACTCGAGAAATCGCTGGGCGCGGAACTGATGCACCGCTCGACCCGCAAGGTGTCCCTGTCGCTCGAAGGTTCGGAATTTCTGCCCTATGCCAGGGAAATTCTGGCTCAGGAAGATGCGGGCCGCGCTGCCCTCGGACAGGGAAAGGCGATGGTCACCGGGACTTTGCGGTTCGCGGCCTCCAGCACCTTTGCCCAGAAATACATCCTGCCGATCCTGCCGGACTTTATCGATGCACAACCGGACCTGTTTCTGGACTTGCGGCTGTCGGATACGCAAATCGACTTGCTTGAGGGCAGTTTCGATCTCGCGCTGCGCAATGCCGTTTTGGAGGATTCCAGCCTGCGGTGCCGCAAACTTGCAGATGACACCCGCGTCCTGTGTGCCTCGCCGGCATATCTTGAGCAATTCGGCGCCCCCACGAGCCCGGAAGACTTTCACAAGCACCGGCTGATCGCTTTCCGCCACCGTGTCCCCCGCACAATGACCTCGGCTGTGGGCGAGACCGTCCGGCTGGATCCGGCCGAATGGGACTGCCGGGTCGCGCTGGACGACGGGCAAAGCCTCAAACTTGCCTGTCTTTCAGGGCTGGGCATTGCCGAAAACTCCCTCTGGAGCGTGCATGACGATCTTCAAAATGGCCGCCTTGTCCGTGTGCTGCCTGATTTCGAGATCGCCAAGGGAACGTTTCTTTGGCTGGTATACCCGCAAACCAACGTGCTTTCGGCCAAGGTCCGGGTGTTCATCGACTTCCTTCTGGACCGGATTGGCCGCAATCCGCCCTGGGCGGCCAGTCGTTCATCCTGACCCCGACAGCACTTTTCAGCCCTCACACTGTCTCACCCCAGACCGAGTCGCTTCCGGATGTCTGCACCCGTCACGCCATCGGCGCGCAAGGCGCGCAGACTGGTTGAGCCCGTGGATTTTGAAAGCTTGCGCCCGTCATCGCCCAGGATCAGCGGGTGATGCCGGTAGAGAGGCTCGGGCAGGCCCAAAAGGGTCTGCAAAAGCCGGTGAACGCCGGTCGCCGCATAAAGATCCTGTCCCCGCAGCACATCGCTCACGCCCTGCAACGCGTCATCGGCCACCACCGACAGATGATAGCTGGTCGGGGTGTCCTTGCGGGCCAGCACCACATCGCCCCAGACTGAGGGATCGCAAGAGACTGTTTTGACAGCTTGTTGAAGGCCGTCCGGGCCGGCCCCGCCCTCCTGCCAGGTCAGCCTCTCCGGCCGGACCTCACGCAAGAGATCCAGCGCTTTTGCCATATCAAGTCTGAGAGCGAAGTTCGCTTCACTCTCAAGCCGCTCCGCAATGACGTCCCTGCTCAGGATGGCCGTATCTTTCGGAACCAGCGGTGCCCCATCCGGATCGCGCGGCCAGACATGCCCCCCCTGTTCCTGCTCCACCACAAAACGCTTGATTTCCGACCGGGTCAAAACGCTCTTTGTCACAAGGCCAAGCCTCGTAAGCGTGTCGAGATGGGTCTGATAGGCTGCAAACCTTTCGGACTGGCGCAGCACCGGGGTTTCCCAGTCAAGGCCGAGCCAGTGAAGATCCTCCATCATGGCAGCTTCCAGTTCCGGCGTGCAGCGGGTGCGGTCGATGTCCTCGACCCGAAGCAGAAAACGGCCCCCCAGCCGTCTTGCAGCCTCGAAGTTCAACAGAGCCGAATAGGCATGACCCAGATGCAAATGCCCGTTGGGCGAGGGCGCAAAACGGAACACCGGGCTGGACATCAGCAAAAAGCCCTTTCAAAACAGACGGCAACACACCCGCCTCTGGTACTGAACCCGGCCCATGAGGGCAAGCGGGGGCCTGCTCTTATGACTTGCCGCAAGAAGGATCTGAATGACCCGCATTGAAACACTTGCCGATATCGAAACCGGCCTTCGTGCGCTGACGGCCGCCGATCCGCGGCTAGAGCCGATTGCGCGCATGGCAGGAGACATTCCCTTGCGGCGGCTGGCACCCGATTATGCAGGTCTTGCGCAGATCGTTACCGGCCAGCTGGTGTCGGTCGCAAGTGCGGCTGCGATCTTCAAGCGGCTGGAGGCCAGCGTCGTGCCTCTGACGGCAGAAGAAATTGCTCGCGTCAACGATGCCACCCTGGCCGAAGCCGGTTTGTCCCGGCCGAAAATCCGCACGCTGCGTGCTGTGTCCGAAGCCTGCCTCAATGGGCTCGATCTGGCCGCGCTCGCCAACCGTCCCGCCGAGGAGGCCCATGCCACGCTGTGCGAACTCAAGGGCATCGGCCGCTGGTCGGCGGATATTTTCCTGCTGTTTTGCGCCGGTCACCGCGATGTCTTTCCAAGCGGCGACCTAGCGCTTCAGGTTGCCGTTGAAAAGGCCCTCGGGTTGCCGGAGCGCCCGAAACCCGCCGAACTCGACAAAATAGCACAAGACTGGGCCCCCTGGCGCGCCGTGGCCGCCCGGCTGTTCTGGGCTTGGTACCGGGTTTACAAGAACGGCTCCGAGACCATGCCGGTCTAGGGCCAAGTCAATCAAATTACATCGTCTCTAGCTTGGCAAATTCACTCTGAAACCGTCATCCCGCCCAAGCCTTCGCGCGGAGCCGGGATCGGAGAGCCCGGAACCCGGCCGAACGGCGACGCGCGGGATGAAAGTGCCCAATCAGATCGCTGTTCACTCCTGTGCCCCCGATGCTCAGCCCTTCATGAGATCGCTCACCGCATTGAGCAGCATGTCGATGTCTTGTGGCCGGGACAGGCGGTGATCGCCGTCCGGGACCAGTGTCATGGTGACATCGTCATCAGGCAAGGCCCGCAGCAAGCGCTCCGCATGCTGCCACGGCACATCCTCATCCCGGATCCCTTGCAGGATCTTGATCGGGAAACCGAAATGCAGCAGCCGGTCGAGAATGAGGTGCTTGCGGCCGTCCTCGATCAGCTTGCGGGTGATCACATACGGGTCGCCGGAATATGCGGACGGGGCCTCGAACCGGCCCTCGCGTTCGATCACGGCCCGGATCTCCGGGGTAAAGCGCTGCTTCCACATCAGCTCTTCAGTGAAATCAGTCGCAGGTGCGATCAAAACCATGCCCTTGATGTTTTTTGTTTCTCGCCGCTGAAGCGCCAGCAGCAGCGCCATCCAGCCGCCCATGGACGACCCGACAATGACGGTCGGAGCGGTGCAGTAACGGTCGAAAACGGCAATCGCTTCCTCCAGCCAATCCGAGACGCAAGCGTCTTCAAATGCGCCACTGGATGCCCCGTGGCCCGAATAGTCGAACCGCGTGCAGGCAACACCGGATTGGACCGCCCAGGCCGACAGGGCCTCCGCCTTGGTGCCGGTCATGTCGGACTTGAAGCCCGACAGCCAGAACAGGCCCGGGGAAGCGCCTTCATCATGAAGCACGGCGATCTCCCGAAGACTTGCGTCCTTTCCACCGCGCGCGGCAGCTTTCCCGGGGGTGACGAATTGCGGTCGGCGTGCGGTCATATTATGGCTCTCATCGAGAATTACGTGCTTGCAATCAATTGACACAGGGCATGCCAATTTTGAAGTGCCCCCGGACAAGGACCTGTTCGTGCAGACCGATAAATCCCTGACCGTTCTCCAAGTCCTGCCCGAGCTGGTAACCGGCGGCGTGGAACGCACCACTGTCGATGTGGCCCGCGCCATTGTCGAGGCGGGCGGAATGGCGCTGGTCGCAAGCGGCGGCGGACCTCTTGTTGCGGACATTATCGCAGCTGGCGGGGAACATTACGAGTTACCGCTCAAATCGAAGAACCCTTTCACCATGCGGCAGAACGTCAAGGCGCTTCAGGATCTGGCACAGGCACGCAGCGCAACAATCGTCCATGCCCGCAGCCGGGCTCCGGCCTGGTCGGCCTATTTCGCCGCCAAACGCCTCGGCCTGCCGTTCGTGACGACCTATCACGGCTTTTACAAACAGAAATCCCGGCTAAAGGGTTTTTACAATTCGGTCATGGCACGCGGCGACCGGGTGATTGCCAATTCCCATTTCACCGGGCGATTGATTGCCGAGCGGCATCCGTTTTCGGCAGACCGAATCACCGTCATCCAGCGCGGATCGGATCTGGACGGACTGGCCCCGGAAGCGGTCAGCGAATTGAGAAAGCAGCAGTTGGCGGCCAGCTGGGGCCTTGCTCCCGGCCGCCCTGTCATCCTGCAATTGGGCCGTCTGACCGGCTGGAAGGGACAACGTGTGGTCATTTCGGCCATGACCGAACTGCGCAACCGCGGCATTACCGAACCGGTCGCGATCCTTGCAGGGGATGCACAGGGACGCACCGGCTACCTGAATGAGCTCAATCAGCAGATAGAGGCATCCCGCATCGGCGATCAGGTGAAACTGGTCGGCCATTGCGACGATGTTGCTGCCGCCCTTGCCCTGTCTTCGGTCTCCGTTGTCGCCTCCGTGGAACCCGAAGCCTTCGGGCGGGCGGCCGTCGAAGCCCAGGCGGCAGATGTGCCGGTGATTGTCTCGGACCTCGGCGCGGTGCCGGAAACCGTGCTCGCGCCGCCAGAGGTTGACGACGCTGAGCGTACCGGATGGCGGGTGCCTCCTGGCAACAGCGTGGCTATTGCAGATGCCATAGAGCATATTTTCTCGCTGGCACCATCCGAACGGGCAGCCCTGCTCGGGCGCGCCCGGCGCCATGTCTCTGACAAGTTCAGTGTTGGCGCAATGACCGGCGCGACCCTTCAGGTCTATCGCGAGCTGTTGAGCAGCCGATAAGGCCGCTCACAATGCCGGCTGGTTTCACGCAGCCAGGGGATAGGCCTCTTCCACCAGATAAGGCCCGCCGCCGACACTCGCTTTTGCGGAAAACAACACAAACCGCCCCGCAATAAACGGCGGCGCCTGAAAGTCGCCGCGTTCGGCAAGCCACTTGGCCACATCCGCATTGCTCGACGTCCGGCACCGGGCAATCGTGACATGAGGCGTATATTTGCGCCGTTCCGGCGGCAGGTTGAGACGCTGGATGATGCGCTCCTGCTCGGCCTGCAGCTCGGCAAGCTGGGGGGTGGGTTCAACCCTCGCCCACACAGCATGGGGCTGCTTGCCGTTTCCGAACGAGCCCAGACCATTGATCCGGATCTCCACCGTCCGCCGCCGCACACGATCAAGCGCATCGGCGATTTCGTCCGCAGTGCGGTCGTCGATATCTCCGATGAATCTCAATGTGATATGGAAGTTTTCCGGGTCGATCCAGCGCGCACCCCGCAGCCCCCCCCGGAGCATGGAAAGCATGAGCCCTGTCTGGGACGGGATCTCAAGACCTGTAAACAGTCGCGGCATTGGATAGCCCTCCGCTGTCGCTGATGATTCCATGAGGAATCAACTTCTTCCAAAGCGCAAGTTAAATCCTCAAACCTCTGATATTCCAAACCTATTTTCCGAGCTTTTCAACGAAACCATTCGCGGAACTGGTCAATCAGGCGGATTTCCAAGCTTGTGTGATTCTGCTCAAGGATCAGAAAAAGCCCCTTGCGCAAACCCCTTTAAGACCTTCCCGATGACACCTTGAAGACAAGCCCGAAACCGGCCAAAAATGGCCAGCCTTGCAAACAAGGCTCGATCAACGGCGCAGCGATCCGTCGCACGAAAGTCACCATTGGTCAGGTTTGGTCATTGGTAAATAAGCGGTCACCCTCATGCGCCATCCCGGACAAGCCTTGGCGCGACCCGGGACCGGAGAACCTTGACATCACTGATTTCATTGGCAAACCGATCCCGGATAAAACATTTCAGTTATTCCGGGATGACTGTCAGGACGCAGAATTAAAGCCCCGATCTGATCATTGTTCAGTCTAGGGGCAAGGGTTTCCGGTCAGCTGATGGATTGCATTGATCCGCTCCTCGGCCTCCGGCGTGAGCGTAACCCCGGCAGACGCGAGATTGGTGTCAAGCTGCTCCATGGTGGTTGCCCCGATGATCACCGAAGTCATGAACGACCGGCCAAGCGCAAAGGCAAGCGACATCTGGGCCGGGTCAAGCTCCAGTTCCTGCGCCAGATCGAGATAGCGATTGATGGTATCTTCGGCCCCAGGCTTCTCGTAGCGGTTCAGCCTCTCGAACAGGGTTTTCCGCGCGCCCTTGGGCATCGCGCCATCCCGGTACTTGCCGGTCAGATATCCCTGCGCGAGCGCAGAATAGGCCAGAAGGCCGACATTCTCGCGCCGGGCAATCTCCGCCAGACCGGTCTCGAAGGTCCGGTTGACCAGCGAATAGGCATTCTGGATGGAAACGGGCCGGGGCAGACCGCGTTTATCCGCTTCGGCCAGATAGGTCATTGTCCCCCAGGGGCTTTCGTTCGAAAGTCCGACATGGCGGATTTTGCCGGCCTTGACCAAATCGCCGAGGATTTCCAGTGTCTCGCCAATCGGGTTCTCGTCTTCGGCCGGGTCCACATCAACCCATTGGGTCGGGTTGGAGCCGAAGCCGGAGACATTCCGGTCCGGCCAGTGGATTTGATAGAGGTCGATATAGTCTGTCTGAAGATTTCGCAGGCTGCGGTTGACGGCTTCCTCGATTTGGAACCGGTTCAGTTGGCCGGTCGAACCGTCTTCGCGGAACCAGTCCATCACCGTGCGTCCGACCACTTTCGTTGCCAGAACGATCTTGTCCCGGCTGCCGCGCGCCTTGAACCAGCTGCCGATGATCCGCTCGGTACGGCCCTGGGTCTGCTTGCTTGGCGGGATCGGATAAAGCTCGGCCGTATCAAAAAAATTCACGCCACGGTCGGTAGCCAGATCCATCTGCGCATGGCCTTCGGCTTCCGTATTCTGTTCGCCATAGGTCATGGTTCCAAGGCAAATCGAGCTGACCTTGATGTCGGTGCGGCCAAGACGGCGCTGATCCATCGGAAAATCCTTCAGATGTCCAAAAATATTCAGTGTCGGGCTGAGCCCGCGCTGTCAGGACGACCCGGCGCGGGTGATAAGTTGTTCCACGTGGGGTAGCACATTCTCCACGATCACGGAAACACCCTCGCCTGTCGGATGGATCCCGTCAGCCAGATTGAGGGACGGATCCATCGCGACACCTTCAAGGAAAAACGGATAATGCAAAGCATCGTTTTTCTCTGCGACCTGACCGAAAATCGGGTCGAACCGGGCGGCATAATCCTCACCCAGATTGCGCGGCGCCATCATGCCGGTCACCAGAACATCCACCCCGCGCGCGCTCAGACGGCTGACGATCTCGTCGAGATTCTCGCGGGTTTTCTGAGGCGGGATGCCGCGCAGGGCATCATTGGCACCGAGTTCCAGGATCACGGCATCAACATCCGGCCCGACCGACCAGTCCAGCCGCGACAAGCCTCCCGAGGACGTGTCGCCGGACACACCGGCATTGACCACTTCCACGTCATGCCCCCGGTCGATGAGCGCCTGTTCAAGCTGTTCCGGGAACGCCTGGTCCGGCGGCAACTGGTACCCGGCCGACAGGCTGTCGCCAAGCACCACGATCTTGAGGGGATCGGCCATTGCTTCGCCGGCCGCACTGACGCCAAACAAGACGGCGCCGGCCAATACAGTTTGATACATTTTTCTCAAAACCATGGGGCTGGAAGGCCTTCTTTCTGTGTCCCATATCAACGCGGACGTGTAAGTTCACATCATTTGAAGTCGGAGCTTCTCGGGAAATCCTGTTGCCGCCCAACTGCGTAAACCGCAACGGGCACCGACGAAAAACCAATATAGGATCGATTATGGCAAGCGGACCAGCAATAGCGTTGAAAGATGTTCATCTGACACTCGGCGACGGCGCTGGCAAGGTGCATATTCTGAAGGGTATCGACCTCGAAATCGAACCGGGGACATCGGTCGGGCTGGTCGGACCTTCGGGATCGGGAAAATCGACGCTCTTGATGGTGATGGCCGGGCTTGAGCGGGCCGACAAGGGCACTGTTCATGTTGCAGGCACGGAGCTTGGCCCCTTGTCCGAAGACCAGCTTGCGCAGTTCCGCGGCCAGAATGTCGGGATCATTTTCCAGTCGTTTCATCTGGTTCCGAACATGACCGCGCTTGAGAACGTTGCCGTGCCGCTTGAGCTTGCAGGCGACACCGCCGCTTTTTCCAAGGCGCAGGCGGAACTGGAAGCCGTTGGTCTCGGCCACCGGCTTCATCATTATCCGGCACAAATGTCAGGAGGCGAACAGCAACGCGTCGCCGTTGCCCGCGCGCTGGTCGTGGAACCCGCAATTCTGATCGCGGACGAACCGACCGGGAACCTTGACGAAACAACGGGCAACCAGATCGTCGAGTTGATGTTCCGCGCCCAGGAAGCCCGGGGCACCACTTTGGTGCTCGTCACCCATGACCCGGGACTTGCGGCTCAATGCGCCAGAACGGTGCGTGTTCGCTCCGGTGAAATCGAGGATTGGGGCCAGCCCCGCGCCATGGCGGGTGCGGGAGCGCAGGCATGAACGGTTTTGTCGCACCGGCAGCCAAACCCGGACCGGCCCTTGCCTTGCGCTTTGCCTTGCGTGAGTTGCGCGGCGGCATTCGCGGGTTTTACATTTTCATCGCCTGCATCGCCCTTGGCGTCGCCGCGATTTCGGGGGTCAATTCCCTGTCCCGCGCGCTGGTCGAAGGAATTTCCGCCGAAGGGCAGGCTATTCTGGGCGGCGACTTGTCGTTTTCACTGGTTCACCGCGAGGCAACACCGGACGAGCTTGTGTATTTGAAGAGCCTTGGCGAGGTCTCGCAAGTCGCCACCTTGCGCGCCATGGCCAGACGGCCGCAAACAGACGAGCAAGCCCTTGTCGAGTTGAAAGCGGTCGGGGCCAATTACCCGCTCTACGGCAACGTGACCGTCGAAAGCGGGCGCCCGCTTCAGGAAGCCCTTTCCGAACAGGGCGGCATCTGGGGTGCCGCCGCCGACATGTCGCTTCTCGCGCGGCTCAATATTTCAGTCGGCGACACGCTGACAATCGGCCGCGAAACGGTCCGCGTCACAGATGTGCTCACCGCCGAGCCGGACAAGCTGGCAGGCGGAATGGAGTTCGGGCCCCGGCTGATGATCTCCGATCAGGCACTGCCCGGCACCGGTCTGGTTCAGCCGGGCAGCCTCGTGCGCTGGCATTACCGGGTCAAACTCGCCCGTGCACCAACGGACGAACAGCTGATCTCGGTGATTGACGAAGCCAAGTCCGCGCAACCGGATGCGGGCTGGCGGATACGGTCGCGTGCGAACGCCGCGCCCGGGCTGCAACGCAGCATCGACCGGTTCGCGCAATTCCTCACCCTTGTCGGCCTCACCGCGCTGGTGGTGGGCGGTGTGGGTGTCGCCAACGCCATCCGTGCCTATCTGGAGACGAAGCGCGAGGTTATTGCCAGCTTCAAGTGCCTTGGAGCAACCGGCGGCTTCGTGTTCCAGATCTACCTGATCCAGATGCTGTTGCTGGCCGGGATCGGGATTGCCGCCGGTCTTGTGATCGGTGCGATCGTGCCCTTCGCAGCCGGTGCGGCCCTGTCGAACGTATTGCCGGTCAAGCTTGCGGCCGGAATCTATCCGGCAGAACTGGGCCTTGGCCTGTTCTATGGATTTCTGACGGCACTTGCGTTTGCGCTCTGGCCGCTCGGGCGGGCCCATGACGTGCCTCCGACAGCCCTTTTCCGGGATTTGGTGTCCTCGGGGGCCAAACTGCCGCGCAAACGCTATCTGACAGCAACAGCGGTCACGGTTCTGCTGCTCGCCGGAATTGCCATCCTGATGGCCTCAAGCAAGACGCTGGCGACCGTCTATGTCACCGCTTCTGCCGGTGCTTTTGTTCTGCTGGCGCTGGTCGCCCGCGGCATCATGGCAGTTGCCCGGCGCGTGCCCGGCGTCCGCTCGACAGAACTCCGCCTTGCCATTGCCAATGTGCACCGGCCCGGCGCACTGACGCCGTCCGTGGTGCTGTCGCTCGGCCTCGGCCTGTCCCTTCTGGTCGCTCTGGCGCTGATTGACGGCAATTTGCGCCGGGAACTCACCACCACGATGGCCGATGATGCACCGAGCTTCTTCTTTGTCGACATCCAGAACACTGAACGCGACGCCTTCCGCGACCTGCTGACCGCTGATGCCCCCGGCGCCGATATCCAGAGCGTGCCGATGCTGCGCGGACGGATCACCAGCCTGAGAGGCATTCCGGCAGATCAATATGACACGTCCGGCGGCTCCGGCTGGATCCTGCGCGGCGACCGCGGCATCACCTATGAAGAAAAGCTGCCGGAAAATGCGACCCTGGTTCAGGGCGAATGGTGGCCGGAAAACTATACCGGCCCGCCTCTCGTTTCGTTCGAGGAGGAAGCGGTTCGGGAGCTTGGGCTCGCCATCGGCGACGAAATCACGCTCAATGTACTTGGGCGGCAATTGACGGCCAAGATTGCCAACACACGGCATATCGAATGGGAGTCGCTCGGCATCAATTTCGTGATGATCTTCTCTCCGAACACCTTTGCCGGTGCCCCGCACGCCTATCTGATGACACTCGGATGGGACCACCCCGTGCCGCCTGCGGAAGAATTGGGCCTGCTGAGGACGGTGTCCAATGCCTTTCCAACCGTGACGACGATCCGGGTCAAGGACGCCATCTCGCAGGTCAACGATCTGGTCGCCCAGCTCGCCTGGGCGATCCGGGGAGCCTCATCCGTCACGCTGATTGCGAGCATTCTGGTATTGGCAGGCGCGCTTGCGGCCGGGCACCGGAACCGGATCTATGACGCGGTGATCCTGAAAACCCTGGGGGCGACCCGGCGCCGTCTGATCACCGCCTATGCGCTGGAATATGCCATGCTGGGGCTTGCAACGGCGGTCTTTGCGCTTTTCGCCGGTGGAGTGGCGGCCTGGTATGTGGTGACGCAGATCATGGGCGGGGACTTCGTCTTCCTGCCGGTGACAGCGGTTTCGGCGGCAGCCATCGCTTTGATCCTGACCGTCGGGTTCGGCCTGATCGGCACCTGGAAGGTGCTCGGAGAAAAACCGGCACCTGTCTTGCGCAACCTGTGAGTGTCACACGGGCAAGCTTCGCACAATCTTCGTCCCCTACCCGATGAGGCTGTCCAATCCGGATCAGATCCATCTAAGGGGGCAGGACCTTCATGCGATACGACAATTTGTTGAATTCTTTCAAGCGCCTTGCGGCCGGTGCAGTTGTCGCGGCCACCGCGACCATCGGACTGGCCGGCACGGCAGCCGCTGACAGCCCGTTCCACACCGGCGTATGGCAGCTCAACACCGAAGCAGGCGCCGAAGGCCTGGTTATCAGCGACTGGCTGGTGTTCGAGCACGGTCTGCCCAAGCGCTGGCTCTATCGCCGGGCAGGTACCAACGACACCAACCAGTTCGACTTCTACACCCGGACCATCGGCGACAAGGGCTACACGCCCGTTGGCCTGCGCGTCTACCGGACCGGCAACACCTCGATGAAGCTGACCATTGCCGAGAAGGGCAAGACCCCGATGGAGGCTTCGGCGACACGCTTGTCCCTGGTCAACCACATGAAGTCCTGCTTGTCTGTCGAGGAAAACGGTGCCAAGCTCTATGGCAGCTGGGCCGGAACGGCAGGTTCGACCCTGAAAAGCCTGCATATCGATCAGGACAGCCTGAAGATCGACGGCGAAACCCGCCGGGTGTCCGTTGAACCGGTCCGCGTCGGCCGGCTGGGCATTTCACAGGACGGCAAACCGGTTGCGTTCCTGACCGATGCCGGCGGTGACTATGCCGTGCTGCAGTGGTTCAAGCCCGGAGTGACCCAGGCGGACATGCGCGATCAGACCAAGGAAATTCTGGATTTCAAGGCCGAGGAAATCGTGCGTACTCCCTACGGCACATGTGACCGGCAGATCGCATCCCGCCTGAAGGCCATGCGGTAAAACGTCCGGCTCCCTGCCCTCTCCGGTTGCGGCGTACAAATACCTTACGTTTTTTTCATGCAGGTACCTTGTGCGCCGGTCCGGGTTTTCCCATATTCTAGCGCAGGACTGTTGTGGGTCAGATTGCCCATGACGCTATAACCACGAGAGGGACAATCGAAAAACATGTCGACCTTTGATCGGAACACACAGGCGCCCTATGCGGCCGCCGGCACGCGCGCCGAGGCCGGCATTGATCAGGGCCTGCGCTCCTACATGCTGGGCGTCTACAACTACATGACCTTCGGCCTTGCGCTGACCGGTCTGTTTGCGCTCGGCACGCTCATGCTCGCAGTCACCAGCAATCAGGCTGATGCCGTCGCGCAGCTGCCCAACGGCATGATGCTGACACAACTGGGTGTCGCGCTTTACGGTTCGCCGCTGAAGTGGGTGGTAATGCTCGCGCCACTCGGCATGGTGCTGTGGCTGTCCTTCCGGATCCAGTCCATGAGCGCCTCCGGTGCCCGGACCATGTTCATGGTATACGCGGCCCTGATGGGAATTTCCCTGTCGTCGATCTTCCTAGTTTACACCGGAGCATCGATTGCACGCGTGTTCTTCATCACCGCTGCCTCCTTCGGCGCATTGAGCCTGTTCGGCTACTCCACCAAGAAGGACCTGTCTGCGTGGGGCTCATTCCTGTTCATGGGCCTGATCGGTGTCGTGATTGCGTCGCTGGTGAACATTTTCCTGGCGTCCAGCGCGCTGCAGTTCGCCATCTCCGTCGTCGGCGTTCTGGTCTTTGCTGGCCTGACCGCTTATGACACCCAGCAGATCAAGGAAATGTACTACGAAGGCGACAGCAGCGAAGTCGCAACGAAGAAGTCGGTCATGGGCGCCCTGCGTCTCTACCTCGACTTTATCAACCTGTTCCTGATGCTGCTGCAGTTGTTTGGCAACCGCGACTAAGCGCCAGCGAAACACACATGAAAAGCCCGGCCATCGTGCCGGGCTTTTTGTTATGTCGCAATGGCGCATGTAACTGGAAAATGGCACCGGTCCGTTCCCGTACGGTACCGTTTCAACGGCTTCTCAATAACATGAGACCCACTCAGAACGGCTCGGGTCAGGCCTCGACGAGCCGCAAGTGCTTCTTCTTGTCCAGAACCTTCAAGACCTGTGCAAGATCGTGTCCACGCTTGAGGATCATGCCCCCGGTTGCAACCACGGAGTAAACCCCCTGACGCCTGGCAAGTTTCGGATCCTTCTCGATCCGGTATAGCGGCATCTCGGAACTGCGCCTGAACACCGAAAAAACCGCGCGATCCTTCAAGAGATCCATCGCATAGTCCCGCCACTCGCCTTCTGCGACCTTGCGGCCATAAAGGCGCAGGATAACGTCCAGTTCTTTGCGGTTGAAGGCGACCACGGGTTTGGCGGGCGGATGGAAGGCAGGCGCTGAAGCCGTTGCGGCCAGAGGCTTCGCGCCCCGCATATTTGCGTTCTCGTCGGCTTCGCTCATACCCCCTCCTTATTCGGGCGTTGGGTGAGGTCCGATGACCCGCAGTCATGATGCGCCGCCGCTTGAGCCTTTGGCAAGGGGCGAAACACCCTGCGTCATCGCTTTGACAGCAAAATATCCTTCCAGCCATGCTGCGGAAAGATTTGCGGCGGGAATCCCTCATTAAAATCATGATTTTGCCGTAATCCGGCCCTTGGCGAGCCACTTTGCAATTTCATAGTTCCTCCATACCCTGATGGGTTTGAGGAGTTCGGGAACCGGAACGCATTAGCCCCCCAGCCCCCCGGGACCTGAACATCCCCTCAAGCTTGTGTACAGCGTAATACATTAGGGCAACTGAAGGGTCGGCTTTACGCCGGCCCTTTTCCGTTGAAGACGGCATCCGGCCATAGCGCCCATGCGCAAAATTGCGTCTTTTCGAAAACCTCGCGCCGTGCCAGCATGTCTGTCATGAGCACCGAGCTGATCGACATTCGTCCGGCACGCCCGGCAGATTGCGAAGCCCTCGCCGCCATTCACAATGCGGCCTGGCTGGGGGCCTATCGCGGCCTGCTCAACGGTGTTGAATTGCAGCGCATGATCTCGCGCCGGGGAGCCAGTTTCTGGTTTGACGCCCTCGTCAGCGGCGCGGCCATCAAGCTGCTCGAAGTTGCGGAGGAACCGGCGGGATACGCCTATTACGGACCTTGCAGGCTGAACAACATGGCAGCGCGCGGCGAGGTCTACGAACTTTATCTCAGGCCGGAATACCAGGGGCTCGGGTTCGGCCGGGCGCTTTTCTCAAAGGTCCGGAGCGAACTGTCTCGCCGCGGTTTCGAGGGGCTTGCGGTCAAGGTCTTGAGTGACAATCAGCCGGCCCGGCACTTTTACCGGGCCCTTGGCGGCCAGCTTGTCGCAAGAAGCTGGTACCGAAGTGCCGGCAAACGCATCGACCTGTCGATCTATGCATGGCCGCGGCAATAGGCATTTCCCTTGCCCGTAGCACTGACAGAGTATACCGCAAACAAGACCTCGAAACCGGCCATCGAAACAATACACAATACTCTTTTCCCGTTGGCCATCCGCATTTTGGGCGGGAAAATCCCGGCCGCGCAAAGACAGCGCGCCACCTGAAGACATATTCATGAAACGCGCCGTTTTTGGGGCTTGCGCTTCCCTCTTCGGGCTGCAATAGGAGCCGGGACAGTCAATAGGAGCTAAGCCAAATGCGCATCGATGCTGTGCCGATCGGCAAGAACCCGCCGGAAGACTTTAACGTCATCATTGAAGTTCCCGTCGGCGGCGAACCCATCAAATACGAAATGGACAAGGACGCCGGGGCGATGTTCGTCGACCGGTTCCTCTACACTCCGATGCGGTACCCGGGGAACTATGGCTTCATCCCGCACACCCTGTGCGGTGATGGCGACCCGATGGATGTCATCGTACTCAACCAGCGGCCGATCGTTCCAGGTGCCGTCATGGCCTGCCGGGCCGTCGGCGTTCTGGTCATGGAAGACGAGTCCGGCGTCGACGAAAAGATCCTCGCGTTTCCGGTCAGCAAGCTGACAACCCGCTACGACCATTTTCAGGATGCGTCGCAACTGCCGCAGATCATGCTCGACCAGGTCAAGCATTTCTTCGAGCACTACAAGGATCTGGAACCGGGCAAGTGGGTCAAGGTCACGGGAATCGAGGGCGCTGATGCGGCCAAGAAACTGATCGTGGAATCGATTGAACGTGCCACCAAGGAAGCTGCCGAATAAGCAGCACGCCTCAAGAAAAAAACGGGTTGCGGCCGGAAATCAGTCGGCCGCAGCCTCGATCTGCTCCATGTCGTCGTCAGACAGGCCGAAATGATGGCCGATTTCATGGATCAGGACATGCGCGACCACTTCGCCCAGCGTGTCCTCCCCGGCGGCCCAGTAATCCAGGATCGGGCGGCGGAACAACCAGATCCGGTTCGGCATCTGGCCGGTGTGCAACTCGGCCGCTCCCTGCGCCAGTCCGCGCCCCTGAAACAGGCCGAGAAGATCATTCGGATCTTCAATGCCAAGCGAATCGAGCATCTCGTCTTGCGCATATTCGGTCATGCGGATTTCGATGTTGCCGCACATGGCCAGAAACTCGTCCGGCATATTGGCGAGAACTTCGCTTGCAATCGCCTGAAACACGTCCAGCGCCGGCGCACGCCGGTCACTCCAGTCCGATCTGAACGGATGCATTGAAGCCATGAGGCTTCCTCCCAAATGAATTGTTTCCGACAGCGCGCCGGTACCCGGACACTGTCAGACCTATGTCGTGATCAGGTTTTCGGCCAAGCGGCGGCGTCAGCCCTAAAAATATGTTACAGCCAGATATATAATCAGGCCGATCGCGAAAATCAGACCTGCAACCCTGCCAATGCGGGTGCCCCAGACCTCGATCTTGTCGTCCTGATCCTTGTCGGACGCCCCCAGATGACCGGTCGCCCGGTGTGCCATCCGGACGAAAGTCGACGAGCCGATGGTTTCGCTTTCCGCCTGAACGCGATCAATCGCCCTCAGGGCATCCTGACGCTTTTTCTCATGGTCCGGTTTGCTCATGCCACTCTGGCCTTCCTTGCCTTGAGCGACAAGAGTGCCGCAATCAGCCCCAGCACCGCAAGTCCGCCAGACACGAAGGCATTCCAGCCTGCAAAGGACAGACCCAGAAACCGCCAGCTGGCTTCCGTACAACTGACCACGCGCGTCGTTTGCAGGGCCGACAACATGTCCGCCGCAGAAGCCGGGGCGGCCGCGCCACCACCGCAATCGCTCGGGCCTGCCCAAAAACCCCACTCGGCCCCGGACTGATAGACGCCAAGCCCGCCGCCATAGGCAAAGACAGCCGCAACCAGAACAAACCCCAGCGCGGCCAGGCCCGACCGTCCTTTCAGGGACAGGTAAAGCGAGGCCAGCGCCAGCGGCAGACCGATGTAGTAAGGTACGCGCTGCTCAAGGCACAGCTTGCAAGGAGCATAGCCGCCAATCAACTCGAAGCCCCAGGCGGTGCCGATCGCCACCAGACCCGCAAGGATCAGAAGAGCCGCGATGGCATTGGCCTGACCTTTTGCCGTTGCACCCATCATCTCGGTCTCCAGCTTCTCAGATGACTTTCAAGGCCGCAAAACCGCCAACCAGCAACACCACAAACAGGGTGAACATCAGCCCGAGGCGCTTCTCAATGAAATCCCGGATCGGCGGGCCGAACATGTAGAGCAGCGCAGCCACGATAAAGAACCGCAGGCCGCGCGATACAAGGCTCGCGACAATGAAAACCGGCAGGCTGAGGCCCGCGGCTCCGGATGCGATGGTAATCACCTTGTAGGGAAACGGCGTCAGTCCGGCAATAAACACAAACCACCACCCCCAGTCGTTGAAGACAGTGGAAAATTCCTGCAGCCAGTGCAGTTTGCCGTAAAAGGCCAGCACCGGTTCGGCCACTTGCTCGAACAGGAACATGCCGAGAAAGTAGCCCAGCACACCACCGGCAACCGAGGCCACCGTGCAAAGTGCGGCAAACCACCAGGCGCGGTCCCGCTTGGCGATGACCATCGGAATCAGAAGCAAGTCGGGCGGAAGCGGAAAGACCGAGCTTTCAACAAAGGAAACGGTGCCGAGCGCGGCAGGGGCGCGCGGTCCGGCAGCGAGGGACAGTGTCCAGTCATAAAGGCGTCGCAACATGGCGCTTCCTTACCCTTGTCCCCCGGCGGTGTCACCTCAAAAACGTCATCCGCCGCAGCGGAATGCACACAGCGAAAAGATTGAGCGCTTTTGGAAAGATAGTGGTGCCCCCCGCCGGAATCGAACCGGCACTCCCGAAGGAACGGGATTTTGAATCCCGCGCGTCTACCAGTTCCGCCAGAGGGGCAACTGACACCGAGGGCGCCTCTTATCACGCTGTTTGACCCGGATGCAAGATCGTCCCGCCGCAATCGCACAAAATTCACATGAGAACATGGCCACAACAAAGGCACACGCACCGCGTCAAAACCGCATAGCCCAATAAAGCGCAAATTGTGCGCTTATTCTGGACATGCAAATGGCCCTTGGCTAGAAATGGCTCATGAGCAAGGCAGGCAAGGAAATCGAGCTCAAGCTCGACATCTCACCCGAAGCGCTGGAGGGGCTGAAGAAGAACGGCACCTATTCAGGCTTCACGTCCGGACGTGCGACCACGCGCACGCTGCAGTCGATCTATTTCGATACACCGGATCAGGATCTCAGGGCCGCGAAAATCTCGCTGCGCGTGCGAAAGAGCGGCCGCAGCTGGGTGCAGACGGCCAAACTCGGCACGGGCATGCACGGACCGCTGTCGAGCCCGATCGAGGCGGAACACCCGGTCACCGGCCCCAATATCGATTTCTCGGTCATTTCAGACCCGGACGTTCTGGAGGTGTTGACCAAAACCATTGGCGACAAGCCGCTGGAGCCCTGTTTTGAAAACGAGATCCGGCGCACCACCCGCCTGATCACGTCAAAAACCGACGGAACCCAGATCGAGCTTGCCTTCGACAATGGCGAGATCAAGGCCGGGGACCGCACGCAGCCCTTTGCCGAGATCGAGCTGGAACTGAAGAGCGGTTCGACCGCACCGCTTTTTGCAGCCGCACGCGAAATCACCGGTGACACGCCATTCCGGTTCTCGCCCTACAACAAGGCCGAGCGCGGGTTCCGTTTCGCAGGTGGCGAGACCGACGATCAGAAGCTGCCGAAACTGGCGGACGAGATTGGTCTGCTCGCCGATGAGACCGTCGAACTGGCCTATCGCCAGATCCTGCGCTCCTGCCTCGGTCAGATTGCCCACAACCGGATGGTCATGCTCGAGAGCGGCGATCCGGAAGGCCCGCACCAACTGCGTGTCGGTCTGCGGCGGCTGCGCAGCGCGTTTCGCATGTTCCGGCCGGTGCTGAATCCGGTTTCACTCGACCGGCTGGACGCGACCGCGCAAGCGCTTGCGGGCGAAGCCGGAGAGTTGCGCGACCTCGATGTCTTGACGGAAGAGATCGTCGCACCGCTTTCGGCTTTCGTGCCGCCGGGGCTCAAGCTCGACGCGCTGCTTGATCACATGAATGTCATGCGCGAGGCCTGCCGCGCCAGCCTGCAATCCCATCTGAACCAACCGGACATCAACAGTTTCCTGTTCGATCTGGCAGCCTATACCGAGACAAGGGGCTGGCTGGATCCTGAGAACTTCGGTCAGACAGCGCTGCTCGGCCAGTCGGTGCGCGCCTTTTCCCGAACGGCGCTTCAAAAGCGCTGGAAGAAGGTCTCGAAATATGGCGCCCGGATCGACGAGCTCGCAATTCCCGAACGCCATGACATGCGCAAGGCGCTGAAAAAGCTGCGTTACGGTACCGAATTCTTCGGGTCGCTCTATCCCAAGACCGAGATGAAACCGTTCTTGCGACGCATGAAGCGCCTGCAGGACGTGTTCGGCTATCTCAATGACGTCGCCATGGCGGAAAAACTTCTGGTGATGCCGCCGCCCAAGAAGGGCGATGCGGTTGCGATCCAGCAGGCGGTCGGCTTTGTGGTCGGCTGGCACGAAGCCCAGGCCCACGCCATGTGGACCCACGCAAAGGAATACTGGACCGACACGAAAAAGACGCCGCGGTTTTGGCTGTGAGCCCGGTCAAAAAGTAAAACCGGATATTCTCAACTCTCGATCACCAGCTGCATCCGGCCGGAAGCCATGCGGGAACGGGAACAGTGGACCGGTTTGCCGAACCCGTCGACATTGACGCTGTCAACAAGCAGCACAGGCGAACCGGGCGCCAGTTCAAGGTGCCCGGCATCTTCCTCCGAAACCAGCGCCGCCGACACCCGGCTTTCCTTGCGGGTGTAATCGGTCACGCCCGCCCGGGCCATTGCTTTGGTCACGGAACCCGTTTCGGCATAGTCGCTCACGAGCGCGGGAAAGCGGCGTTCCTCGAACCAGCTCGTCCCGGCAATCACCGGCACGCCACCTGCAATCCTGAGGGTTTCCAGACGGATCAGCGGAGTGCCAGCCGGCACCTCAAGGCACTTTGCCCGCAACGCATCCGCCGGTTCGAGCGAGGACCCGAGCAAGCGGCCCTCGGGTGTCTGATTCTGTTCGGACATGATGTCGGAAAACCGGGTCCGGGTTCCGATCGGGTAACTCAGGGGCGTTGTGGCGACGAAGGTGCCGCGGCCCTGATCCGCGCGCAAGATACCTTCGCTGCTCAGTTCCGCAATTGCGCGCCGCACCGTGTGGCGGTTGACGCCGAATTGATCGGCAATCTCGGATTCGGGTGGCAAGCGGCTGCCGGTGGCAAAGGCTCCGGACGCAATTTCGGCTTTCAGCCATTCCATGATCTGGCGCCAGATCGCAATGCCTGCGCCGCGGTCGAGCGGTAAGTGTCGGGTCATCCCCTCGTCATCGAACCGGTGCGGCTTCAAGTCAATTCGAAAATTTGTCTATACAATTATACGAATCAGGTTTATGGAGACGGTGTCCCGACGGAGCCCTTCAGTGCCGAGGCAGCGTATGACCCAATCATCACCCGCTCATGACACATCCGCACACACCGCCGCCCGCCAAAGGGCGATGGCAGCCTTCGCCGCCGCCGATCCGACCCACCTGGCCGCGGCGAAAGCCTGCCTGCCCGCCTTGCCCGCATTCGACCTGGTCCGGCCGCCTGAAACCGGCCTTGTCATGGTTCGCGGCAAGGCTGGCGGCAGCGGCCAGCCATTCAATCTCGGAGAGGTCACCGTGACCCGCTGTGTGGTGCGGCTGAAAACCGGCGAAACCGGCAGTGCCTATTGTCTCGGCCGCCACAAGCAAAAGGCCGCAGATGCAGCCTTGTTCGACGCCCTTTGGCAAAGCCCGGACTTCCGCACAAGGATCGAAGAGGAGGTGATTGCCCCGCTTGAGCAAAAGCAGGCAGAGGCCGACGCCCGACTGAAGGCCGAAACCGCCGCAACAAAGGTCGATTTCTTCACCATGGTCAGGGGAGACAATTGATGGATACCGGACCAGCTTCCCGCATGGCGGACCATCCAGATCTTTCGGCCCTTGCGCCCGGGTTTCCGGACCCGGTCCATGACGCGCAGCGCTGCTTCAGGGCCGTAATGATGGCGATGGCCCGTCCGGGGGGGACGCAAGACTTCAACCCGTCCGGCCTGACGCCCCCAGCCCCGCTGACCCCGATAGGTGCAGCCCTTGCGCTTACACTCTTCGACTACGACACGACCATCTGGCTGGACAAGACCCTGTCGGCGTCACAACCGGTCTCGGATTTTCTGAAGTTTCACACCGGCGCAAGGCTCGTTACCGAACCGGCCGATGCTACCTTCGCCCTGATCGCCGACCCGGCAAGCATGCCGCCGCTCAACGCCTTTCATCGGGGCAGTCCCGACTATCCCGACCGGTCGGCAACACTCATCCTGCTCAATCAGCTGTTTGCCGGACCACCGGACGCGGTTCTGACAGGTCCGGGCGTCAAGGATCAGGAGCGCTTTGCAACGCAGCCGGTTCCCGCCGGGTTCTGGCATCAGGTACAGGCCAACAACGCGCAGTTTCCGCGCGGGGTCGACCTGGTCTTTGCCGGATCGCACAAGATTGCCGCCCTGCCCCGCTCCACCACAATCACCCTGCCGGAGGCCTGACATGTATGTTGCCGTCAAAGGGGGCGAGAAGGCGATCGGCAATGCCCACAAGCTGCTTGCCAAACGAAGGCGCGGCGACCGCTCGGTTCCGGGCCTGACGCTGGACCAGATCGCGGAACAGCTCAGCCTGTCCGTTGCCCGGGTCATGGGCGAAGGCTCGCTCTATGACGAGGGTCTGGCCGCGCTCGCAATCAAGCAGGCACGCGGCGACCTGATCGAGGCCGCCTTCCTGATGCGGGCCTATCGCACCACCGTGCCGCGCTTCGGCTACAGTGAACCGGTCGAGACCGGTGCGATGCTGGTGGAACGGCGGATTTCCGCAACGTTCAAGGACTTGCCCGGCGGCCAGGTGCTCGGGCCGACCTTCGACTACAGTCACCGTCTGCTCGACTTTGCGCTTGCCGCCGAAGACGAAGGCATTCCGGAAGATGTGGCCGCTGGCCGGGTCCGGGACGAGGCAATGCCGCGCGTGACCGATCTTCTCGGAGACGAAGGCCTGATCGAACCCGATCCGGAACCTGCAACCGATGCCCCGGTCGCCGATCTGACCCGCGAGCCCCTGTCCTTTCCCGCAGGCCGCGACCTGCGGCTTCAAAACCTTGCGCGCGGTGACGAGGGTTTTCTGCTGGCCCTCGCCTATTCCTCCCAGCGCGGCTATGCCCGAACCCACCCCTTTACCGGCGAAATCCGCTATGGCGCGGTGGATGTGGAGTTTTATTCCGAAGAGCTCGGTTTCACGGTTTCGCTCGGACGGATCAAGGTAACCGAATGCCAGATAGTCAACCAGTTTCAGGGATCGGCCACAACCCCGCCCGCCTTCACCCGTGGCTACGGCCTCGTTTTCGGTCAGGTGGAGCGCAAGGCCATGGCGATGGCCATGGTGGAGCGGGCCTTGCGCTGGGAAGAGCTGGGCGAAGACCTGACCGCGCCGGTTCAGGACCATGAATTCGTCCTGTCCCACTCCGACAACATTCAGGCGACCGGGTTCGTCGAACACCTCAAGCTGCCACACTATGTCGACTTTCAGGCCGAACTGGACCTGATCAGGCGTTTGCGGGCCGAATGGTTCGAAAAACGGACGGAGAGCGAAAAAAACGTCCAGGAGGCTGCGGAATGACCGGAATTTCCGAGAACGATACAGCCTACAATTTCGCCTACCTGGACGAACAGACCAAACGGATGATCCGCCGCGCGCTGCTCAAGGCGATCGCGATCCCCGGCTATCAGGTGCCTTTCGCCTCCCGGGAAATGCCGATGCCCTATGGCTGGGGGACCGGCGGCGTTCAGGTGACAGCCTCGATCCTCGGGCGGGACGACTGCCTGAAAATGATCGACCAGGGCTCGGACGACACCACCAATGCTGTCTCCCTGCGCGGCTTTTTTGAAAAGACGGCCGGTGTCGAAACGACCTTCGAAACCTCCAGGGCCTCGATCATCCAGACGCGTCACCGGATCCCGGAAAAACCCTTGCGCGAAGACCAGATCATCGTCTTTCAGGTCCCGATTCCGGAGCCTTTGCGCTTTCTGGAGCCGCGCGAGACCGAAACCCGGAAGATGCATGCCCTTGAGGATTATGGCCTCATGCATGTGAAACTCTACGAAGACATTTCCCGCCACGGTCATATCGCCACGACCTACGCCTATCCGGTCAAGGTCAATGGCCGCTATGTGATGGATCCCTCACCAACGCCGAAATTCGACAATCCGAAGATCAACCGATCCCCCGCGCTGCAGCTTTATGGCGCGGGCCGCGAACAGAGAGTCTATGCAATTCCGCCCTACACCGAGGTCAAAAGTCTCGACTTCGAGGATTATCCCTTTGAAGTCCAGTCGTTCGACACACCTTGCGGCCTGTGCGGCGCGGATGGCGTCTATCTCGACGAAGTCATCCTCGACGACAAGGGCGGGCGGATGTTCGTCTGCTCCGATACGGATTTCTGCGAAACCCGGCGCACGGACGGTCACACCGGCCCGATGGCCGCCGATCCGGCTGCGGTACGGCTCACAGGCACGGACAAAGACAACGTGGAGGCGTCCCGATGAGCATGATGGCTCAGGCCGCGCCGCTGCTTCAGGTGCATGGCGTGACGAAGTTTTATGGCAGCCGTACAGGGTGTCAGGACGTGTCGTTTGATCTCTGGCCCGGCGAAGTACTGGCCATTGTCGGGGAAAGCGGCTCCGGCAAGACCACCTTGCTCAATTGCCTGTCGACCCGGCTTGCCCCCACTGCGGGTGCGATCGAATACCGGATGCGCGACGGGACCATGCGCAACCTTTATGATCTCACCGAAGCCGAGCGGCGCATGCTGATGCGCACCGACTGGGGCTTTGTGCATCAAAATGCCGCCGACGGCCTGCGCATGACGGTCTCGGCCGGTGCCAATGTCGGCGAACGGCTCATGGCTGTCGGCGCGCGCCATTACGGCACGATCCGCGACACCGCCACGGACTGGCTGGGCCGCGTCGAGATTGCCGAAGACCGGATCGATGACGATCCCAGAAGCTTTTCCGGCGGCATGCGCCAGCGCCTGCAGATCGCCCGCAATCTGGTCACCCATCCGCGTCTGGTGTTCATGGACGAGCCGACCGGCGGGCTCGATGTTTCGGTGCAGGCGCGGCTTCTGGACCTGTTGCGGCGGCTTGTGGCGGACCTTGGACTGTCGGTGATCATAGTCACCCACGATCTGGCCGTCGCCCGGCTTCTGTCGCACCGGATCATGGTGATGCGCCAGGGCGCTGTGATCGAAACCGGCCTGACTGATCAGGTGCTCGACGATCCGCATGCGCCCTATACCCAACTGCTCGTCTCGTCCATTTTGCAGGTGTGAGGGCTTTAGACCATGACCGTTCGCCTTTATCTCAACAGCGTCGGCAAGACCTTCACGATGCATCTGCAAGGCGGGATCGAGATCCCGGTGGTCGCCAATGCCGACTTTTCCGTGGATTCCGGAGAGTGTGTCGTCCTTGGCGGTCCCTCGGGGGCCGGAAAAAGCTCGATCCTGAAAATGATCTACGGCAACTATCGCTGCGATGCGGGTCAAATCCTGGTCACGGTGGGTGACCGGATCGTCAATGTCGCCGAAGCGGCCCCGCGGGACATCCTTTCCCTCAGGCACAACACGATCGGTTATGTCAGCCAGTTCTTGCGGGTGATCCCGAGAGTTCCGGCTGCCGAAGTCGTGGCCGAACCCCTGATGGCTCAGGGAACCGCACAGGACGTTGCCCTCAGGAAGGCTCGGCTGCTGCTTGCCCGGCTCAATGTTCCCGAACGGCTCTGGGACCTGCCGCCGGCAACCTTTTCCGGCGGCGAGCAGCAGCGGGTGAACATCGCCCGTGGGTTCATTGCTCCCTATCCGCTGCTTCTGCTTGACGAACCGACCGCCTCGCTTGACGCCGCCAATCGCCGGGTCGTGATCGAGCTGGTCGAGGAGAAAAAGGCCGAAGGCGTTGCCATGCTGGGCATTTTGCATGATCAGGATGTCCGGGACGAGATCGCCGACCGGATCATCGATGTGACCCGGTTCCATGCGGAGGCGGCCTGAACAACAGACATGGGGAAAGTGTCACAGGATCGACACGGCTTCCGGATTATCCGGCAGGACATGATCCAGCCGTTCCCGACTTGAAGGACACGCAAGGCAATGCGTTATGCCATCTATTTTGCAGCGGACCAGAAAACGCCGCTGATGACACTGGGAAACGGCTGGCTGGGCCGTGATCCGTTTGCTGGGACCGCGCTGGAGCAACCGCGCATCAGGACCCTCTCGCCGGACCGGCTGAAGGAACTGACGGCAGACCCGCGCCGCTACGGCTTTCACGGCACCTTGAAAGCCCCGTTTTCGCTTCGCGACGACGTTACCGAAACAGACCTCCTCAAGGCATGTGAGCGGTTTTCGAGCCAGATCTCCGGCTTCGGGACTTCCGGTCTGACCGTCGCCGAACTCCACGGGTTTCTCGCCTTGATTCCGGCGGCCGATTCACCGGAACTCTCCGCATTTGCGGCCGCCTGCGTCCGCTTCTTCGAACCTTGCCGGGCCCCCTTGGCGGGCGAAGATCTGGCGCGGCGCAGAAAAAGCCCCCTCACACCGGCCCAAGACCGAAATCTGGCAGATTGGGGCTACCCCTACATCTTCGAAGACTTCCGGTTTCACATGACCTTGAGCAACAAGGTCGAAAATGACGATGAACGCAGTAAGCTGAAAGCCGCCGCCGAGGCACATTTTTCCACTGTAACCGGCAAGCCAATGACCATCGGCAGCTTTGCGCTCTACGTGGAAGAAAATCGCCGCTCGCCCTTTCACGTGCACACACACTTTCAGCTTAAAGGTCCGGCGCTCCCATCCGCCGCAAGTGAACAGCTTTTCAAGGAGCAGGTATGAGTTCTTGTCCGAAAACCTTCACCAACGCCCGGCTGGTGCTTGCCGACGAGGTGATCGACGGCGCGTTGACCTGCCGTCAGGATGGCCGGATCGACGGCATCGGCGGCGCGACCAGCACTTCGGGCCATGATTGCGAAGGCGACTATCTGCTGCCGGGTCTGGTGGAACTGCACACCGACCATCTGGAAGTCCACTACGCCCCCCGTCCGAAAGTGCGCTGGAACCCGGTCTCCGCCGTGCAGGCTCATGATGCCCAGATTGCCTGCGCCGGGATTACGACCGTGTTCGACGCGCTCCGGGTCGGTATGGATGAGGATGCGGACCTGCGCTATCACGACATGCGCTTGTTGGCCGATGCCATTGAGACCGGCCAGAATGAGCAGCGCCTGCGCGCGGATCACTTCATCCACCTCAGATGCGAAGTCTCGGCCCCCGATGTGATGGAAGCCTTCTCCGTCTTTGAAGAGGATGATCGGGTGCGGCTGATCTCGCTGATGGATCACACCCCCGGCCAACGCCAGTTCGTTTCGCTGCATTCCTTCCGCGCCTATTATCAGGGCAAGAAGGGCTTTTCCGACGCGGAAATGGATGCGTTTATCGTCGAACGGCAGGAACGCGCCGACAAGAATGCGCCGGAGCACCGGAAAAGAATCGCGGCCTTCGCGAAAGACCGCGGAATCTCGGTCGCAAGCCACGACGACGCCACACTTGCCCATGTCGACGAAGCCGTTGCGCTCGACACGCGGATTGCCGAATTTCCGACAACCATTGAAGCGGCCAGGGCCTCGCGCGATGCCGGCATGGCGGTGTTGATGGGCGCCCCCAATGTGGTTCGGGGCGGGTCTCATTCCGGCAACGTCTCGGCCCGCGAACTTGCCGAAAACGCTTGTCTTGACGTTCTGTCTTCGGACTATGTGCCGGTCTCTCTGATCCAGGCAGCGTTTCAGCTGGCCAGCGAGGTGGATACCATCTCCCTGCCGGACGCCATTGCCAAGGTGACCGCCATCCCGGCCGAAGCGATCGGTCTTGATGACCGGGGCAAACTTGAAACCGGGCGGCGGGCCGATCTGGTTCAGGTCAGGCTTGTCGGCAATGTTCCGATCGTGCGGGGTGTCTGGCGTGAAGGGCGGCGCGTTGCCTGAGACACCACAAACCGGCAACCCGGACGGGCCTGTGTCAAACGGCAAGGCCGGTCCGGGAAGACTGGTTCTGATCGTCGGCCCGAGCGGGGCCGGCAAGGACACGCTGATCGCCGGTCTCAAAGCGGATCTCGCAGGGCGGTCCGACATCCATTTTGCAAGGCGGCAGGTCACCCGTCCCGCCGATGCGGACAGTGAAGACCACGACACGCTTTCCGAAGACGCTTATGCCGCTGTCACAACAAACGGAAACTGCGCCCTGTTCTGGCGCGCCCATGGCCTCGGTTATGTCCTGCCTCAAACCTGCGATGACGTCATACGGCGCGGCGGCACAGTCATTGCCAACGGCGCGCGGCGCGCGCTTCACAGGGCGTTCGAGAAATATGCCCATGTGGATGTGGTCCTCATCACGGCACCAATCCCGGTGCTGGCCGAACGGCTGGCGGCCCGAGGCCGGGAAAGCAAGGCACAAATCGAGGCAAGGCTGACCCATGCCGATCTGGAACCGCAAAACGTTCCGGGCCTGATCCGGATCGAGAACACCGGCACAATCAAGGAAGGTGTCGCCGCCATGCGTGCCGCGCTTTCTTTGTAAGACCTCTGCATATTGCTGGTCTGTGCGGCT
>NZ_SMMF01000363.1:0-717 GCF_009711355.1 Roseibium sp. RKSG952 | reverse complement strand
GGTGAAGACCAGCGCCGCATCGGCGTCGGCCATGGGACGGCTCGAGACACAGATGTTGACACTGCCCGGCAACCTTGCGGCTCTTGCTGAACTGCCTGGGCGCTGGATCGACGCAGTGCATGACAAACAACCGCCGAAGTTCATCACACTCGACATGGACAGCTCCGAAAGCCCCGTGCATGGCGATCAGGAAGGCACGATGTGGAACGGGCACTTCCGGTCTAAATGCCTGCATCCCTTGTTCGTGTTCAATCAGTACGGCGATATGGAGCGTTGCGCGCTTCGGCCCGGCAACGTCCATAGCGCTGACGGCTGGGAAGATGTTCTGAAGCCGGTCCTGGCGCGCTATTCCCGTTCGGCCCGCCCCTCACTCCAGCGGCGGCGCTTCCGTGCCGATGCGGCTTTCGCCATTCCCGCGCTCCTTGATCTACTTGAGGATGAAGACTGGGATTACGCCATCCGGATCAAGGGAAATCCGAAGCTGCACTCCCAGGTCGAGTGGCTGAGCAAGCGCCGCCCGGGCCGCCCCCAAACCACATCGTCCGTCATTACACCAGCTTCCACTACCGGGCGAAGAGCTGGTCAAAGTCGCGCCGCGTGGTTGCCAAGGTCGAGTTCCATCCTGGCGAGCTGTTCCCGCGCGTGGGGTTCGTCGTCACCAACCGCAGCCTGCCAAACGAGAGGGTGCTGGCCTTCTACAATGACAGAGGAACAGCC
>NZ_SMMF01000534.1:0-1639 GCF_009711355.1 Roseibium sp. RKSG952 | reverse complement strand
TCACCGCATCGGTGATCTCCAGTTCGCCCTCAGTTAGCCGGATGACCGGCTGGCCCTCGCCAAAGAACACCGTGTTGTCGAAGGTGATCCTGTCCGCGTCGTCGCCATTCTCCAGACCGTTGGCATAGGCAATCGCCTCGCGCAGCGATGTCAGTCCGTCGAGGCCATCAACGACATCCTGCTCGGTCGTCACGACAAGGCTTTGAGCTTCCAAAACGCTGACACGCACCGTTGCCGAGGCAAACGCGCCATTTTCCGTTTCGATTGTGTAGGTGAACGCATCTTCACCGAAAAATGCCGCATCGGGCGTGTAGCCGAGGGTGCCATCGCCGTTGTCGACGACAGAACCGTTTTCGGCCTCTCCGACATCCGTGATCCTCGGCTCGGAGCCGTCCAGGGAGATGTCGTTTTCGAGAGGGCTTATGGTTACGGCTTCTCCCAGCCGGGTTGTTGCAGTGTCATCGACGCCTCGTGCGGCTTCGTCATTCTGCAGCTCGACGGCTCCGGCATCGACGCTTCCGCCGTTTTCTGCATCGTCAACCGTGGACAGATCTACATCTCTGCCGGATCCGCGCGCATCCTCGCCAAGGGGACCGTCGATGATGCCGTCACCGTCCAGATCGACTTGCGGAACGTCACCTGCATCAAGCGCCGGGTTGGATGCATCCACTTTCAGCAGAATGGTCTCGACCGGTCCGCCATTGTCCGACAGCACTCCGGCATCGATCCCATCGGCAACTTGATAGGTCTCCGCAAACACGTCAGCGGCCGTGACAAAGCGGTCTTCCGTTCCCTGATCGAACTTCGTTTGCCCGCCAATGATGTTTCCGCCGCCATCACTTGCTCCCACGGCCTGGATCTCGCTTGATCCCGAAACCAGCGCGCTGTTGCCCAGCACGATGCTGTTGACCAGCGAGACGCTGCCATCCAGAGCCGCAATGCCACCGCCAATGGATATATCGCCGGAAGCCAGATTTCCCGACACCGTGCTGTTGACAAGAAACACCTCCGAGAGACCCGAAATTCCGCCTCCGGTACTTGTTCCGGCTGTTGCGGCATTGTCCGCGACCGTGCTGTTGATCAGATAGACCGTCGTACCCAGAATCCCGCCACCGGACGAAATTGTCCCCGAGGCCGTGTTGCCGGAAACCGTGCTGCCGATCAGGTTCGCCTCGTTTGCCGCGGCAATCCCGCCACCGGCAGCCCCGTAACCGGACACACTGTTTCCGGACACGGAGCTTGAGGTCACCGTGACGTCAAATCCGAAAATGCCACCGCCTGCCGTTCGATCCGACGATGTTGAGTTTCCTGTGATGGCGCTGTTCGTGACATCGACCAAGAAACCGCTGACGCCGCCGCCCGAGGCTGTTTCGCCGGACGTGCTGTTGCCGGATATCTCGCTGCTGTCCAGCGTCACAGCACCTTTGCCGGATATCCCGCCGCCAGTCGCACCATCACCGGTCGTGCTGTTGCCCGCCACGACACTGTTGGTCACGGTCAAAGCGGAGCGGCTGTAGACTGCGCCTCCGCCGAATTCCCCACCGCTTTGTGTGGTTCGGCCTCCGGTCAGGACAAGTCCGGTCAGCGTTGTGTCAGCGGCCTCCTCCGAGATATGGAAGATCCGGCTGTTGTCGCTCAG
>NZ_SMMF01000376.1:0-756 GCF_009711355.1 Roseibium sp. RKSG952 | reverse complement strand
TGTCCCAGCCGCCGACATCCAGCGCTGTCAGATCAGGCCTGCCCCGGAACCAGCTGGACATGCTGGTCACATCGGAAGTTTCCGGGCGTGCGCCCATTTTTTCATATTGAGCGCAAACGTATGCGGTCTCTGCGGCACTCAATTCCCGGTCGAATATGGCGACCCCGATCAGGTCGCCTGCAGGCATGTAGCCAGGAGCGGCGGCAATCGACCATGTGCCTGCGCCGATTGCGACCGAGCCGGTAAATATCGCGCGCGTGGTCGCGTGGATAATCGTGCCCGAGATTGCAGGCACCTCAGCCGTCAGCATGTCATCCACCCGGTCGAACACAATTCTGCCGGGCTCCGCCTCATAGACCGGCCTCCCTGCATCTGATGGCGCTGTCAGTTGCAGGCCGGTCACCCCGGCGATGGCCCCCACAGGATCACCGGGCGCAGGCGCCCCCCCGGACCCGTTGCGACCGAGCGTCATGCGCGTCACCTCGGTCGGGTCCAGCGCCAATTTGGCCCCGAGAGACAGCGACATGAATTGATGCAGCAAATTGGAGTAACGCCGCTCATTCGCGTCATAACTCGCCCGCAGATCCTCCGCTTTCACCTGACCTGACGCAATTGCCAATCCGTCACCGGTAAACATCGCGAGATGACCGTCCTCGACCGGAGGCGCGCCGTCTATCGTAATCACGTCAGCAGCCAGATTTGCAATCCGCATCGCACCGGTCGCCGGATCAATCGTCAGAGCATCCTCCCAGATCC
>NZ_SMMF01000354.1:0-686 GCF_009711355.1 Roseibium sp. RKSG952 | reverse complement strand
TTTTCCGCCCAAAAGCACCGTTTATGACTGTTGTCGCTTGGCAGCTAATTGTAAGAACGGCTTTGCAACGATTTCAATGAGATAGCTACGCACTTAATTTGAGAATGTGCAGTTAACCTGATTATCGAGCCCGATCATTGGCATCTAATGTGAGAATCAACGCCAGCTACGTGGCAGCTTTTAAATTTGCTGAGGACGGCGGATGAATTGTAAAGAATGCACGGCCTTTACGCTAATACGATGGCAGTTAATTTGAGAATCCGAGCTACGCGATTTTCACCATTAACTGCCCAACGCGACTGAAACAACCGCATTCTCGCAATTAACTGCCAAGCAACATAGATACCCTACATCACTTATTTAGTTTACGAATTTTTCTGTCACAATACTTCACAAAGTGTAAAAATTCGTCTCAATAATTATTGTATAAAAATTTAATTACTTAAATATGCATAATATAATAAGATTTATGATATTCATGCTCACTATGAATATCTACGTGTGGATATTTTTATACATTTCGCATGTTTGATCGGGACACTCTTCTGACTTTGACAAAAACATACAAAATCCGATTTTTCTGCATAGTTATCCCCATCCAATTGCCCGCTCGGTGCTTATCTGCAGATTTTGTCTGCGATGCAGGGTCTACGGCTGGGCCTCTTGGACCTGGTTATGTCCTGAGC
>NZ_SMMF01000535.1:0-1649 GCF_009711355.1 Roseibium sp. RKSG952 | reverse complement strand
AAAATCCCCGTCCTTCAGGGCGGGGAAGACTTTAAAAGTCCCTAGTCATGGCGGCGGGTCGGTAGCACTAATAGCCTGCGGAGTAACAGCCGGAACCATATTGGATACGAGATCAAGTAGCCTTTCTTCGAGTCCGAGGGAAATAACGTGATGCCAGTGGCAAAACCCCGACATCTGGCAAAATTTCCGAATTCCCCTCAGAGGCGCCCCTGTTAAATGTTGACATAAGAGCGCGATCGGTGAAGGATGAATCCTTGGATCCGTCCGATACCGGATACGTATCCCTCGATCGTCTTAAAAATCCGGGCCGGCCGCACTATATGAATTCCGAAAGGGGCAACCAAATGACCGTAAACAAAGATTTGATTGGCATCCGAAAATCGGCGGCCGTGGATCAGGGCCTGAGGGACCACATGGTGGGCACCTACAATCTCCTGCTGATGGGGCTGCTAGTGTCAGCCGGGACCGCCTGGGGAGTCGGACAGACCGGGATCTTTGAGGCGATGACCTCTGAGGCGGGCGGGATCTCTGGACTGGGTTTCCTCATTATCTCCGCACCACTTATCATCTTAATGGGAGGCGTGTTCTCGGGCTTTGCCACGTCGAGCGCGGTGGGCGTGTCGCTGGTCTACTGGCTCTTCGTAGCGTTCAACGGCATTAGCCTCGGGTTCCTTGCGAGCCATTATTCGGGATCGTCGGTCGTGACGGCCGCGCTCGGAACCGCCATCGCCTTCGGTGGGGCGTCCTTGTACGGCTACACCGCGAAGCGCGATCTGACGGCCATGGGTACGTTTATGTTCATGGGTCTAGTGGGTCTCATCGGAGCAAGCCTCCTAAACCTGTTCGTCGGAAGCTCGGCGCTCATGTTCGCGACATCTATCATCTCGGTCATTGTTTTCTCAGGCTTGGCGGCATGGGAGACGCAGATCCTAAAGGACGAGTACAGCCCCCATGCGCCCGCGTCGCAGATGCGAATGCTGCGGACAATGGCAGCCCTGAGCTTCTATCTGAACGTGATCAACATCTTCCAGAGCCTGCTGTTCCTCGGTGGCGACGACTGACCCGGATGCTTAAAGAGAAGGAGTGCGATATGACAGATAAACATCGTTACATTTCAACGGACTACTATTGGGGTCACATCTTCGACGAAAAGATCGGCGAGATCATGACCCAGTGGGTCTACGACACACAGACCAAAACTCTCGTAGGCGCATTAATCGCGAGCAACCGCTCCTGGGTCCCAGCATCCGATGAGGAACTCGCCGACATCGAAGACAGCATCAAGAACGCGAACCCCGATTCCCTCGAAAACCCGGATGACTGGGGACTTTCCTCGACCGAGGAGATCCCGGAAGCCTTTCGCGACATCGTGTCCTCGATGCCAACGATATAGATTCCGAGGCATGCGATTGCCGGACGCCTGGAATGGATAAGGATTCGTTTGTTGCGACGCACAATTTCGATGTATTCTATCGCTAAAACTCCGGTCTCGCCCCAGAGGCCGAACACCAATTAGGAAAGGATCCGAAATGATTGATAGGGCGGACGGCTAGGCATTTTGGTGAAGTCAATCGCTTCCATTATTGCGACCTTTTTGGACTGGTCTGGAGCCGGAATGTGAGGATCAGTACCACATCTGGCCCAGCTGC
>NZ_SMMF01000436.1:0-992 GCF_009711355.1 Roseibium sp. RKSG952 | reverse complement strand
ACGGCGACCAAAGAACGCCCTTTGCGTAATAGGGCGGGGAAGACGTTAAGTTTTCACCGCAGCGCTAACATCGGTCCTGAGATCTCGTCGGAGGTTTGGCCTCTGGCGATTCGAATTCTTTCAGGGATTTGCCGCGAGGTCCGCCGAAGGGCAAAATGGAATAGGCGACATTCGGAGCATTCAGGGGGAGACATGACGGACAACGGTTCGGGGACGGTTTCGGATTCGGCGGCTCGGGGGGATTTCGGAAGAAACGTTCCGAGTATGTCGAACTGGCTGATGTGGGCCGGACAGTCGAAGGTGATCAAGAAGGGGGTTCAGGACCTTGACTCTCATCAGAAAACCGCCGTTCTGGACATCTTGAAGAGAATGTCGGGGACCTGCAAGACGCGGGGTTCCTTCTTCGACTACAGCAGTCTGGAGCGTCTCGTCACCGCGATAGAGCAGGACATCCCGTCAATGGAAGTTCTGGTCGATCCGTATCTGTGGCCTCGGAAGCTCGCGTCGCGCCAGGCGGTCATGCTTGGCCGGGGTTTGCTGAAAAACATCTCGGACATGAGGGAGGGTCGGCAGCTTGTTCAACACGAGCTTCTCTATCAGTACGGAGGCGTGAAGAAGGCGTTCAAGCTCGCGGCCGCGGGCGACTTTGGAGCCTTCGATGACATCGCCCGGGCGCTCGAGTCATTGAAGCGGGATTATTGCGGCGATCCGATCGCGGGGAACATGGCTAAGTCGATCGACTACGTCTGCGCCTGTATGGGGTCGAAGCTGTCCATGGGCAGGGTGTCTCAATCGATAGCCCAGATGCGCTCGGACGGGGTCTTTGCGACTTCGTACGAGGACGCCATCCTGCGCGCGGCGGAGGATGGTTGGCAGTTCCTGGCGTGGTCAGAACCGGGACCGCAGTGGGACACGGCGGCAGAGTTACTTTATCTGGCATCAGTGGAATGTGATTTTCTCAAGGATGATCCAGAAGCGCGGCAAACCCCTTC
>NZ_SMMF01000050.1:0-226 GCF_009711355.1 Roseibium sp. RKSG952 | reverse complement strand
GGTCGCCGTCTTGTTTCGCTGACTCTTGTGGAGGTGAGCCTATTGAGATTGTCAGGCAATACCGTTCTTTCAAACTTATCCAAATCTGCCCATACATGATTAAACTTCAGCATGGGCAGATTCAGGGTTGAATTCCTGCTACGTCGCGGCTGGTTTCGTTTTCGTCTTGCGACGAGAACCAGAGCCTTCCCTCCTAGGGGATTGATCGCAGCCGTTAAAGCAGGAA
>NZ_SMMF01000449.1:0-1037 GCF_009711355.1 Roseibium sp. RKSG952 | reverse complement strand
GTAATCCCCGCCCCGGCCACAGGCGCGTCAACACTATTTTCTTCAGTGACCTGGAATAAGTTCTCGGTATTGACTGTCGCCTGGCCGACTTCATCTGAGGAGCCGTTGTTGTTGTTTTCTGTTGCGAACGATGTTCCGCGATTACCACTATCCGATTGGATTATATTCTCATTTTGGGAGTATCTGCTATTTGGGTCATCAAATGAGGACCTTGTATAAATAACATCACTTCCAACATCACTGAATAAAAGTCCCTCTTCATTAATTACCTCATCACTAATATTTACCAAATATATACCGTTAATTTTTTCCTGGTTATGATTTTTATATTCTACTTGATTATCTTTAATTGCACTATAATTGGAATAATTGTATAAATATTCATTAAATTTGACGTCCCTGACTATTTCTTTTTTCGGCGAAATTTCAACAATATTATCTGGATTTGATTTGAATCCGGATTTTTCGATTTCCAATATAATCGCGGTCAGTAAAACGGGACTCTGAAGCACATACGTTTTATTTCTTTTCCTTGATGGTTTTATTTCTTGTTTGCACCCCTTACAATTTCCCGGAATCATATGCACACACCTCTGCCGATGGGTTACGGCCGCACAGTAACTCTGACAACTCTGTATTTATTACAGTGTTTAATCGATCAGATTACCTATTTATTATTTGTACCGTTGCAATATATTATATTTTTTAATTTAAATAAATTGTAATTAACCTTTCAAAAATTAATTTATATTTATATAGTATTTTTAACATTGACAATTCATTTCCGGCATCGGCAAAAAATGCAAAATGTCGGCTTGCCTTGAGAATAGTTCAGCGCTTCCAGTCCTAATAAGCGAACTGTGAACCACCCGTGCCGCATGTAGGTCGTGGCCTGAGCGAGAGAATGAACCGTCCGACAAATGCTAACCCGGATTATTATACTCGGAGTCCTCGAGGACCCAACTTTGAGGGCTTGACGGGGTGAAGCGGGGCGATTCTACTCTGCACATGATCCGAGCCGGTTTTCTTTCTCTGTC
>NZ_SMMF01000248.1:0-428 GCF_009711355.1 Roseibium sp. RKSG952 | reverse complement strand
CCGCCCGGACACCAGATTCAACAATAGCTCCAAGAGCGCTTGCGACCATGCTGCACTCCACTTCTTAATTCACCGGGACCGGTTACTGCTGCGGAATTCGCCCCTTGGCTTTCGCCAATCATACCCCGTAGTCGCTTAAGTCGAGATAATCGTCCGAATTCAAGTGCCAGGTTATCCCGTCCAGTGAGGTATCGGTATAACCCTCAAGCGTAATCCAGACGGTTCCGCTCATATCTTCGATGACAACGTTACCATCATCATCGGTCGACGTGATAAGGAGATAATTCCCGCCGGCATCCTCATAGTCGGCTTCATAAATGACAATAGTATCTCCGTCGTCTGGATCGAAATCCGTAATCGTGACCGTAGCGCCAGCAAGCACATATGTGTTTGACCCGCCGCCACCGGTCAGGGTATCTGTCCCCCCG
>NZ_SMMF01000357.1:0-700 GCF_009711355.1 Roseibium sp. RKSG952 | reverse complement strand
GGACATGGATCTGGAAGCCGAACTTGGCATTGACTCGATCAAGCAAGTGGAAATCCTGTCGGCCCTGCGAGAGGAAATACCTGAGATGCCGGAGCTCGATCCGGCGCACTTGAGTGAATTGCGAACGCTCTCCCAAATCGCCGGGGCAATAGGCGCTGACAGTCAAAACCAGACGCATCCAGTCGCTTTCGCAGCCCCGGGCGACCCGGATCCAACGGAAGCGCCTGCGAATGGCGCAAGTCTGCAGCCAGCTGCGGGCGTGTCCCGCGGCAACAGGCAGATGCAGGACATGGTGCTGGCAATCGTGGCCGACAAAACAGGCTATCCGGTCGACATGCTGGACCTGGACATGGAACTGGAGGCGGAGCTTGGCATCGACTCGATCAAGCAGGTCGAGATCCTGTCTGCGTTGCGAGAAGCAATGCCCGACATGCCCGAGATGGATCCGTCCCGCTTAAGCGAATTGCGCACATTGGCGCAGATCACGGATGCGTTGGGGCCAGAACAGTCGGAAGCGGGTGCAGACCGGCATATCGAGTTGGATAGTGTACCGAAAAATCCGGTCGAACAGGTCGAGGCGCACCCTGCCAATGTCGTGAGTATTGCCCGGACGTCCGATCATGACCGGCCGGGCAAGGACGCGCGCAAGGTTCGGGAATGCGTTCTGGGGATTGTTGCCGAGAAAACCGGCTATCCGGCT
>NZ_SMMF01000166.1:0-323 GCF_009711355.1 Roseibium sp. RKSG952 | reverse complement strand
CCCTGTCGCGCCGGTCTCAAACCCTTGCCCTTTCGACGCCCTCTTGCAAACAAACAAGAACAGCGGACGTTTCGCTTGAAGACGATACCCGGAAAGAGGGAATTGATCTGGTTGTCGATAGCACGGGGTTGGAGACCTTCGGCGCCGGAGAATGATAGGAAACCAAGCATGGCACCAAGATCAAGCGCCGTATCTGGCGCAAGTTGCACCTTGGCCTTGACCTTGTTTCCGGCCAGATCATGTGCAGCGACCTGACCACGGAGGAGGTTGGCGATCCAACGGCCCTGCCTGGCATGCCACGCGACAAACAGGGTGAGAACGAG
>NZ_SMMF01000188.1:0-341 GCF_009711355.1 Roseibium sp. RKSG952 | reverse complement strand
GAAAATCGCTTGAGTCGTGTACAGGGCGCGTTGAGTTGCCCGTAACTCTTGCCGGTTCCGGTGCCGTCGTTGCAATAGACTATCTCGGAAACGCCGCTTAAGAGGGTGTGTTTCGTTCTGAAGAACTTTCCCAGTTTTGTCTTCAAGGAAAGAATTTTCTCGTTGACCTCTGAATTCGAAAGAGGCTTAGGCCCATCGGTTTCAGTCAATTCCTCAAAGAAATCAGGTTGGGTATGAAAGATATTTTTCACGGTGCTCTCCATTCGCCGCTTATCCCTTTCGCTCAGGTGGTAACTATATCTAGCGTTTTGGGTTAACGTCTTCCCCGCCCTGAAGGACGG
>NZ_SMMF01000876.1:0-24267 GCF_009711355.1 Roseibium sp. RKSG952 | reverse complement strand
TCGGTTCTGATTTATGCAGGTTGGTATAAGCATTACGGAAGTCGATGGAAGTGTTGTGATTTCTCTGGTCAATAACAACCAGACCATCACGTTGGAAGGCGTCAGCCTGTCCGAGCTGTCCGAAGACAACTTCATTTTCAGGAATTCCAGTATTTCTGCTGAAGTTCTGGGCCAACTGGATGTCGATAGTACCGATACGGCGGATGACAGCACTGATAATGCCGATACAACCGGAGATGACGCTGACGACAGCACGGATGCGGCGGATGACAGCAGCGACAATGCCGACGATAGCGCTGCAGATGCTGATAATGACACAACGGATGATGGTTCTGACACAAGTTCGGATGCCGATGATGACGGCACTGCCGATAGCGGGTCGGAGGCGGGCGCTGACGACAATGCCGATGACACTTCGAGTGCAGATAGCACAAGTTCGAGCGATGTTGTTTATTCGCCCTACTTCGATATTACCGAGACGACGGGTGACGTCTCGACGGTGATTTCTTCGGGAGTCAGTGCCGTTACTTTGGCGTTTATCGTTTCCGAGACCGATTCAGGTGACAACTACGGTACCGCGTCGTGGGGCAACTATTCCGCCTACGACCTCAGTGACGGCTCCATGGAGAGTTACATTGATTCCGGTATTCAGGAGCTTCAGGAGGCAGGTATTGATGTGACCATCAGCTTCGGTGGCGCGTTGAACTCCATGCTCTGGGAGGTGACGGATGACGCAGAGGCCGTCGTGGAACAGTGGATTGCGGTCTACGAATCTTACGATTATGGCAGTCTTGTCGGATTTGATTTCGACATCGAAGGGTATGATACCCTCACGGATCTGGACCAGTTGCAGGTTTTCGTGGACGCATTGTCGCTTTTCCAGGAATGGGAGGCTGAAAACAATGTTGATCTGGCGATTAGCATTACAATTCCGACCCTCTCCGACGGGCTTGCGGACTACGAGACCGACTTCGTTGAGATGGTTGTCGATAGTGGTGTTGACGTCGATTACTGGAACCTGATGGTATTCGATTACGGCGATGGCACAACCGACATGGGCGATGCGGCGATTTCAGCAGCCACAGCCATGCACGACTATCTCGTTGATCTTGGCGATGAAGATGCCTCGATCATGATCACGACCATGCCGGGATATGATGATTTGGGTGAGTTGACCACCGCCGAGGATCTGCAGCAAATTACCGAATTCGCGGCGGAAACAGATTGGGTCTATGGCGTATCCGAGTGGTCGCTCGGACTGGAAAGCTCGGTAGAAAGCGTCATCGGTGACGCCCCGTCGGATATTGTGATGGATTCTATCGAAACCTATACGTTCTCCGACACTTCCGTGGCGTCTGGCACTTCTGATACCTCCGATACTTCGGACAGCAGCATATTGTTGGTTTCCCAGGCTGAAACCAGTGATGCTGCTGCGGCAGATGCGAATGTCGACACCTTCGTTTCTGGCAATGACCTTGGTGATTTTTCGGACGATGATCTTGGCGGCCAGTTGGCCTCTCTGGACATGCAAAATAACCTGCATGAAATTGATGCCATTTTCGGAGCCTGAAATCTCCTGCATTGCAAAACACCACGGACCGAATGGTCCGTGGTGTTTTGTTTGCTGGCACAAGCCTGTTTTAGGAGCCTACTGCTTCAAGTGTCTGTAAACGGTAACCTTTCCGGCGAGGGCTGTGCCATGGCTTGTCCGGTGCTGGAGGTCTCAGCTCAGGCGCGGGCAGGTGCTCGTGCTTTCTGCTCTTGATTTTAACCCCTGAAGGCTCTGCATGGTGTTCGGGTTGCCCGGCAGGACAAAGCTCTGTTCCAGAGCGGTGTGTGCATTGTTGATCACCGCCAGATCCTGAACAGCCAGCGTCTCGCAATTGCCACCGGTGAAGCGCACCCGGATGCGGATCACCCTGTCTCCGTTGTCGGAGGGACCAAATTCCGAATCAAGAGCAGGGTTTTCACCGGCCATGGTCCGCTCCATCACGACCATGTTCGGTTGGTCCTGAACCACCTTTGTGCCCCGCTCCAGTGCACTGCTCACCAGGGCCTGGCGAACAGCGGGCGGACTGGCTGCAATCGTCACGCTCTGGGCGCCGGCAGGGACTGACAGCTGAGGTTGATCGGGCAGCGCCGCGCGCTGGGTTGAGCCGGATTGGCACCCGGCAACGGCAAGTCCCAGAGCCAGCGGGGCAAATAAAATACGCATCATGATCTGTCCGGTTTCCTATCCCAAGCGGACTGCTCGCGTCCACATAACCAAAAAAATGTGCTGCAGGCAAAGCTGCAGGAGTGTGCCGGCCGGGAGCCGTGACTTCAAAACGTGTCGCCAGTCTTGAAGCCGCCACCGCCAAAGCCTCCGCCGGAGCTGAAGCCGCCGCCGCCGAAATCCCCGTTGCCGCCGAAGCCGCCTCCCATTGACCGGGGGAGACCGGCGCCTCGCGGGAAGCCGACGCGCCCGCCTCTTGGCCTACGCCGCCGGTGTGAAGCTTGCGCCCGCGCCCAGTATTCGGACCCGGTAATGGCTCCCTTGACAAGATCACCGAGCAGGACGGTGACAAGCGTGTCATCGGAAAAGGTGGATTCCCAACTTGCATAGCCATGCTGGCGGAAACGCTTGGCCACGTCCGCAAGTTCCCCGCGGCGGCGCGCAATATCGCGTTGCAGCTCCCGGTCCTGCCGGATCTCGCGGGCGAACTCCTGTATGCGCTCGCCGAGATCCTCTATCCGGCGCACAATGCGCTCGTCGTCCGGCGACGGGGTTTCATGGGCCTGCTGCCACAAGGCGGTGAGATCATCACCCTTGAGGGATTGGGATAGCTTCTCTTCGGCCTTGCGGTATCCGGTGTCCGATCCGGTGGCGAATTCCCGCAGCGCGTCGTTCAGGGTGTCGATGCTGCGGTCAAGCGATGCGATCTCTCCCTCAAGCGCGACAATCTGGTCCGACAGGTGATCAATCTTGCCTGCGAGGTCTTCACCGGCCGCCTCGGTCAGGGCCGCACGGCTCAAGGCTGCAAGCTTCTGCTCCTCCTCCAGGGTCGCCGCCGCGCAGCGTTGGGCATGGCGTGCCATCCGGTCCGGGATCGAGATCAGCATGGCATAGTTTGCGCGTGCATCCGCGTAGCGGACCAGCCGGGCAACCCAGCCGTCGAGCATGCGCACAAGGCCGCGCCGGTCATAGCCGGGCGTCGCAAAGCCGCGCTGCCACAGATACATGAACAACGTATCGGTTTCGTAGGCCTTGCCCTTTGACTTGCGGTCGGCTTTGGAGGTCTCGGCCTTGTTCGCTGCGGCTTCGGCGGTGCTTGCCGCCTCCTCGGCGCGTTGGCGCTGGGCCAGAAAGCCGGGGTCCTGCTCCAGAGCGGCATCGACCCCGTCCATCAAGGCGTCCATCCGGTCCTCTGCCGTTTCCTGTTCGCCGGCCAGCCGGTCGCGATGTGCTTGCAGGTCTTCCCGTTGGGTTTCCTTTTTGCGCAAGTCTTCGGTCAGCACCTTGTGATCGGATCCGCGTTTTTCCAGAAGCCTTGCCGCTTCCCGTGCCGCCGTGTCGATGCGGGTGCTCAGCGTCTCGGCCGCGTGATGCTCCAGATGAAACCGGGCGAGATCGCGGTATGTCTCCCCCTGACGCTGTTGAAGATCGGTGATCGACCGGGCAGCGCGCTCAATTCGCCCTCCGAGGTCCGCCTCTTCTCGCCTCAGGTCAAGAAGCGCATGTTCGATCGCAGCAAGGGTCTGGCGGCCGGTCAGCATGGCGTATCTCTTGTCATGTCCGGGGGTGTGCCTCCGTCAGGCTTGTGCTCGCTGCCTACCATTGAGTGATGGCCCCCTGTTCGACCGGCATGGACCAGTCAATTGCAAGTTTGCCGCGTTCCTTCTTGCCAATCACCATGTCCTGAACGATGCCGTCCTCCAGTTTGTCGGCCCGTACTTCATCATAGGTCGCCTTCGGGACACGCTGGCCCCAGATCGTCACTTCCCGGCCCCTGGAATTCTCTTCCGACACGATGCGCCTCGGAATGACCTTGCCATCGGGGCCGACGGCTTCGACGACCAGATAGTAGTTCTGGGCATTGGGGTTGACCTCGGGGATCCGGGTGACACCAGTCGGGGTGCCCGGGCGGGAGACAATCCGAACTTCATAACTGGCGGCCAAGTCGCTTTCGAGCGCTTGAAGATCGCTGACCGACCGCCGGGCGGCCTCGGCGTTGCCGTTGCCGGCTGCCGTCAGACCGGCCTCGGCGATCCGGTCGGCCGCGCTGAGCGCGTCCGGCTCCGCTGTGAGGTCGGCAATTTGAATTTTCAACCCGGCGATTTCCGCCGGGATGGTTTGATCAAGTTCCTGCTTGAGTGCAATGGCCGCCCGTTCCCTTGGCTGGACCACGCCGAACTCCCAGGCGCTTGTTGCGAGGATCACGATGACAACGGCTGCCCCAAGCCATTTCGACCAGACCATGCGGGTCACATAGGCATAGGCAAGCAGAAGCGGGAGGCCCTTTTTGGGCGCTGTGTAGGTGAACCGGTCCTGTTTCAGGCTCTCGACACCCTCCTGAAGGATACGGTCCGGAACCTCGATCCCCTGCGCTGCATAGACCTGACGCAGCCTTTCGATCATGCGGGCATCTCGCTCGCCGGAATTCAGCTCCCGTTCGACAAGCTCTTCGTCGTGGCGCAAGGTATCCACGACATCCATTGCCATCATCATGTCATCGAGCGGAGCGTCCGCTTTTCCCGCCATTCAGCGTCTTTCCGTTTGCTGCCAATCCGCCGTTCAGGCGCTTGGGCGTTTCACTGGTCAATGCGGCAGGGCTTTGCCTTCGGCCGCCAGTTTCGCAAGACGGCGCTTGCCGTCCTCAACCGCCTTGCGGATCTCTTCGGAGTTTCTGGTCGACATGTCGCGCATTTCCTCGATGATTTCGCGCGACTGCTCCTGATAGTTGACCACGGAGTCGACCAGTTTCTTCACTGCGGCAGCCTGTACCGTTGGTCCGTAGCCTGCCTTTAGGGCTTCTTTTTGAACGGCATCGCCAATTTGCGCGAGCGTTTCCAGGCTTTTGTTGACGCCCTCTTTCATCGCGTTGAGCGTTTCGGTCGATTCATGCAGACCTTGCAGTCCGGTGAAGGAGGCATTGAGCGCGGTCAGCACGGATTCGTTTGTCGAAAAGAAGCTGACCGATTGCGCATAGACCCGCTCCTTCGCATTGGTCGTCTGCATCAGCCGCGCCATGATCACCTCGGAAGTGTTGTAGCCGATGGTCAGATTGTCGGAGAGATCCTTGGCGATCTGGTATTGTTTTTCTTCATCCTGCATCTGCCGCAGCTTTTCATCGCGTGCGAGCTCCAGCCGCGCCTTGGCGGCCGCGTCCTCGCCCGATTGGGCCGCTACCTCATTGGAGGCTGTTTCCAGAGCCTGTTTGGCGTCCTGAAGCCGGTGGTCCGCGGCCTTGAGCAGATCGAGGGCAACAATTTCGGCCTGCTTGAGAGCGCCCCGGAAATCCCGATAGGCCTCAAGGATCGTCAGTTCCCGCTCGATCTGGTTTTTTGTTGCCCGCGCCACGTCCTTGTAGGTGGTCCGGATGTCGTCGAACCGGTCGGAAATCGTTCCGCGCCGGAAGTCGCGCCACTTGTTGGACAGGTTCTCCATCATCGAGATTTTCCCGTCGGCCAACTGGTCGACGAGCGACTTGGCATCGTCGCGGATCGAGTTGAAGGCCTCGGTAATGGCCTCGTAGCGCTCGCCAATATCCATCTGCCGGATCTGGGTGCGGACGACCTCGTTGAATTGGGAAGACTGACCAAGGGTGCGCGTGACAATCAGAACCTTGTCAGGTGCAAGGTCTGAGATTTGTTCAAGAAGCGCATTGATCGGGGCATCCGTTTCGGTTTGCGGCGCAATCCCGATGTCCCGGAGTTTGCCAAGTGCCCGGTCAAGATATTTGAGCGGTGTGAGGGGTTCGGAGCCCGCCGATCCGTTCTCCCGGCCGGGAGCGGATGTTTCGATCATTGCGAATACCCTCCATAAATCCTGATACCACTGCCCAAGAAAGACATCGGTTTGCCATTCTGGCCAGTGTGGCATGGCATGGCACAACTTAAGGGGCTGTCCCGGCGTACTGTCAACGGGTCAAGGCCTCGGCAAGGCCTTAACCACGGGGCTGTTACCGCGTTGCGACAGTTGGTCCGGATTGCCTCAGGCTGCAAGCGCCTGCGCGATGCGGGCAGCCAGCCTTGCGTTGTTGCGCACGAGCGCGATGTTGGTCTCAAGGCTGCGGCCGTCCGTCAGCTCAAGGATCTTGGACAGGACGAACGGCGTGACCGCCTTGCCCCGGATGTTTTCCATGTGAGCCTTGGCATTGGCGGCGCTGATGTAGCCGGTCATTTCGTCCCGGCCGATTTGATCGGCCTCCGGAACCGGATTGGCAATCAAGATGCCGCCGTGATCCGCAAAGACCGACCGGGTCTTGATGACGGCCGCGATTTCGTCTGCGCTGTCCAGCCGGTAGGGAGCCTCGATACCGCTTTCGCGCGACCAGAACGCAGGCAGTTCGTCGGTCCCGTGGGCAATGACCGGAACGCCCTTGGTTTCGAGAACTTCCAGGGTTTTCGGAATGTCCAGAAGCGCCTTGGCACCGGCCGAGACGACACAGACCGGGGTGCGCCCGAGTTCGTCGAGGTCGGCGGAAATGTCGAAGGTTTCTTCCGCCCCCTGATGCACGCCGCCGATGCCGCCGGTTGCAAACACCGAAATGCCGGCTGCATGGGCTGCCATCATCGTGGCGGCAACGGTCGTCGCGCCCGGACGCCCTGTGGCAACCGCAAAGGCGAGATCGGCGCGTGAGCACTTCATCACGTTTTCCGCACGTGCGAGCCGGTCGAGATCTTCATCGGACAGTCCGATCCTGATCTTGCCGTCGAGGATTGCGATGGTCGCCGGGATTGCGCCTCCGGCCCGGATATCGGCCTCGACCTGACGGGCCGTCTCGACATTGCGCGGAAAGGGCATGCCGTGGGTGATGATGGTGGATTCCAGCGCTACGACAGGCTTTCCGGCTGCAAGGGCAGCTTGAACTTCTTCGGTCGGTGCGAGCAGGGCGTTGAGTGTCACGTAACAGTCCTCAGGGTTTCTTGTGTGTGGGACGCGGGGCGGGCTTATAGTGGATTTTCCAGCGGGCGTCGATCTAGCGGGCGGGGGCGATGCGGGACCAGGCGAGATCGCGGGGAACCGCGCCCGTGGCCTGCAGTGTCATGCGCGCAGCCGTCATCCCGGCCCGTGCCGCTTCAAACAAGTCCAGATCCCGTGCGAGACCGGCCAGCGTTCCGGCAATCAGGGCATCTCCCGCACCGGTCACGTCTTGAATTTCGACCGGTTCGGGATCCAACTGTAGCCTTGTTGTGCCCTTGCAAACGGTGGCACCTGCTGCGCCATCGGTAATGATCGCGGCCTTCAGGCCGGTTGCCATCAGGGCCTCCGAAATCGCGTGCAGACTGTCGTTTTCCTGTGTGGGCGCAAGGGTTGCAGCCTCCCGCCGGTTGGCAAACAGAACGTCAATCCGGGCAAGGGCGGCACGCAACCGGGGTGCCTTTGCGATCGACACGGCATCGGCTGCGACAAACCGGTTCCCGACCCTGGAGAGCAGCCGGGCAATGACCGGTTCCGGCAGGTTGGCATCGAGAAACCACATCTGCGTATCGCCAAGCCCCTGTAAAACGGGATCGAAAAGACCGGCGGGCGCTTCCGAAAGGATGCGGTCGTCCACGCAGGCCCCGGCGAGCGATCCGTCAGGATTGTGAAGGGCGAGATATTGCCCGGTCACGAAGCCGGGGCGCTCGACCAGTGCGGTGCGAAGGCCGTCGTCCTTGAGAGCTGCCTTGACGGCCTGTGCCAAGGCATCGTCACCGACCGTGCCGGCCAAAACGGGAGCGGAGCCCAAAAGTTCAAGTGCACGTGCCACATTGGCCGCAACCCCGCCCGGTTTCTGCGTGAGGCGGGCAGGCGTGGAGGTCTCGGCCAGGATCTTGAGGCCGGCATGGGCGATGTGATCCATGTGAACCGCGCCGAAGCAGGCAATGGCTTTGGATTTCACGGATGGCGCGGCGGGCATGACGATCCTACTCGATACTGCAAAGAACGGAGACGGCGTGCCTATCAGGAGCGCGGGGGCGTTTCAACTGCAGCCTGATTCCATAGTTTCGCAACTATCGATAATAGTTGCCTGTAGGTTATCTTCCGCCTTTGGCAAATCGAACAATTAAAGAACATTTCCCTTTAAAGGCGGTTTTTCAATACGATGCCGGGGATTGTCAAATGAGAACATATCATGTACAAACGAGTGAATTGAATCAGCGCCGCCATCATGGAATAAGGAGCGGGATTTCATGTCTCAAAACTCACTTCGTCTCGTGGAAAGCAGCCAGATGGACAAGACTAAGGCGTTGGATGCAGCGCTCTCGCAAATCGAACGGGCCTTCGGGAAGGGCTCCATCATGCGGATGGGGCAGGGGCAGGCTGTAGAAGTCCAGGCGATATCGACCGGTTCGCTGGGGCTGGATATCGGTTTGGGCATTGGCGGGTTGCCGCGCGGGCGTATCGTCGAGATCTACGGGCCGGAGTCTTCAGGCAAGACGACGCTTGCACTTCACACGGTGGCCGAAGCCCAGAAGACCGGTGGTATCTGTGCCTTTGTCGATGCAGAACATGCACTCGACCCGATCTATGCCCGCAAGCTCGGTGTGAACATTGACGATCTCCTGATCTCGCAGCCCGATGCCGGCGAGCAGGCGCTGGAAATCGCCGATACGCTGGTGCGCTCCGGGGCGATTGACGTGCTGGTGATTGACTCGGTCGCCGCATTGACCCCGAAGGCGGAACTGGAAGGCGAGATGGGCGACAGCTTGCCGGGCTTGCAGGCGCGGCTGATGAGCCAGGCCCTTCGCAAGCTGACCGCATCGATTTCCCGGTCGAACTGCATGGTCATCTTCATCAACCAGATCCGCATGAAGATCGGTGTGATGTTCGGCTCGCCCGAAACCACCACCGGCGGCAACGCGCTGAAATTCTACGCTTCCGTCCGGCTGGATATCCGCCGGATCGGGTCGATCAAGGACCGGGACGAGGTGGTCGGCAACCAGACCAAGGTAAAGGTCGTCAAGAACAAGCTGGCGCCTCCTTTCCGGCAAGTCGAGTTCGACATCGTTTATGGCGAAGGCATTTCCAAGATGGGCGAGCTGATTGATCTCGGCGTCAAGGGCGGGATCGTCGAAAAGTCGGGCTCCTGGTTCTCCTATAACAGTCAGCGCCTTGGTCAGGGGCGGGAGAACGCCAAGCAGTTCCTGCGGGACAATCCGGAAGTCGCGCAGGAAATCGAATTGGCCATCCGGCAGAATGCGGGCCTGATCGCCGAGGCCATCATCGATCCGTCGGGTGGTGAGGACGAGGCATAGGGTCTTATCCCATCCGATCCGGGATCAATCGATCTTAAAGGGCTCCCGCTGAAACCATCAGCGGGAGCCTTTTTGTATGACACCAAAAGCGCAGCTGAAGAAAAACCGGCCGCGGGTGCTGTTCGGGGATGCCTTGTTCATCTGGACAGGGGCAAGGGTGAAAGATAAAAGGCATGCGCGGCGCTGGGCGGGCCTTGCCGGTGCGCCATGGCAAAGAATTCGTCAGCAAAGACAGAACGAGCTGCGTGACAAGAGCGAGAGTTGAATGACCGGCGTAAATGAAATCCGATCGTCCTTCCTGGACTACTTCAAGAAGAACGGCCACGAGATCGTGGAGTCCGGTCCGCTTGTCCCGCGCAACGATCCGACGCTGATGTTCGCCAATGCGGGCATGAACCAGTTCAAGAACGTGTTCACCGGCCTTGAGAAGCGCGATTACAGCCGCGCTGCGACAGCGCAAAAGGTTGTCCGCGCCGGGGGCAAGCACAACGACCTCGACAATGTCGGCTATACGGCGCGCCACCATACGTTTTTCGAAATGCTCGGGAATTTTTCCTTCGGCGACTATTTCAAGGACCGGGCGATCGAACTTGCCTGGAACCTGATCACCAGGGAATTCGGGCTGCCCAGGGACAAGCTGCTGATCACCGTTTATTCCGATGACGAGGAAGCATACGGCCTGTGGAAGAAGATTGCAGGCCTGTCCGACGACAAGATCATCAAGATCCCGACCTCCGACAATTTCTGGACCATGGGCGAGACCGGCCCGTGCGGTCCGTGTTCCGAGATCTTTTACGACCATGGCGATCACATCTGGGGCGGGCCTCCGGGATCTGCCGACGAAGACGGCGACCGGTTCATCGAGATCTGGAACCTTGTCTTCATGCAGTACGAGCAGACGCCGGGCGAACGCTTCGACCTGCCGCATCCGTCGATCGACACCGGCATGGGCATTGAGCGGATTGCCGCCGTCCTGCAAGGGGTGCACGACAATTACGACATCGACCTGTTCCGGGCGCTGATCGCGGCCTCCGAACACGCCACCGGCGTTACGGCAGACGGGGCGGCCGCCAACAGCCATCGGGTGATTGCCGACCACTTGCGCTCGACAAGCTTCCTGATTGCCGATGGCGTGCTGCCGTCCAATGAAGGCCGCGGATATGTCTTGCGCCGGATCATGCGCCGCGGCATGCGCCATGCGCATCTTCTGGGTGCGCGCGAGCCGTTGATGCACAAGCTGGTTCCTGCGCTCATCCGGGAGATGGGCCGGGCCTATCCCGAGTTGACACGCGCGGAAAGCCTGATCACCGAGACGCTCAAGCTGGAAGAATCCCGTTTCCGCAAGACGCTGGAGCGTGGCCTTGGCCTGCTGGACAGCGCCACTGCCGGATTGAACGAAGGTGGAGAACTCGACGGCGAAACCGCGTTCAAGCTCTACGACACATACGGTTTCCCGCTTGACCTGACGCAGGACGCCCTGCGCCCGCGCGGGATCAGCGTTGACACGAACGGCTTCGACACCGCCATGGAACGGCAGAAAGCGGAAGCGCGTGCTGCCTGGTCCGGTTCGGGCAGCGCTGCAACCGAAGCCATCTGGTTTGCGCTGAAGGAGAAGGCCGGAGCGACCGATTTCCTGGGCTATGAAACCGAAAATGCAGAAGGTGTTGTCACCGGCCTTGTGTTCGAGGACGCTGAAGCCGACGCATTGGCGGCAGGCCAATCCGGCTATGTGGTGTTGAACCAGACGCCGTTCTACGGCGAGTCGGGTGGTCAGGTCGGCGATACCGGCACAATGACCGCTCCCGGCGTGACGATCCGTGTCACCGATACCCAGAAAAAGGCCGATGGCCTGTTTGTGCATCATGTGACGGTCGAGGAAGGCACGGTTACCCGTGATCTGGCAGTCGAGCTGAACGTGGATCACGCCCGCCGGACGGCAATCCGGTCCAATCACTCCGCCACCCATCTTGTACACGAAGCCCTGCGCGAAGTGCTTGGAACTCATGTGGCGCAGAAAGGGTCTCTGGTTTCGCCGGAACGCCTGCGTTTCGATTTCTCTCATCCCAAGCCCCTGTCTGACGATGAGCTGCAAACCGTCGAAACCCTGACCAACGAAATCGTTTTGCAGAACGCGCCGGTTGAAACCCGGTTGATGGCGGTGGACGATGCCATCGAAGCCGGTGCCATGGCGTTGTTCGGTGAAAAATACGGCGACGAGGTTCGTGTCGTTTCCATGGGCACGGCGCTTCATGGCGGCAAGACCGGCAAGCCCTACTCACTGGAACTGTGCGGCGGCACCCATGTCCGGCGGACCGGCGATATCGGACTGGTGACGCTCGTCAATGAAGGGGCTGTGGCCGCCGGCGTCCGGCGTATCGAGGCGCTTACCGGTTCGGAGGCCCGCGCCTATCTGGACGCGCAGGACAAGCGCATGCGCGAAATCGCAGGGATCCTGAAAGTCGGTGCCGGGGATGTTCCGGCCCGCGTGGCACAGCTGGTGGACGAGCGCCGGAAGCTTGAGAAGGAGCTTCAGGACGCGCGCAAGAAGCTGGCCATGGGCGGCGGCGGCGATGGAGCCGGCGCGCCGGTCAAGGACGCGGGCGCCTTCAAGATGATGGCGCGCGTGGTTGAAGGCATCAACCCGAAAGACCTCAAGGGCATGGCCGATGAAGCCAAGAAGCAGCTCGGTTCCGGGATCGTGGTGCTGATCAGCCGGGCCGAAGACGGCAAGGCCGCGATCGTTACCGCGGTGACACCCGATCTTACCGAAAAGGTGAGTGCGGTCGATCTGGTTCGGATTGGGTCGGAAGCTTTGGGTGGCCGCGGCGGCGGTGGCCGGCCGGACATGGCGCAGGCCGGTGGCCCGGATGGGTCAAAAGCGGATGGCGCTGTGGATGCGATCGGCAGCCATCTTGCGGCTCTCTGATTTCAGGGGAACTTGAAGAACGTCACCTAAAGGCGGGTTGTTGTTATCGGCTTATGACCCGCCTTTACGATTTCCTAGCTTACACTTGCGATGACCGCGAGTGCGCCGGCCGCAAGTGTGGTTGAGGCAACCAGCATTTTCAGCACGACATGGTGTTTTGTGGTCTCGCCGGCACGGGCGGCATTGGCCTTGATCAGCATATTTCTTCCTCCTGAAGTTGCAGCGCGCATCGCCGCGCCTCATGTCAAGTGGGGCAATATTACGCTGCGGCAATTCCACTCATGACGCAACGTCATCACAAAAGCGCGAGCAGCACTGCCATACAATTGGACATGCATGCGGTCCTGCCGCTATTCATATGACTGAATTTGTTGTTGTTTTGTGATGCCGTTACCGGCCGGGGGAAAAGCGTGAGGACGACGCGGTTCAAGCGTTATCTTTTTGATGTTCTGGAGGATACCGGCCCTTACCGGACGGCGGCGCGCAGTTTGCGCCAGTTTCTCATCTTTTTGATAATCGCCAATATCGCCTTTGCGATCCTTGAAACCGTGCCCGCGATCCGGGCCCGCCATGGCCATTTGCTAACCATCCTGCAGCTCGCCTCCGGGTTGGTGTTTCTTGTCGAATATCTGCTGCGTCTTTATGTGGCCGATCTCCATGCGCCTTACCGCCAGTATGGTCCTGTCATGGCCCGGCTGCGGTATTCGGTTCATCCGGACGCAATCATAGATCTGCTGGCCGCCTTGCCGTTGCTGCTGGTCCTGTTCCTGCCGAACAATGTGGTCACGGTTGTCGTTGTTCTCCGCCTGATGCGGTTTTTCAAATTGGCGCGGTATTCCCCGGCCTTGCGGTCCCTGTTGTCGGCCATCGCATCGGAGCGGCATGCCTTGCTGGGATCGGCGGTGATCATTGGCGGCGTGATCCTGTTGTCGGCAACAGTGATGTATCTGATCGAGCATCACGCCCAGCCCGACAAGTTCCAGAGCATTCCCCATGCGCTGTACTGGGCCGTGACCACGATCACCACCGTCGGCTATGGCGACGTGGTTCCGGTAACCGATTTCGGCAGATTGGTTGCCGGCATTGTCATGCTGATGGGCTATGCGCTGATCGCCTTGCCTGTCGGTATCATCGCCTCCGCCTTTGCGCGCGAGATCCACAGCCGCGATTTCGTGGTGAGCTGGTCAATGGTTGCCCGCGTGCCGTTGTTTGAAGGCCTGACCGCGTCGGAGGTGGCCGAAATTTCCAAGCTGCTTCAGGCGCAAAGGGTGCGCTCCGGGACGGTTATTGCGGAAAAGGGCGCGGTTGCCGACAAGATGTATTTCATCTCTGAAGGGGAGGTGGAAATCGTTTTGAAGCACCAGACCATTCGTCTGGATGATGGCGACTTCTTTGGCGAGCTGGCGTTGATCCACCAGAAACCGCGCACCGCCACCGTCCGCGCCTGCCGGGATTGCGAGCTTCTGGTGCTGGAAGCGGCGGCCTTGCAAAAACTCATGGACCGTAAACCCGAACTGACCAAGAAGATCCTGAAGGAAGCTGAAAACCGGATTCAGGAAAACCTGAAGTCCCTTGCAGATCTTGCAGACGAAGAACTCGCCCAGGCCGATATCGTTGCAAAGCCCTCAGGCGAAGAACCGGAACTGTTCAACCATTTGAATGAGCATCCGGACGGACAAAAAGACGGCTGACCTTCCTTTGCCACCTGCGTGAAAATTGTCATGGGAACAATGTTTTGCGCGCTATTTCCCGTGGTCTGTGACAAGAAGCGGCGCTAGAAGCAAGACACATTGGAGGTGGCCATGAAAACCATCGGGTTGCTCGGGGGCATGAGCTGGGAGAGCACGGCCGTTTATTATCAGTTGCTGAATCGCATGACCCGAGAGCGGCTGGGCGGGCTGCATTCCGCCCAATGCCTTGTCTGGTCTTTTGACTTTGCCGAAATAGCCTTTGCCCAGTCACGCGGAGACTGGCAGCGGGCGGCGGGTCTCATGGTTGGAGCGGCCCGCAATCTGGAACGGGGCGGTGCCGACTGTCTCATCATCTGCACCAATACCATGCACAAGCTGGCAGGAGATGTGCAGGCAGCGGTCGATATTCCCTTGATCCATATTGCCGATGCAACGGCCTCTGCAATTTCAAGCCAGGGGTCTCTAAGGCCGCTGTTGCTGGCAACGCGCTACACGATGGAACAGGATTTCTACAAGGGGCATCTGGCTTGCAACCACGGGATCCAAGCCGTGGTGCTCGAGCCGGTCGACAGGGACGAAATACACAGGATCATCTACGAGGAGCTTTGCCAGGGCGCGGTCAAGCCGTCTTCCAGGAAGATCTATCTGGACATCGTCGCAAGAGAAAGGGCCAGGGGCGCGGACAGCGTGATTTTCGGGTGCACCGAAATCGGGTTGCTCGTGTCTGCCGAGGATGTCAATTGCCCGGTGTTCGATACCACGAGGCTCCATGCAGAAGCGGCATTGGAGTTTGCGTTTCGTCCTTGACGATGGTCATGCATCATCACGCGGCCTTGCCAACCGGTCCAGACGGAGCCGGTGGCGGCGGTCCGTCAGCCGCCAGAGACTTGCGAAGATCGCAGCCATCACGCCCAGCCCGGTGGCCCCGGCAATGAGGAACATGATCAGGAGCTGGTACTGGACGGCATTTTGCGGGTCGATCCCGGAGAGGATCTGGCCGGTCATCATGCCGGGCAGGGCGACAACTCCGGTGGCCGCCATGGCATTGATGATCGGTGTGAAGCCGCTTCTGAGGGCGCGTCTTGTGACCGGGGCTGTGGCCTGCCAGCGCGTTCGGCCCAGCAGAAGCTGGGCTTCAACGGCATTGCGTTCGCGGTAGAGGCCTGTATGGAGCGTGTCGAGGCCAAGACTGACCCCGGTCATCGTGTTGCCGAGGATCATGCCGAACAGCGGCAGTGAGTATTGCGGCATCCACCAGGGCGTGGCGTCGATCTGCAGGGTGAGGCCGAAGACAGTGATAATGCTGCCTGCAAACAGCATTGCGGCCCCGCCGAGGCTGAAACCCCAGATGCCCGCGAGCCGCCGTTCCTGCCGGGCGCGAATTTCCCGCCCGGCGAACATCACCATGATCACTGCAATCAGGAGCGTGACCGGAGCCGAACTGGCCGCGAACACGGCCTTGAGCACAAGGCCGATCAACAGCAGCTGGACGACCATGCGCAGGGCCGAAATGATCAATTTGCGCGCCAGACCGAGTTGCAACCAGATCGAGAAAACCGCATTCAGGATCAGGAATACCGAGGCGACGGCCAGATCCAGATATGTCAGCGGTATGTAGCCGGTCACAGCGAGGCCTCCGGTAAAAGCGAAAGTTTTCCGGCGTCCATCCGGTAGATCCGCCCGGCAAGTCTTGCAGCCTGCTCCTGATTGTGGGTCACGAACACGATGACCATCCCGCGTTCAAGACAGCCGGTCAGCAAGGTCTCGATCCTGCCGGTTGCATTCGGGTCGAGTGCGGAGGTCGGTTCGTCAAGCAGCAGGACTTCTGGGCTGCGCTGCAATGCGCGTGCGATGGCGATCCGCTGCCGTTCGCCGGTTGACAGCCTTGCGATTTCCCAGTTCATGGCGGCTTCAAGCCCGACTTTCGCAAGGTAGGGGCGCGGGTCCGTGTCAGGCTCAAAATGTCCCGCGACATGATCCAGCCACCATCCGCTTTCGGCCGGGACAAATCCGATCTTGCGCCGCCAGACCGGAGCGTCGACATGGGTGCGGTTTGCGCCGTCCCAGTGAACAGCTCCGGCATTGGGGTCAAGGTCGGCAATCGATCTCAGGAACAGCGACTTGCCCGCACCCGACGGGCCGGTAATGGCTGCGCACTCGCCCTTTGCAAGCGTCAGGGAAATCGGGCCAATGAGCGCCGTCTTGAGATTGTCGATGACCAGCACGGCGATGCTTTCGATAGGGTTTGCCGAAACTATGACCGCCGCCCGGCCTTCGTGCAAAGTCAAAAAACGCCCGTCCCATCCGCAAACCTTGAAACCGGAAGCGGGAAACGACATTTTTCTCAACGGACGAATGGCCGATTCGCGGCTGGCAGGTTTAAGGACCCAACATGACCAAGACCGCCCTCATCACCGGGGCTTCATCGGGGATCGGGAAGGAATTTGCCCGCTACCATGCGTCGAAAAAAGGGGATCTCGTTCTGGTTGCCCGGCGCGCGGACGCCCTGCAGTCCCTCAAGGATGAACTGCAGGACAAGCATGGTGTTGCCGTTCAGGTATATGCCAGGGACATAGGCGCCAGCGAAGCGGCACAGGAGCTTTACGACGAGGTGACGGCGGCAGGTCTCGATATCGACATTCTGATCAATAACGCGGGGTTCGGCGGGCGCGGGCATCATATCAACCGGCCATTGGCGTCGGAACAGGCGATGGTCGACCTCAATGTCCTGTCGCTGATGACATTGACGCATCTTTTTGCCGCTGACATGGCCAAGCGGGGACGCGGCCGCATCTTGAATGTGGGCTCGACGGCGGGCTTCATGCCCGGACCGAAACAGGCGGTCTATTTCGCCACCAAGGCCTTTGTGAACTCCTATTCCCAGGCGCTCAGCGAGGAGTTGAGAGCAAGCGGCGTGACAGTCACGGTCTTGACGCCCGGTTATGTCGAGACCGAGTTCGCTCAGGTCGCCGATCTCACGGGCACCGCGCTCAGCAAGTCCGGTGCACGTCCCGAAACGGTTGCGCGGATCGGTTATGACGGCATGATGAAGGGCAGGCTGGTGGTATTCAACCAGCCACGGCTCGGATTCGCGCTTGACTGGATTGTGCCGCTTGTGCCGCGCAGGCTGATGTTGAAACTGGTTGCCCAGATGCAGACCAAACAGGCCGGTCAGGGACCGGCCTGATCGGCGCTCAAGATGCCGCGGCCGGTTGTGCGGGCATCAGCTTTTCATCAATCTCGATGGCGCGCTTGAAGGCTGGCCGGGATTGAAGGCCCGCCACATAGGTTTCGAATGCCGGGCGGTGTTCGATCGTGCCGAATTGCATTCCGAAACCCAGATTGGCACCGACATAGACGTCTGCTGCCGAAAACCGGTCGTTGGCGATGTGGGTCTTGCCCGCGATCGCGTGCTCGATCGCATCAAGCATTTCGTCATAGGCTGCAAAACCGACCGATTGGCGGCGCTCTTCGGGAACTTCATGCCCCATGGAGCGGTGCGTGAGACAGGATTCCATTGGTCCGGCGGTGAAGAACATCCAGCGGTAATAGTCCGCCCGGTCTTTCGGCTCCGGTGCCAGACCCGCGTCTGGAAACGCATCGGCAAGATAGAGGCAGATCGCGGCACATTCGGTGACGATCTTGCCGTCATGCACGAGCGCCGGGACTTTCCCGACCGGATTGACCTTCCGGTAGTCTTCCGACTTCATTTCCGGACCGTAGCCGACAATCCTGGTCTCGTAGGGAACGCCCGTTTCCTCCAGCATCCATCGGACGATACGCCCGCGCGACATCGGATTTGTGTAGAAAATCAAATCACCCATTCCGCATGCTCCCTCTATGCTTTTCTGATGTTCGCAGGTTTCACCAATCACGCCGCCTTGGCCATGGCTTTCTGCAGGTTCTCGTCGATCTTGTCGAGGAAGCCGGTGGTGGTGAGCCAGCCCTGATCCGGGCCGACCAGCAAGGCGAGATCCTTGGTCATGAAGCCGGACTCGACCGTCTGGATACAGACTTTTTCAAGCGTTTGTGCAAAAGCCTTCAACGGGGCATTGCCGTCCAGTTTTGCCCTGTGGGCGAGACCGCGGGTCCAGGCAAAGATCGAGGCGATCGAGTTGGTCGATGTTTCCTCGCCGCGTTGATGCTGGCGGTAGTGGCGGGTTACGGTGCCGTGGGCGGCTTCTGCCTCCACCGTCTTGCCGTCGGGCGTCATCAGCACCGAGGTCATCAGGCCGAGCGAGCCAAATCCTTGCGCAATCGTATCGGACTGGACGTCGCCGTCGTAGTTCTTGCAGGCCCAGACATAGCCCCCGGACCATTTCAGCGAGGAGGCCACCATGTCATCAATCAGCCGGTGTTCGTACCAGATCTTCTTGGCATCAAAGGCAGGCTTGAACTCGGCTTCGAAAATCTCCTGAAACAGGTCCTTGAAGCGGCCGTCATAGGCTTTCAGGATCGTGTTCTTGGTTGACAGATAACAGGGAACGCCGCGCTGGAGGGCGTAGTTCATCGAGGCGCGGGCAAAATCCCGGATGCTGTCGTCGAGATTGTACATGGCCATTGCAACGCCGGAGGACGGAGCATCGTAGACCTCGTGCTCGATCTCCGTACCGTCCTCGCCGGAAAACCTGATCGTGATCTTGCCCTTGCCGGGAAAGGTGAAATCGGTTGCACGGTACTGGTCCCCGAATGCGTGCCTGCCGACAATGATCGGCTGGGTCCAGCCGGGCACAAGGCGGGGGACGTTGGACATGATGATTGGCTCGCGGAAGATCACCCCGCCGAGGATGTTGCGGATGGTTCCGTTTGGCGAGCGGTACATGCGCTTCAGCCCGAATTCCTCGACACGCGCCTCGTCCGGGGTGATGGTTGCGCATTTGATCCCGACGCCATGCTTCTTGATTGCGTTGGCTGCATCAATCGTGACCTGGTCATCGGTCCGGTCGCGCTCCTCAATGCCGAGATCGTAATAGTCCAGATTGATGTCCAGATAGGGATGTATCAGCTTGTCCTTGATGAACTGCCAGATAATCCGGGTCATCTCGTCGCCGTCGAGCTCGACGACTGGATTGTCGACCTTGATTTTCGCCATGTCTGCATGCCCCGTTCGTCAGGTGGGAAACCGGTAACCGGTCTATTGGAACGACAATTATGCACTTTGACCCGGCCGGGGTCCTTTTGTCACTGGCAAACCAGCGGACGCAACGGATCTCTTGGGTCTGAAGGCCTCACGGCATACCATGTCTGATTGCATGCCCCTGTATGCAATATCGTTGAGGCAGGTCAAACCTTACAAAAGCAGATGTGCTTCTGACAGAAGCATCCAATTGGATTTCGGCTCCAGTGCTTGAGAGCAGGTCAGCGGTCCAGCTCGGAAACCGCCAAATCGATAAACCGGCGTACCCGTGGTTCCAGAAGGCGTTTTTCAGGATAAAGCGCCAGCACGGGAACATCGTCCAACGGTATTCCGGGAAGCAGGCGGATCAAACGGCCTGCCGTCAGGTCTTCGCCGACAAGGAAGCCGGGTAGCAGAGCAATGCCAAGGCCCGAAAGTGCAGCCTGCCGCAGGGCCTCGGCGCTGTCGAGCCGCAACCGGCTGCGGCCCGTGACCCGAACGGTCTGGCCGTTTTTGTCTTTCACCTGCCAGCCTTGCCGGTCCTGACCGCTTTCAAAGAACAGGCAGTCATGACGGGAAAGGCCCTCGGAAGTTTCCGGTGTGCCCTGCCGGTCAAGATAAGACGGGGCAGCGCAAAAGACGGCCTTGTCGCGCGCGATGACCCTTGAAATCAGTCGCGTGTCGGAGGGTTTGACCGCGATCCGGATGGCCAGATCAAATCCGTCTTCAACCAGATTGGCGAGGCTGTCGGAAAAACTCATCCCGACTTGAACATCCGGCCAGGTGCCGAGGTATTTTTCCACAATGGGCAGGATGACACGGCGGCCATATGCATCGGGAACCGTCAGCCGCAGGACGCCACGGGGCACGCTTTTTGGGCCGGACAGGCTGGTTTCCGCTGCAGCGACACTTTCAAGGATCCTGAGCCCGTGATCGTGAAACACCCGCCCTTCATCCGTCAGGCTGAGCGTCCGCGAACTGCGGTTCAAGAGCCGCGTGCCAAAATGGCTTTCCAGCCTGCTGATGGCTTTGCCCGCTGCAGACCGGGATAGCCCCATGGCTTTGCCGCCTGCAACAAAACTGCCCGCGTCGACAACAGCCATGAAAATCTGAATGTCGTTGAGGTTCGTGTGCGGCATGTCCCTCACCAGCCAAGTCGTCTGCGAATATTCTCAAGGGTATAGACGCAGCGGACGCCTTTCCCAAGCTGGCAGTTGTCTCCTTGAAGCGACTGAGCGTCGCCGCAGCCGCGACGCACATTCGCTGGCCGCGCCTCTATATCACCAGTCTCGCAGCCGCGTTGCAAACGCTGCATTTTTCAAGGCAAACGAGACGGAAGACCATGACTTCAACGATTGACACTGTAGATGCAACGGGAACAGACCCGATTATGCGCATGAACCCGGAAACCTTGCCCGATGCAGGAGAAGCCGGATATTCGCAGATCTCGATCACCGAGCCTGGACGGCTGGCCTTTATTTCCGGACAGGTGGCCTGGCGTCCGGCAGGAGAACCGGTCCCGGACAATCTTGCAGACCAGGCGGCGATCATCGTTGACAATGCGCGTGCCGCCCTGAAGGCGGCAGGGGCCGCGCCAAGAGATATTGTCATGGTTCGGGTCTATCTGGTCGACCTGACGCCGGAACGGGTCGAGCAGGTCTGGCCCTCCCTTCACGAATTGTTTGAAGGCACTCAGCCGAGCCTGACGGGCATTGGCGTTGCGGCGCTGGCCGGCCCCGATCTTCAGCTTGAAGTGGAGCTGGTTGCCCGTGTGCCCTGCGTCTGATCCCGTTCCCGGGCCGCATCGCCGTTGCACCATTCATTTCCATCGCGCAGTCAAGAACAGCAGAGGAGGCCCAAGCCTCCTCCCAAAGTTTGGCGTGCTTGGCTGTGCCGCTATAAGCCCACAAACACCTGAATCATGATGACATTGATGATGTCGACAAAGAACGCTGATACCAGCGGCAGGATGACAAAGGCGAGGGGCGAGGGGCCATAGTGCTGTTCCACCGCATTCATGTTCGCAATCGCCGTTGGGGTCGCCCCGAGCGCAAACCCGGCAAAGCCCGCCGACAAGACCGCTGCAAAGTAGTTGCGTCCCATCAGGGGGAACAGGATGTAGATGATAAACACGGTGGTGAGCAGCGTCTGGATGAGGATCGTGACGGCAAGAAGCCCCACACTGGATGTGAGTGCCCAGAGCTGCATGGTCATGAGAGATATGGCGAGGAAAACGGACAGGCTGAATTCCGAGACCAGTGCCATTGACGGGGTCTGAGAGGGCCATGACAGGTTCTTGAAGAGGCGTGGCAACGTGTTGGACAACAGGATACCCGCCATCATACAAGGGACGAACAGCGGGAGGTTGATGCCGGCGTTCTGCAACCCCTTGTATGTCACATACCCGATTGCCATGGCCGCATGGATCCACAGGATCGATTGCAAAAGGCTGTGGTTGGTAATCGGGTCATGCGCGGTCGGGACGTCGAGTTCTGCGCCCTTGGCGACTTCATGCCCATTGCTTTCTGCCACAAGGCCGTTTTTTTCAATCAGGTATCGGGCAATGGGGCCGCCGATAAGGCTTGCCGAAATAAGGCCGAGCGTGGCGACGGCCATGCCAATCTCGGTCGCACCCTGCACGCCATGACCATTCGTCAGGATCGGGCCCCAGGCAGCGACCGTTCCATGCCCGCCAACGAAAGGGGCCGTTCCGAGCATAACTCCGAGTTCTGATGGCAAGTGCCAGATTTTCGTGAGCAACAAGCCGATCCCATCCTGCATCAACATGCAAAATGCGGTGACCAGAAGCAGAAAACCCAACAAGGGTCCACCCTTCAAGAGGTCAGATATGCGCGCGTTCAATCCGACGGTCGTGAAGAAATAAATGATCAACAAGTCTCGGGCAGCCATGTCGAACACGATCTTCCGGCCTGTGATCATGACGATCGCCAGCGCGAGGAGAGACGCAAGCAAGCCACCTGTTACGGGCTCGGGGATGGAGTACTTGTGCAGGACCGGGAAGCGCTCCGAAATATAGTGGCCAACAAAGTAAACCAGAATTCCGAGAGTGAATGTTTCTATCGCGCCGACTTCGATTGGGGGCATAGGCACCAATTCAGTTTTGTTGGGAAGACGTCTGCTGTCTACGCATAGGTGATATTCGCAATTCGTGTAGCGACGCCGATGGGCGGTGTCCATGCCATGGGGCCGTGCTGCGGTGCAAACCGTGGAGCGGTAGTGATTTCTGACAGGGTCCCAGCCGCTGCAAATCGGAGCGACCTGAGAAAGTCGAGCCACGAGAAACCGCTTAGGTGACCTTGTGTTTTGCCGATGTGTTTCGGATGGAAAACGACGCCAGCCGATCGTGGTGCAGCGCACCTCAATTCAATCATTAAATTTTCGACATGAATGATTTTTCGGGTGGCTGGGGATTTCTCATTGCTTGAAACGGGCGATGTTTGGATCTGTTTCCCGTCAAACTTGGACAGATTGGAACAGCTGGCGCAATTCGGCGTTCCACCGGAAAGGCGCGTTCTTCACCGCAGACATGGAAGACAGCCTCAGACGGATTACAGGCTGACAAACCACTGAATGATAAAGGCGTTGGCAAGGTCGACAAAAAACGCCGAGATCAGCGGCAGGATGATGAAGGCGAGCGGTGAGGGGCCGTATTTCTGGGTGACGGCGGTCATGTTGGCGATGGCCGTTGGTGTTGCGCCCAGGGAAAATCCCGCAAATCCGGCGGACAGAACGGCCGCGAAATAGTTCCGGCCCATGACCGGGAACAGGACAAGCAGGATAAACAGGCTGGCGGCGACTGCCTGGAGAACAATCGTTGTTGCCAGAACACCCGCGCTCGAAGCCAGTGTCCATAATTGCATGCTCATCAGCGACATGGCGAGGAAAACGGACAGGCTGAACTCCGAGATCAGCGCCATTGCCGCCGTTTGGGCGGGCCAGGGAATATCCTTGAAGATGCGCGGCAGCGTGTTTGAAAGCACAATGCCGGCCAGCAGGCAGGGCACGAACAAGGGCAGCAGAACGCCTGCTGCCTGAAGCGCTTCATATGCCGAATACCCGATCAGGATCGCGACATGGATCCAGAGGATGGAGCGCATGAAACCCCGGTTTGTAATCGGGTCGCTGGCAGTCGGGAGATCGGTTTCGGCGCCTGTGGCGGCATCGCCGCCGTCATCCCCTGCAACCAGCTTGTTGCGGCTGATCAGAAAACTTGCCAAGGGGCCGCCAAGCAGGCTGGCAACGATCAGGCCGAGGGTTGCAGCCGCAATGCCGAGTTCTGCAGCACCTGCAACGCCATATTGGTCGGCAAGCACAGGCCCCCAGGCGATCGCCGTGCCGTGACCGCCGATCAGCGAGGCCGTGCCCAGCAGGACACCCGACTGGGCAGGTAATCCCCATAAAAGCGCATTGAGCATGCCGACGCCATTTTGCATCACCATGCAGACAAGTGTCAGCCCCAGCATGATGCCCAGCAACGGGCCGCCCTTGATCAGGTCGGACATCCGGGCATTCAGGCCGATGGTTGTAAAGAAATAGACCAGCAGGACATCGCGGGCGAGCAGATTGAACGCGATTTCCCGTCCGGTCACAAGCACGACAGCCAGAACAAGGAGCGCAGCCAGAAGCCCGCCACTGACGGGCTCGGGGATCGAATAATTGCGCAGGAACCTGAACCTCTGCGAGGCGTAGTAACCGACAAAATAGACAATGATGCCAAGTGTCAGCGACTCAAACGTATCGATTTCGATCGGAGCCATCTTTTCAGGTGTTTCCCTTTGAAGCCGTGGCAGATCTTGCGTGTGGTGCAATTCTGGATGACCCCAACGCTAGCGGGCGGGCCCGTCGTTGTCCATCACGCGGCGATGCCGGGTTTGAAAACCTTGTGGCCGGTGTCGCATCCAGGCCGATAGTAGGTGGGATTACGGCTTGCACCGGGCTGTCTTCCTTGCAAAGGTTGCAGGATGTGATGGTTCTGCCCGAGCGAACGCGACGGCGGATGAAATGGGAACACGGTGCGGCGTACCCAATAGGGACCAAGACCGTGGCTGCCCCCGCAACTGTGAGCGGAG
>NZ_SMMF01000274.1:0-481 GCF_009711355.1 Roseibium sp. RKSG952 | reverse complement strand
ATCGAGTGAATTGAAGGACAAGCGGGCGGAGCTGACCGCCCGGGCTGAAGAATTAGCCACGGAGATGGCGGAGACACAGGCGCACCTCGTCGCCCTGGATAAGGTGATCGCCATCTATGATCCAGACTGGAAACCTGAGAAAGCCAACACCCGACGCGTGAGAAACGCACCGAAGAGCAAGAACGCTGAGGAGCTGGACACGCTGCTTGGCAGCCTGAACCGCCGCCAGACGGCTCTTGAGACCCTCAGGATCCTCGGCAAGCCATCTACGACGGCAGAATGCACCCAGTTATTTGCCGACCGCCTCGGAATTCTGGAAGGGGATCCAAAGATTGCGCTCCTGACGGATGTCGTGACGAAAGTCCTGTGCGGACTGGAGCGGTTGGAGAGAGTCCGAAGCTCCCTTTTAGGCGACAGGCATCGCAAGTTCTGGGAAATTGCTAACTGACGTTGAATTCAGACGTGAGGTGCAACATGGTCG
>NZ_SMMF01000586.1:0-2153 GCF_009711355.1 Roseibium sp. RKSG952 | reverse complement strand
TTCACGGTCTAGCAGGGTGGTTAAGATCATTTCGGTGTCCGGCCTTTGAGGGGTTGTGTATTCCTTGACTGATTTAAAGAATAGGTTTTCCCATTTCTCTGTGACAATCTTATGAGAGTATTTCTTGTGATAAAATTCGAGTGACTTCTGGCCCATTTTGTCTCGCAACTCGCCATCGGACATGAGTACCCTTAGCTTCTCGGCCAATGCTCCAAATTTAAAACTGTCCTGGACCAGGAAACCATTCAGGTCATTCACGACCTGGACATTAATGCCATTGCAAGCTTGATAACCAACTACAGGCAATCCATGGGCCATTGCTTCCAGGCTGGACATTGGAAAGCCTTCGAAGAGCGACGGAAGTACGAAGATATGTGCTTGCGACAGATAGTCGTAAGGGTTTGAGACCTCCCCGACAAAGTTGACCCGGTTCGCAATCCCGAGCTTTCTTGCAAGGGAAAGGAGTTCGGCCTTCTGAGGGCCGTCCCCCAATATCTCCAGGGTCCAATCGGGCAAGTCATCGCTAATGGATGCAAACTCCTTGATCAAGCGGTCAATGTTTTTGCGCGCAATTAGCCGTGCGACAGTTATCAGTTTGAAACCCTCGGCCTTGCCTGAAGCGCTGGCCAGTGTTTTAGCCTCGGGGACCGTGTTCGGTATGATGCTGACCTTCGTCCTTAAAAAGCTGGGAAGGTCTTTGAGAAAATCATCCACAAGGAGGTGAACTCCGGTTGCTCCGTGAAATGCCATGAGCCTCTCCTCGCGAGAAAATGTTCCCGCGCGTTCGGGGAAACGAGGATCGATATGTTCTGAAAGAACGACAGGAATATCCAGTTTTCTTGCGCATTTTACATAGCGCAGGAGGGTGCGGTTCAGGTGCAGTCCGACGATCAGATCCGGAGAGACCGACGCAAGCGCCAAAAGCATTTCGCTGTCATTTTGGTCTTCGTCACCGGTCGACAGGTGGCGTATCTTGATCGTTTCTGCGAGCGGCCAGACCGAGGGGCGCTTCTCACCGTCGAAGGTAAAAATGTGGACGACATGACCCCTTTCAGCCATGGCATTTGCCATCATCTGCCCGACGTTTTCCGTACCGCCACGGCTTTGGGTTATCCAGGGAACAAAAAAGGCAATGGTGAGATAATCTGGCATCATTTTTCCGGATATTTCTGCATAGGGAAGGGAGTAGCTTTAAATTCGGGTTCAACAAGCCAGTGCCAATTGAAACTCTTGAAGTTGCCATCAAAACCCTGTTTTGCATCAAACCCCTCAGGGAACCGGCCGTGTCTCTGCAGGGTTTCGATGTCTCCGTTCGAAAAATGCAATCTGATATTAGGCCATAGATCCGGGCCATTCCTAACGAGACCGCATACATTGTAGCCATGCCGGATGAAAGAGCTGACGCTGAGGTCAAATCCGGAAACTGCAAGCACATACATGAGGATCCCCGGGTTCCAGCCCGGGTGAATGTGACCGCCAACGACCTCATGTTTGAAAGGCGGCACGGATACAAAAAAATAGCCATCCGGCTTGAGAATCCGGCGGATTTCCTGGAGGGCGCGTCCGGTATCGAGCACATGTTCTAGGACATGGGCGCACCAGATAGCGCCGAAACTGTCATCCGGGAACACGCTCATGTCACAGATATCGACATCCGGAAAGAGATCGATGCCCTCGAAATCGGCCTCACGGTGGTCGCTGTATTCGTCTATGTCGAAACCGGTTGCTGTAACCTTGATCCCGGCATCCCGGAACAAGCGGGCGGCTGCACCGTTACCCGTTCCAATATCGAGCAGCGTATCGATGGGAAAGTCGCTGGCAATGATGTGGTGGACAATATCCCGCTGTCCACTGATCGGAGTTTTTGTAACCAAAATTCCGCCCTAACCAATCCAAAATATAAAACGATCATCTTCAAGTAGATTCAGCCGCGAGGTGCAGCAACGCAGGGGCTAGTTTCGGTTCACCACAAGGGCTGGAGAACCACTTTGCGGCGCTGAGTGCTCTTAACATTCAATTCTGGCATAGCCAAGTTGTTGAGCCAACTATTTTCGTATACACGGCACTGAATGCAGATTACGAGCTGCTTTGCCCGGCTGAAAGGGTTCCGTATTCCCCGTGAAGTGATCGCCTACGCGGTTTGGGCCTATCAT
>NZ_SMMF01000638.1:0-2932 GCF_009711355.1 Roseibium sp. RKSG952 | reverse complement strand
TTGGATTTCTTTGAAAGAGATTTTTCGGGATCGCGGGCTTCACCCGCCCGTCATCCCATGGCCCGGCCATGGGATCCATGCCGTTACTCCATAACAAAAAAGGCCGCCCATGCGGGCGGCCTTTCGTCATTTCATAATTTCAAAAACCCCGGACGGCTACATCTTGTCCGTCACCGCCGTGCTCGTCGCACCTTGCGGGGCCTGGGTGATGACAGGGTCGGAGCCGCCCGCCAGAAGCGTGTCGACCGTGCGCTGATAGGCGTCCATGTCGAGCGTGCCATCCGAACCGTTGACCAGCTTGTTGATCTCGCCGACCATCCGCACCTGATGCTTTTCGGTCTGGGCGCCGGTGGCGTCGTTTTCAAGCACGATTTCGGCTGCTTCTTCCGGGTTCTGGGCCGCATAGTTCCAGCCCTTCATGGAGGCACGGACGAAGCGGGCGAGCTTGTCGACCATTTCCGGATCTTCGAGGCTCGATTCCAGCACGTACAGGCCGTCTTCCAGCGTGGCGACACCCTGATCCTCGTATTTGAACACCACGAGTTCCTCTTCCGGAATACCGGCGTCGATCACTTGCCAGTATTCGTTATAGGTCATGGTGGAAATGCAATCGGCCTGCTTCTGCAAGAGCGGGTCGACGTTGAAGCCCTGCTTCAGAACCGTGACGCCGCCCTCGCTGCCATCGGTCGGGATGCCGAGCTGGCTCATCCAGGACAGGAACGGATATTCGTTGCCGAAGAACCAGACGCCCAGCGTCTTGCCGCGAAAGTCCTCGGGCGACGTGATGCCCGTGTCCTTGCGGCAGGTCAGCATCATGCCGGAACGCTCGAAAGGTTGGGCGATGTTGACCAGCGGCACGCCCTTCTCGCGCGAGGCCAGCGCCGACGGCATCCAGTCAATGATGACATCCGCCCCGCCACCGGCAATCACCTGCGGCGGCGCAATGTCCGGTCCGCCGGGCTTGATCGTGACGTCGAGGCCTTCCTCGTCATAAAAACCCTTTTCCTCCGCCACATAATAACCGGCGAACTGGCCCTGCGTGACCCATTTGAGCTGCAACGTCAGATCGTCGTCGGCCTGCGCCGAAAGCCCCATGAGGCTCAATCCGAACGCTGCCGACAACCCTGTTTTCACGAGTGTTTTCACTGCCATTCCCCTCAAGCTTTTTGCGGGCGGATGCCCGGTTCTGGAAACGCAAATCGTGCCCCGGGAGGCCGTTTCCGGCCCCTCCCCAACACGCGGTCCGGCGGTTTCTCCTGGTCTGCCGATCGCCGCCTGCCTGACCATTTGGTCAAGAAACGTTAGGAAACTGGCGCGCGATTGGTCAAGATGAATTTTTCATCTTTATTTATACCAATGCGCCCGGACCCGGGTCAGGCCAGGATCTGGCCGAGACGCAACCGGGCGATTCGCTCCACCTGACGGCAGGCTTCCTCAAACTCGGTCGCGCGATCCTGGCCGATCCGCCGGTGGAACGCAGCCAAGATTGACGCCTTGTCATGATCCCGAACCGCGATGATGAAGGGGAAACCGTGCCGGGCAACATAGTCGGTGTTGAGCTGTGTGAAGGTTTCGCGTTCCTGATCGGTCAGCATGTCCAATCCGGCACTCGCCTGTTCACCGGTGCTGTCGGCGGTCAGACGCCCGGCTTGCGCCAGCTTTCCGGCAAGATCCGGGTGCGCGTTCAGGACCCCGAGACGCTCCGCTTCGCTGGCGGTGCGGAAAATCCGGCACAGCGCATTGTGCACGCCAGCCGCACAATCATGCGCCGGCCCCAGTTCCAGCTCGAAGGCACGTTCCGCAATCCAGGGAGAGTGCTCGAAAATGCCGCCAAACGCCTCGACAAAAGCCGCCTTGTCCATCCGGCTCGGCAGATCGCGGACCTCCGGCGGATGGGCTTCGGCCCAGTATTTGGCAATATCGATCCGGCGCGGGCACCACACGCTGTCAAACCCCTGAATGTATGCAATGAATTTCCGAAGGGCCGCCGCCTTGCCGGGCCGCCCGATCAACCGGCAATGCAGGCCGACCGACATCATCTTCGGCGCTCCTTCGGCGCCTTCCGTATAAAGAACGTCGAAGGCGTTTTTCAGATAGGCGAAAAAGTCGTCGCCGCTGGACCAGCCCGGTGAGACGGAAAAGCGCATGTCATTGGCTTCAAGCGTATAGGGAATGATCAGTTGCTGACGGCCGCCGACCTCAAGCCAGTAGGGCAGATCATCGTCATATGTGTCGGAAATATAGTCAAAGCCCCCCTCTTCAGCGACAAGGCCGGCCGTATGCTCCGAACACCGGCCGGTATACCAGCCGCGCGGGCGCTCACCCGTGACCTCGGTATGCAGCCGGACCGCCTCGGCGATCGCCGCGCGCTCCTCCTCCGGGCGCATGTCCTTGTGCTCAATCCATTTCAGCCCGTGGCTTGCAATTTCCCAGCCGGCGGTCTGCATGGCCTCGACCTGTTCCGGACTGCGGGCAAGGGCCGTTGCGACGCCATAGACCGTGACCGGAATGCCTGCCTTGGTAAACAGCCGGTGTAGCCGCCAGAACCCGGCCCGGGCGCCATACTCGTAAAGGCTTTCCATGTTCCAGTGGCGTTTTCCCGGCCACGGGGCCGCACCTGGAATGTCGGAGAGAAACGCCTCCGAGCCCGCATCGCCATGAAGCACGCAGTTTTCACCGCCTTCTTCATAGTTCAGGACAAACTGAACCGCGATTTTCGCCTCACCCGGCCACCGGACTTTCGGGGGCACCGGGCCGTAACCGCGCATGTTTCGGACATAGCGTTTCAAAATCAACCTCCAAGCATAAACCACTTTCTCGCTGGAGCGTTCTAGTGTGTTTCGGGGCTTGAGGGAACGTGTTCTTCCGGCCTGTCTTCGCAGCCGCTCCAACCGTTTTCCGAACGCAAAACAGCCCGCGACCGTTTCCGGTT
>NZ_SMMF01000455.1:0-1104 GCF_009711355.1 Roseibium sp. RKSG952 | reverse complement strand
CCCTTATGGCGAACCGAACCTGGCCGTTGCCGTGTTGCACTTCACGGCCGAACCCACCCCCGGTCTACGCTGTTCAGTTTCTGGAAACAGTATGTCCTCTCAAATTTACTGGCAGCAGAGGAACTTTGGCATATTTTCCGTTCGCAAGCTAACTTGGGAAGGAGGCTGTGAATGTCAATCCGTCCGGTGACCCACATCGGAAGTACCCGGTCCACGCTCGAAGGTGCCGGTGTCAGGCTTGATCGTGTCTTCGGCTTTCAGGATCCGTCGATGCTCGATCCGTTCCTGTTGCTGGACGATTTCCGCAATGACCGCCCCGAGGACTATCTGAAGGGCTTTCCGTGGCATCCGCATCGCGGCATCGAGACCATCACATATGTTCTGGCCGGAACGGTCGAACATGCCGACAGCCTCGGCAACCATGGCGATCTGGAAGCGGGCGATGTTCAGTGGATGACGGCCGGGCGCGGCATCCTGCATCAGGAAATGCCGAAGGGAGATGCACGCGGCCGGATGCACGGCTTCCAGCTCTGGGCCAATCTCCCGTCCACTCTGAAGATGACACAGCCGCGCTATCAGGACGTCAAGGCGAAGGACATTCCGGTTGTTGTCGAGGATGACGGCACCTCCGCACGCGTGATCATTGGTGATTTCTGGGGTGAGCGCGGCCCGGTCGACGGAATTGCCGCAGACCCGCAATATCTCGACATTTACGTACCACCCGGCCTGCGGAAACGGATCAAGGTCGACACCTACAAGCAGACCTTTGCCTATGTTTTTAAGGGAAGTGGCCGGTTCGAAGACGCATCCGACCCTTTTGGCGTCCTGACCGAAAAGGAGTTCGCAGGCCATGAGCTGAAATTGCGCGACCAAACCGGAAACCGGACCCTGGTGGTGTTCGGATCGGGAGACGAGATCGTTGTGCAAGCTGGCAGCAAAGGCATCCGCTTCCTGCTGGTGTCCGGTGCGCCCATAAAGGAGCCCGTGGCCTGGCACGGCCCCATTGTGATGAACACGCAAGAAGAACTGCGAACTGCTGTCCGGGAGTTGCAGAACGGGACCTTCATCAAGCCGTAGCCGGGCAGTCTGTTCGAGCGGGGCGCG
>NZ_SMMF01000346.1:0-675 GCF_009711355.1 Roseibium sp. RKSG952 | reverse complement strand
CGGTTGCCATGGGCGTTCAGCGTCGTTCCGGTCTGTTCCGCGCCGGTTTCCAGCAGGCCAATAGCGGTGGCATTGGCGCTCGTGCCGGTTTCCAGCTCCCCAACATCGGATTCCAGCGTGGCGATCCGGTCCGCCTGAGCCGAGATGTTGTTTGCAGCAGCCGTAACACGGGTATTCGTCGCATCAATCGATTCGGCATTTCCCGTGATCCGGCCATCCAGTGTCTCCGCGCCGGTTTCCAGCGCATTCAGCCGCCCGCCATACGCTGTCAGGGTATTCCCGGTCTGTGTCGCCCCGGTTTCCAGCGAGCTGATTGCGGTGGAATGCGCCACCGTCACACCGTCCAGACCGGTGATTTCGGATTGCAGCGACGATATCTGCTGCCCGTGGGCTGTGATCCTGCCGTCAAGCTTTTCGGTCGCCGTCGTCAGTGTTTGAGTGGCTTGCGTCTGCGCCCGGTCCAGTGCGCTGAGATCCACTGTAATCCGCTGCGTTTCTGCGCGTGTCTCCGAGAATTCCGCTGACTGGTGATGCACGATGAGTGCCTGATCACCTGCGGAGCGTTGGGACTCGCGGGCACCATCGATCTCGTCAATGATCCGCTGGGCAATGATCGACTGCGTAACAGTCGCGATCTGTCCGTTTGTCGACTGTTCCAGCGTCGTGATTGATGCC
>NZ_SMMF01000615.1:0-2556 GCF_009711355.1 Roseibium sp. RKSG952 | reverse complement strand
AGCTGGCCAGGAAGCCTTTCAAGGCGGAAATCGCATTTAAAGGCGTTCCGTGAACTCCTCACCTCTGTCCCGAACAGATGATAACGGCCAGAATTGGCGCGTTCAGCTGAGCAGGCCAGTACTATGCAGAGGTTTCTCACATTGACCGGGGTGCAGCCGTGGCCCGGTTTTTTGATGTTCGCACTCCGGACGCCTGTCATGTCAAAGCGTGTCTCCGGACTGCTGATCACTGGCCGTCAGGTGTCAAGGGGGGTGACAAGTCACCGATGACTTGGTAACCGACGCCGACGTAATTCCGGTGGTGCATTCCCCAAGACCAAAGGCTCAAACGACCAATGCCCGATCTTCTGCTTGAACTCTTCAGCGAGGAAATTCCTGCGCGCATGCAGCGCAAGGCCGCTGAAGATCTGAAGTCACTTGTTACCAACGCTCTGGTCGATGCGGGTCTGCACTATGAGGGCGCCCATGCGTTTGCAACGCCGCGCCGTCTCGCGCTGCATGTCGCTGGTGTTCCGGCCGGATCTGCCGCGACCCGGGAAGAGCGGAAGGGGCCGCGTGTCGATGCGCCCGAGAAGGCCGTTCAGGGGTTTTTGCGGGGGGCCGGGCTGGCGTCGATTGATCAGGCAACGGTCCGGACCGATCCGAAGAAAGGCGATTTCTATGTCGCCGTGATCGAAAAGCCGGGGCGTTCTGCCATCGACATCATAGCCGATGTGATGCCGGGGATCGTCAAGGGCTTTCCATGGCCGAAATCCATGCGCTGGGGCAGCTCCGCCACGCGGTGGGTCCGTCCGCTGCATTCGATCGTTGCGACCTTCGGGCCGGAAACCGAGGAGCCGGATGTGGTGCCTTTCGAGGTCGACGGCATCCGCTCCGGGCAGACCACGCGCGGGCACCGGTTCCTGGCGGATGAAGCCTTCGAGGTGCGCCGTCTGGAGGACTACGCGTCCAAACTTGAAAAGCACAAGGTCGTGCTGGATGCGGACCGCCGGAAGGAGATGATCCTTGCCGATGCCAAGGACCGGGCGCTTGCACTGGGGCTGGAACTGGTCGAGGATCCGGGTCTTCTGGAAGAGGTTGCCGGTCTGGTCGAATGGCCGGTGGTTCTGACCGGCACGTTCGATGAGGACTTTCTGGAGATCCCGGACGAGTGTATCCGCCTGACGATCCGCGCCAACCAGAAGTGTTTCGTGCTCAAGGACCCGAAGACCGGACGGCTGGCCAACCGGTTTGTGCTGGTGTCGAACATCGAAGCCGCAGACGGCGGCAAGGCTGTGGTTGCCGGAAACGAGAAGGTGATCCGGGCCCGCCTGTCCGATGCGCGCTTCTTCTGGGACACCGATCTCAAGACCGATTTGTCCAAAAATCTTCCCAGGCTCGACAGCGTCAAGTTCCATGAAAAGCTTGGCAGCGTCGGCGAGCGGGTGGAACGCCTGACCGCGCTTGCCGCCCGGATCGCACCGCTGGTGGGCGCCGACACGGCAAAGGCCGGGCGCGCGGCTGAACTTGCAAAGGCCGATCTGGTCTCGCAGATGGTGTTCGAGTTCCCCGAGCTTCAGGGCCTGATGGGCCGCTACTATGCGGCCGCGCAGGGCGAAGATGCATCGGTGGCAACGGCCATCGAAGAACACTACAAGCCGCAGGGGCCGAGCGACAACGTGCCCGCCGATCCGGTTGCCATTGCCGTGGCGCTGGCCGACAAGCTGGATCTTCTCGCCGGTTTTTGGGCAATTGACGAAAAGCCGACCGGTTCCAAGGACCCGTTCGCCCTGCGCCGCGCGGCCCTTGGGGTGATCCGGATTGTTCTGGACAACAACCTGCGTCTGAAGCTGGCTGATCTCCTGTCGGATGCTCTTGATTTGCTGGCCCCGCAGGGGATCGACAAGGCTGCCGTGATCTCGGACCTTCTGTCCTTCTTTGCCGACCGTTTGAAAGTGCACCTCAAGGACGAGGGCGCGCGCCATGACCTGATCGACGCGGTCTTCGCGCTTGAAGGGCAGGACGACCTTCTGATGGTGGTGAAGCGGGTCGAGGCGCTGGGCGCGCTTGTTTCCTCGGATGACGGGGCAAACCTGCTCGCCGGTTACAAGCGGGCGGTTAATATTCTGCGCGCCGAAGAGAAAAAGGACGGTGCGCCCGTACAAGGCCGTCCGCATGCGGACCATCTGCAGGAACAGGCCGAAATCGATCTGGCAGCCGCCATCGGCGGCGCGCGGTCCGAGGCGGAAGAGGCTGTGAAGGCGGAAGACTTCGAAAGCGCCATGACGGCCTTGTCACGGCTCCGGGCTCCGGTCGACCGGTTCTTCGAGGACATTCTGGTAAACGCCGAAGACCCGGCCTTGCGGCGCAACCGCCTGCAGCTCCTGTCCGAAATCCGCGATGCGACCCATGTGGTTGCGGATTTCTCGAAAGTCGCCGGATAAGTCAGAAAGGGGCAAGAATCTTGCCATGCGGCAAGAGACCCTTGCCTGTTGCCTCTTCTGTGTCGTCCCGCAAAAGCCAACGGCTTTATGCGGGATCGGAGTGCCGGTGGGTGGATTCAGCCGCGAAGTGCAA
>NZ_SMMF01000237.1:0-418 GCF_009711355.1 Roseibium sp. RKSG952 | reverse complement strand
CAGCTGATTGAGGCTTTGGAGGGATGGCGCGGGCTGACACACGTTATCGCGGTGGAAACCATAACAAGCCAGAACAATGCCCACGGCGGTGAACGAGGGGGCGCCAAGGCGGACATAAGATATTTCCTGACCTCAGCCAAGCTCGACGGACCAGCGCTGGCCGCGGCAGTGCGTAATCATTGGGCCATCGAAAACAGTTTGCATTGGGTGCTTGATGTCGGTTTCCGTGAAGATGACTGTCGGGTGCGGGACCGCAATGCGGCTGCAAACCTCTCTGTCATCCGAAAGATCGCCATTAATCTGGTCAAAGCGGACAAATCTCAGAAAGGCTCCATCAAGGGTAAACGTAAGGCTGCCGGATGGGACAACGATTACATGCTGAAAATCATGGCGTTATGAGTTTCATGCGTTAGCCCTG
>NZ_SMMF01000659.1:0-3421 GCF_009711355.1 Roseibium sp. RKSG952 | reverse complement strand
TAGACCCTCAAGCCTGGTTGACCTGGGTTCGGGCTCAAATTGCCGAGCACAAGATCGCACGCCTGAACGAACTCATGCCGTGGTGTTGCGTTGCAGAGGCAGCGTAACAGGGCTTCCAGCCATCAAAAAGGCCGGGTTTAGTGCAGCCCCCTTGTGCCAGGCGATGCTTGCAATCATTTCCGCCGGCCGTGATCCGCTTGAGTGCAGCCCAGCCGCCCACAGAACACCCCGGAGGCTAAACAGTTTCTGATCAGGGTCTGCTCCAGAGCCCTCGCACAGCTCCAGCGTTTTTTGAAACAAGTCCAACACCTTGTTGTCCGATGTTTTTTCCGAAAGTCTCCTTCAAGGCAAAGCTCAAGCCCAAAGCCAGGCTGAGGGACATCGGAATGACGCTAATCAGTATCAACCGATAAAGATTCATCGATGGCGACGTATTTTCGGGAGCTGCGCCGTGATGCAGGTCAGGAGGCGCCTCCCACCCCAATAACAAGCCAGGGAGAATTTGAAGGATCATCGTGCCGATAAAGCCGCTCATATTGATGAATGCGATTGCGGTTCCCCTGATCTCCCTTGGCAAATACTCGCAGACCAGGGAGTACAAAAGGACCCCGACACCGCCAAAAAACCCGAGCAGAAAAAACAACACCACAATCACCGGCAAGGGAAGCACAGGCGTCATCAAAATTATCATCAGTATGAACAGAACCAGAAACGTGCATGTCGTAACAAAGACCTTCCGCCGCCGGATCCAGTCAGACAACCCGCCGATCACCGGATAACCGATCCCAAATCCGATCAACATGATAGACGTCAGCGTTGTCGCTTCCAGTCGTCCTCGCCCCCAGTCGCTCAAGGAAGGAACGGCCCAAAGCCCGCCATAGGCCATGATTGTCCCCATGAGCGCCGCCAGAATGAAGGCACAACACCAGACCAGGGGATTCGATGACACAATCCTTAGCGAAGTCCAGACACTCGGCGTTTCAGGTCTTTTACCCACCACTTGCGGGGAATCCGGCCAATGCCCTGGTTGATCGCGGATGAACAGGACCCCAAGAACAAGCGGGATCAAACCGATTGCGGCGATAGCGGCCAATAGCTCCCGCCACGGCTGGGCAGCCACGAGCGCGACGATTGCAGGTTGGGCAGCCGCAGACGCCAGCGCCGCCAGGCCTTGTGTCGCCCCAAGCATCAAAGCGAAATGACTCATCGGGAACCAGCGGGTGATGAGGAAGCCGGCACTCACAAAAGCAAAGGATGCGCCAGATCCCATTAAAATGCGCGCTGCTATTGCTACTGAAAAACTGTTCGCGGCCGACAACAGAAAGGTGCCGAGAATGATCGCTGCGAAGCCAAAGGGCATGATCCGGCGAGCCCCGTATCGATCAAGCAACAGACCCACCGGAATCTGCCAGGCAACGAACCCGATATAGAACACCGCTGACAGCAGTCCGATTTCGGCCTGCGTTAGGCTCAAGCTCTGTTTAAAGTTGTTACTGAGAACACCGACAACCGGCTGCAAAATGAATTCGTAAACGGAAAATGAGAGGGCCAGCGCCCAAACCACCCAACCATAGCGAGAAAATCCAGTCACTAGAGCCTCCAAAACATCAAGGCATTGATCGCCTTTTGGAATACTCGCAACAACATGCTTTGTTGGAACGAATGAAGCAGCGCCGCACTCGGCTAACCGCCGAATCCGTCCCAGTTCTTCAGTGTGCCCTTATAGTCGTAAAGTTCGTGCGCATTTCGGTACATGACGCGTTCAATGATATCCGGCACTTCCTTGTCAGCCAGCCAGCCTTCGTCGACGAGCTCGGACAGCGCAAGGGCCAAACCGTGGCGGGTCATGGCCGCCTCCCCGGGCACAAGCTCCACCTGATTGAAGTCAGCCCCGAAGATCAGCAGTTTGTTGATTGGCGCGCACTTAACGAAGTCCTTGAAAAACTGTACGCAGGCATGGGGATTGACGACCCAGGTCCAGGCCATGTCCACCCAGACATTATGATGGTGTTTAACGGCAGCAATCACGTCATCCATGTACGGATAATTGACGTGCAGCAAGACGAACTTCCCCTCTGGGTAGGTCTGAAACAGATCGCACAAGTCGACCACATTGTCGCGAATTCGTCTTAAGTTGAGTGACTTCCAGCTCACATAATACCCGGTGTGAAACTTTACCGGCAGATCGTATTCAATGCATTTTTTGACACAATAGTGAAACAAGTGGTCTTCAATCAGTTTCTGATCATGCACATCGACACCCGAGGGGCGCTTGTGGCCCTTTCCTTCGGAAAACGGGTCTCTGGAGATATGAAAGGGCAATGCGGCTGCTTCGGCCGGCACATCGGCAAAATCTAACGACCGCGTATAGGCCGTTTTGGATTTCGCGCCGATGGCACGCGGACCGTATTTTGCAAATGCCCAGTCGATCACCTCATGCCAGTCGGTCAAGGTCGTAACATTCTTGTCGATCTGTTTCGATATGGAATCAATGTCCAGCCAGGTGCTTAGATAAAGAAGGTTTATATCCTGACAAAGGAGATCGGGCATTTCGCAGTAGTCCCGAAATATCGGCGTGTCATGATTCAATGAATTAACCTGACAATGATCGATATTGCAGATGTCTTTGAGAATGTGACGATAATAGCCTGGCTTGATCATTTCGGCGATTTGATCCGACACGGACTGAACGTTTCCCGCATGCAGATCGTCTTCACCGCAAAGGATGCGTAGCGACTCCCGGACGCCATGCATGTAACCGGTGTGACGGCAGCGATTCCAAGGCTCGGCGATGATCTTCCACTTGTCTTTGGGGTCGACATCCGTCCGCAGGAGAAGATCTCTGCCCTTTACGTCAAGGCCGGAAACCATCAGATCGTCCTGAGCGTAATATGAATCGACCAGTACCGTGAAATCTCTGCGTTCATTGGGTTGCAGCCGCTGCGACTCCTCCACGATATGTTCGTGAGTGTCGCACATAGGCTGTTTGTCGATTATTTCGCGATACGCATTGTAACGATCCGGCATGACTGAACTCCTTGATGAAGGGAAATTCTGATCTGAACCAAACTTGCAACCATGAGCCCGTTGACTACCTTAGGCTGTGAAATCCGTGCGGATCAATACGTTTAAGTTGCTCCGGCAACTTTGTTGCAATTCAGGACTTCGATAGCTTCAGGCTTTGCAGCCGGAGCACCAGCCGACGCGGCTTCAGACGTCAGTATCGGTTCGCCGCATTCGCCGCCATCAGGAGGTAGACATGAGAGTTGTCAGCACGAGCAAGCGCTGAGTGTCTGGGGTTTTGATGATGCAGACGCTCTGCCCGCCACAAGATAGCCCCAATACCAGGGCTTTGAATCCTGACGCTCTTCCCCGGCGGCTGCAGAAACAGCCTGGTAGAGCTTCCGGACCGCCTGTTTCA
>NZ_SMMF01000083.1:0-241 GCF_009711355.1 Roseibium sp. RKSG952 | reverse complement strand
AGCCCTCCGGACGGAGGAGATGTGCCGCGAGGCGGTGGGGCAAAGCGGCCGGGCGTTGGAATATGTACCGGAGCGTCTCCAGACGCGGGAGCTGTGCCTCGAAGCGGTCAGGCAAAAAGACGAAGCTTTCCAAAGGATTACGGAAGACTTGAAAAGCCATTGCATGCCAGCGCTCTCAGCACGGCACCCTAAATGGGTAGGAGCGAACAATCTCGAAACGCTGAAGCACGCCCTTTCGCAT
>NZ_SMMF01000165.1:0-320 GCF_009711355.1 Roseibium sp. RKSG952 | reverse complement strand
GTTACGGTCAAGGCCGGTCCGAAAAACGCTCATTTGCTTCGTGACCGGTTATCGTTGCATCCGGATTGGCCGCTTCGTACGGATGTGATTGCGGCTGCGCTGCTGGATGTGATTGAGGACCAGTGCGGGGCGCGGCAATACAGGGCCGTCGATGATCTCTTGAACCGCCAGTCGCCGAGGCTGAAAGGAGAGGGCGGTGATGTTCTGGCAAGACAGGATCCGGTTCAGGGAACCATTGCTGCCGTTTTGCGCATGGATCAGACCGTTCTGCCGGTTCAGGGGCCTCCAGGTACTGGCAAGACCCATGTCAGTGCCCGGTC
>NZ_SMMF01000943.1:0-95874 GCF_009711355.1 Roseibium sp. RKSG952 | reverse complement strand
CCGTCCCGTTACCTTGTTGCACTTCACGGCGGCATCCCCCCACCGGCCTCGCTCCACAAACAAAAAAAGCCGCCTCGGGAGGCGGCTTTTCGCTGATCAACTGGTCGAGTTGGCTTACTTGTTGTCTTCGTCCTCGTCCGTGCTTTCGGCAGACTTCAACGAGTTCAGTTTCGCAAAAACAGCGTCCGCATCGATCTCTTCTTCCTCTTCGCGGCGCTTCGGTGCGCTCGTATCGAAGGAGAATGCCGAAGCCAGTGCCTCTTCGCTGGTGGTATCATCAACAGATGCCAGGGTTTCCTGCACGGCTTCAGCCGACGGAAGCGGTGCGTTTTTCGCCGCCTTTTCAACTTCCATATCGAGTTCCAGCTGACTGCACAGGCCGAGTGTGACCGGATCGGATGGCGTCAGGTTGGCCGAGTTCCAGTGCGTCCGGTCGCGGATTGCCGCAATCGTCGGCTTGGTGGTGCCAACAAGGCGCATGATCTGCGTATCCTTGAGTTCCGGATGGTGGCGAACCAGCCACAGGATGGCGTTCGGACGGTCCTGACGGCGCGAAACGGGCGTATAACGCGGGCCCTTGCGCTTTGATTCGGGAACCGAAACCTTCGAACCCTGCAGTTTCAGATGATAATTCGGGTCGTTTTGGGCTCTTTCGACTTCTTCCCGGCTCAGCTGGCCGGTCAGGATCGGATCCAGACCCTTGATCCCTTGCGCGGCTTCACCATCGGCAATCGCCTTGACCTCCAACGGGTGGAGCTTGCAGAAGCTCGCGATCTGCGTGAAGCTCAAGGCCGTGTTATCGACGAGCCAGACGGCGGTTGCCTTCGGCATAAGCGGCGTGTTCGCCATCGGTCAATATCCTCTTGTATGCTCCCTCGCCCGGCAGGGCGCTGAAGCGAAGGTTCATTCCAAATTGATCAGGAGATTTCCACCTATATATGGCTTTTCAGCCACGAAGGCAAATCAACAAGCACAGTCCGTCTCATTTCATTATCAGCAGCAAATCAGGCCTCTTCGGAAACCCGGAGCATGATCTTGCCGACATGACCAGAGGTTTCCATCCGCCTGTGTGCCTCTGCCGCCTGATGAAGCGGAAAGGTCGAATCAATCACCGGCCGGATCGTCCCGGCCTCGATCAATGGCCAGACCTTCTCTCGCAGAGCCGCAGCAATCGCCGCCTTGTAGGCATCGTCGCGCGGACGCAAGGTAGATCCGGTATGCACCAGCCGTTTCATCATGAGCCTTGCAAAATTGACGTTTTGCGAAACCCCGTTCAGCGTGGCGATCTGGCAGATACGTCCTTCCACAGCAGCAGCTTTCCAGTTCTTTTCGACATAGTCCCCGCCAACCATATCGAGAATGACGTTGACCCCCTGCCTGTTCGTCACTGTCTGTATGACCTCGACGAAATCCCCGGTCCTGTAGTTGATCACGTGGTCCGCACCAAGCGCCTTCGCAGCCGCCGCCTTTTCGTCAGATCCCACGGTCGTGAACACTTCCGCACCAAACGCCTTCGCCAGCTGGATGGCCGTCGTCCCGATACCGGACGTGCCACCATGAACCAGAAACCGTTCACCGGCTGTCAATCCGGCCCGGTCGAACACATTGCTCCACACAGTGAAAAAGGTTTCTGGCAGCGACGCAGCCTCGATCATCGACAGATTCATCGGCACCGGCAGGGCCACACCCGCGTGGACCTTGCAATATTCTGCATATCCGCCCCCGGGAGCGAGTGCCGTCACCCTTGATCCGACCTCGACAGACTGCACGGCCGGTCCAACGGCCACCACGGTGCCCGCGACCTCCAGACCCGGCAGATCAGATGCGCCTTTCGGCGGCGGATACGCACCCATGCGCTGCAGGACATCCGGGCGGTTGACCCCGGCGGCGGCCACCTTGATCAGGATCTCGGTCTCGTTCAGCACCGGCAACGGGCGTTCTTCGGCAACCAGAACCTCCGGCCCGCCCGGTCCGGTCATCGCGACCACTGTCATTTTTTCAGGTTGGCCGTTCATTGCATGCTCCCTCTTGTCATCCCATGTTGGTGTAGCCCGCTGGCTGCAGCCTGACAATCGAGCGGGAATTTGTTAGGCTGAGAGGTTGGTGCCTTGTGTCGGATCTGAACGGAAAAGGGCGAGCATATGAATATTTTTGACGATGACGGCTTGAAACCCGCAAAAGCGGTCGAGATCGTTGTGGGGCAAGATCTGAGCAAGCTGTCGGAAAAAGATCTGACCGAACGGATCTCGTCGCTTGAGGCTGAAATCGAACGCACAAGGGACACGCTGAAACATCGCGGATCGGTGCGCAGTGCCGCCGACGCCCTGTTTTCCAAACCCTGACCACGCCCCGTTCAAGTTCCGCAAAAAGTCTGAAGGACCCGTTCTTCGGGCTTCGCAGGACGGGCGAAGCGTTCGAGACCTGCCCTTTCGGTGAATGGATCAGCAAGCACAGACATCAGGGTCTCAAACGGCTCAAAGTCTGCACCGTCTTCCGCCGAGCGTATCACGTCTTCGAGCAGATGATTACGCGGCATATAAAGCGGATTTACCGCCCGCAATCTTGCAGCACGGTCCTCTGAAGACAACGGGTCCCGCTCCAAACGGGACTGATACCGCTCAACCCAGCCCTCGATGACTTCCGGATCTTTAAAGAACAGCTCTCCGGCTTTTGCCTGCGCCGGCGCTCCGGTGCCGACCAACTCCGCCAGCCCCCGGAAGGTCAGGGTGAAATCCGCCTGCTTGTGCGCCATCAGGTCCAAAAGGCCTTGCCCCAGATCACGGTCGCCGCTTTCCTTTGTAGCCAATCCAAGTTTTCGTCGAAACTCGGCAGCCAGCGCCTGCTCGAAAAGGTCCGGATAAGTATCCACCATCGACTGCGCCTGAGCGATGGCCTTGTCCGGATCGCTATGCAGCAAAGGCAGCAGGCATTGCACGAGTTGCACAAGATTCCAGTGCGCGATCGCGGGCTGGTTTCCGAATGCATATCGTCCGTTCCGGTCGATGGAACTGAATACGGTGCCCGGATGATACGCTTCCATGAATGCGCAAGGACCATAGTCGATGGTTTCGCCAGCAATGGACGTGTTGTCCGTGTTCATCACCCCGTGAATGAAACCTGCCAACATCCATTTGGCGATCAGAGTGGCCTGGCCGCCGAGCACCCTTTCGAAAAAAGCCGCCGCAGGCTGATCAGCTTCTGCAGCCTCGGGAAAGAGCCGGTCAATTGCGTAGTCTGTGAGAACCTTGAGTGCATCCGTGTTGCCACGCGCCGCAAAATACTGAAACGTGCCCACCCGCAAGTGGCTTTGGGAAACCCGGGTGAGAACCGCTCCGGGCATCGGCCGTTCGCGCATCACCGCCTCGCCAGTCCGGACGGCTGCAAGTGAACGGGTCGTCGGAATGGCAAGCGCGTGCATCGCTTCACTGACGATGTATTCCCGTAGCACCGGCCCGACACCGGCCCGGCCATCTCCCATTCGCGAGAAAGCGGTCCGGCCGGAGCCTTTCAACTGAATGTCTCTGCGAATGCCGTCCGTTCCGACGATTTCACCGAGAAGAATCGCTCGGCCGTCGCCCAGCTGCGGAACGAAATTTCCGAATTGATGCCCGGCATAGGCCATTGCCAGTGGTGCAGCGCTTTCCGGTACATGGTTCCCGGCAAGCAGGCTCACGCCTTGTGCCGTTTCAAGATCATCCGGGTTAAGACCAAGAACCTCCGCAAGCGCATGGTTCACCTTGATCAGGGACGGGTCTTCAACCGGCGTCGGCGCACGCAGTTCGAAAAAGCCTTCGGGAAGGCGCGCATAACTGTTGTCGAACGCGATTTTCAACCTTCCAGCCACGGATTGTTTCATTTCGTTCCTCCACGGCCGAATCACGCAGCCTCAAAACAGCACCCAAATGCGTATGTAGGATTTCTTCAACACTGGTTAAGAGCATTTGAAACAGCGGTTGCACAGATTTCGATCCCAGCAATCGCGAAAGGACATTACTTAAATTCACATCGTTAATTCGACCTAAATCAAAAACAAGTAAAAACAACATATCTCAAACGACACAATATTTATTGCATTACCCTAGGTTCATTTTTACCCATCAATCTATTGATTAACCCATTTTTAATTATTTTAAATCATAACAATAGTCATCCAGTCATCTGGATCTTGAGTGGCTCCTGTCCACTCTGTTTGACGCCTCCCTGTTAAAGACTTAGAGCCACGGTTGCCGTGGCTCTTTTTTTCAGGCCCTCCTCCGACTATGATGTGAAAAGGTCGACACTGACCATCGCGGACCTGCGTTGGCATGATCGTTGCTCAATCAAGGGCGTGGCGGGGCATTGTTCCCGTAAGAGACGGCCGACGATATTATCTGGACGGGATCGGCTGATCCGGTTGCAGCTATTGCGGGCACGGGGCAAAGAAGCAAAGGCGTATCGATCACATGACGGACACCACCAAGACCAGCGGCGCACCGCCCGAGACCGTTCACTTCGCGAACAGGCTGGCAAGCTCGGACAACTTCGAAATCCTGTTTCGGGAAGGCATGGCACTTGTCGAGGAAACGGCCGTCTACCTTGATGGATCGGGCCGGCAAGAGGCCAAGGCGCTGGAGCGGCCCGCATCGCTTGCTTATGCCGCCGAATCGATGCGTCTGACGTCCCGCCTGATGCAACTGGCCTCATGGCTGCTGCTGCAGCGCGCTGTCAATGAAGGCGAGATGTCCCGTGAACAGGCCGGAAACGACAAGAACAAGGTGGACATCGAAAAACTAAGCACCCCGGCAACCAGCCCTGCATTTGACGACCTGCCTGAAAACTTCAAAACGCTAATCCAACGATCCATCCGGCTTCAGGAACGGATCGTTCATCTCGACACAATGCTCTACCGTTCCGCAGAACCCGCATTCGAGGCTGCCAATGACGGCAATCCGGTCGCAGCCCACCTCAACCGGCTCCACGCTGCCTTTGCGCAATAAGGCGGCGCTTTTCAGGGTTTGCTCTGGTACGAACGAAAGAAACTCATTGCGCATGGAAAAGGGCGTACAACAGGCACCATGGCCAGATGTTGTAGCATCCAAGAAAAAAGCCCGGCAAAATGCCGGGCTTTGGTCTGTTTCGCGGCTGTTCCGATCAGGAACCGAGGAAGCCGGCGAACTTGTTCTTGAAACGGGACACCCGGCCACCACGGTCCATCAGCTGACGGTCACCACCGGTCCAGGCCGGATGAGACGTCGGATCGATGTCGAGCTGCAGCGTGTCGCCTTCCGCACCGTATGTGGAACGGGTGGTGTATTCGGTACCATCAGTCATGACGACCTTGATGGTGTGGTAGTCGGGATGAATATCCGCTTTCATGGCCGGTCCTTTCACTCACCCCTAAAGCACATCGGCGACTCGGCCAGGCGTCGGGGCGAAATTTTACATAAGGCAATCGGTCCGGTCAGGACCATGCCCCCAGAAACATGAGGCGGGGATATACCGCAAGGAAGCAGTTGGCACAAGGCAAAAAGACACGGATGGCAGCGTAGTTTTTTTAAAGCCGTTTCCGGCCTGCGGCGAATACTACGGAACAAACCGCGAGGTCTACAAACCGGTCAAAGCCTGCTATCTACAGCCGGGATTTACAGATGCCATCCAAGCCGGAGACGAGTGTGCGAAACGGGCGTGCCAAAAATGCAGATCAACGAGACACAAAGAACAGGCGCAGTCTGCGCCCGCTAGCCCGGTTGCTGCCCTATCTCTGGCGCCACAAGAAGATGGCGGCCGGAGCCATTCTGGCGCTTGTCTCGGCCGCCCTGATCACATTGATCCTGCCCCTGGCCATCCGCCGGATGATCGATTTCGGCTTCGGCGCTGACGATCCTGCCCTGATCAACGCCTATTTTTTCGTGTTGATCGGTGTCGTGGCCGCCCTCGCCCTTGCCAGTTCCATCCGGTATTTCCTTGTCAACTGGATCGGCGAGCGGATCGTTGCCGAGGTGCGCAGCGATGTTTTTGCGCATATGACAGAACTGAGCCCGGCCTTTTATGACAGTGCCCGATCCGGTGAAATCCTGTCGCGGCTGACAGCCGATACGACCCAGATCAAATCCGCATTCGGCGCCAGTGCGTCTCAGGCCCTGCGGAACTTCATGATGTTTGTCGGCGCCGTTGTCATGATGGTTGTCACCAGCCCCACACTCTCGCTCATTGTTCTGGCTGCCATTCCCGTCATCGTCGTTCCGCTGATCGGATTTGGACGGTCCGTGCGCAGGAGGTCCCGCTACGCCCAGGACACACTGGCAGACGCCAGCGCCTATGCCAGTGAAATGCTCGGTGCGGTCCGCACCCTGCAAGCCTACACGAACGAAAGCTTCGCCACCGGACGCTTCCAGTCGGCGGTCGAAAGCGCGTTTCGCGCAGCGCGCAAGGCGGCCGCCGCACGCGCCATCCTGACGGCCTTTGCCATTGTCATCATCGGTGCCAGCATTGTTGCGGTCTTGTGGATCGGCGCGACCGAAGTGTTTGACGGCACAATGACCGGCGGCGAACTGAGCCAGTTCCTGATCTATTCGATCCTTGCCGCAAGTTCCCTCGCGACTCTGTCAGAAGTCTGGGGTGAGTTGTCACAAGCCGCCGGTGCCGCCGAAAGGCTGAGCGAGCTGCTCGATATTCAGTCCGATATCGCGTCCCCCCTGGCTCCCTTGCCCTTGCCTGCATCGCCCAAGGGCGAGATCCGGTTTGAAAACATCGCCTTTACCTACAAGGGCACCGAGCATGTTTCGGTCATCAAGTCACTTGATCTTGTAGTTGAACCAGGAGAGACCGTTGCCGTGGTCGGCCCATCGGGTGCCGGAAAATCTACCCTGTTTCACCTCTTGATGCGCTTTTACGACCCGGACAGTGGCCGGATCCTGCTCAATGGCCGCGACCTGCGCGAGATGGATCCAAAGACCTTCCGGAAAGAGATTGCCCTTGTGCCTCAAGAAGCTGCAATTTTCGGCGCGACCATTGCCGAAAACATTGCCTATGGTCAGACCGGCGCCACACCGGCGGACATCAAGGCAGCCGCGGCAGCAGCCCATGCCACCGGTTTCATCTCGGCCCTTCCGGACGGCTTCGATACCCGCGTTGGCGAGCGGGGCGTCACGCTTTCGGGCGGTCAGCGCCAGAGGATCGCAATCGCCCGTGCCATCTTGAAGAACGCACCCGTTTTGTTGCTGGACGAAGCAACCAGCGCGCTCGATGCCGAAAGCGAACATCAGGTTCAGCTTGCCCTTGAAAGCCTGATGGAAGGCCGCACAACACTGGTCATCGCCCACCGGCTCGCGACAGTCTTGAAAGCCGACCGGATCATCGTGATGGACGAAGGCAGGATTGTCGAAACCGGCACCCACGCGGAATTGAGCACCCGCAACGGGCTCTATGCGAAACTTGCGCGGCTGCAGTTTGATGCCGCCGCCGAATAGCCCGTTGAACCATCCGCCAGTCTGGTTGGTTAACCGACACCACACTTGCCAAGGAGCTTTTCCTAGTCCTGCATCTATGCGGTTACTCGTTGAACACGCCGTTTAAAACTGCAACAGCTTGGCTTCATTAGATTATTGGGAATGACTATGACTATCCGCGTTGGTATTTTGGGGATCAGTGGGTTCGGCGGCGGCGAAGCACTCCGCCTGATTGCCGGTCACCCGCAATTCGAATTGGTTTTCGCTGCAGGCCAGGGCAGCGCCGGGAACCGTGTGGCCGATCACTTTCCGGGTGTATCCGGCAAAATCGCAGATTTGGCGATCGAGAAATGGAACCCTGCAACCCCTCCGAAGCTTGACCTTTTGTTCGCGTCTCTTCCTTCCGGCACGTCGGCTGAAGCGCTAGCACAGGTTCCAAAAGGCGTGAAAATTGTCGATATCGGTGGTGACCATCGCCACGTCGAGGGTTGGGCATACGGCTTGGCTGACGTGTGGCCGACCCGAATCGACGGACACAACCGTGTTGCCAATCCCGGCTGCTTTCCCGCGGCGACGCTGAATGCGCTGGCACCACTACTCGTCAATCATCTGATTGAACCGGGAAATATTGTGATTGATGCTAAGACCGGAATATCTGGCGCAGGTCGCGGCAGTGCGGACAGCCATTTCGGCTTCGCTGCCAGCAACGAAAACTTGCAGCCCTATGGTCTGCTCAAACACGTCCACATGCCCGAGATGGCCAAGACCATTGAACTATTGAGCGGAGGTGACCCTGCCGGGCTGGTGTTTACACCACATCTGGTGCCGATGACACGAGGTGTTCTGGTTACCATCTATTGTCGAGGCAGCGCTGACACCAACCAGTGCCTGAATGCTGCAAGAAGCTTTTACGCTGATCGAGCATTTGTTCGCGTGACCGACAAGCCGCCGCAAACAAAATGGGCTACCGGATCCAATCTGTGTTTCGTCAACTATGCGGCTGATCAGGAACGGAACCTGATCATTGCAATGGCCGTAATTGACAACCTCGGAAAGGGAGCGGCAGGTCAGGCAATTCAAAATGCCAACCTGATCTTCGGACTGCCAGAAACGGCAGGACTGGACGGGCTGCCTGTATGGCCATGATACACTTGACAGCAGGAGTGTCACGCCGGGTTTGACAGCGTGACACAATGCTCACCAAGTCCGGTTCAACCGGCACCCGCGATCAATCGTCCGGGACTTCGACCGTGTAGTTCAGCGGCATCCGTCCACCATCGGCGAAAATGGTCTGGCCGGTGACATAGCTAGCATCCGCAGACGCAAGAAAAGCGGCAACGCCAGCGATTTCCGAAGGCTCACCGATACGCAACATGGGGGTTCGGGACAGAATACGGTTCCGGGCAGCCGGATCACTGTTCACCGACGCGAGCATTTCGGTCATGATCGAGCCCGGACCGATTGCATTCACCCGGATCCCGTATTTGGCCAGCGCCAGAGCCGTTGTCTTGGTCAACTGGGACATACCGCCCTTGGAAACGCAGTAAGGGATCTGGTTCGGGATTGCGATCACCGAGTTGACCGAAGACATGTTGATGATCGCACCCGGGTCCCCGCCATTTTCGACTTTTTCAACCATGTGACGCGCAACCGCCTGAGAACACAGGAAAGCGCCCTTCAGGTTGATCGACAGGACCCGGTCGAAATCGTCTTCTTCCAGTGCCAGGAAGTCGGCTCCGACCACAACCCCGGCATTGTTTACAAGGATATCGATGTCGCCATGGGCATTCAGCGTTTCCGCCACGAGATTGCGTACGTCCAGACGCTCGGCGACGTTGCAATGAATATAGCTGATGTCGCCATATTGCTTGAGCTCTTCAGCGGCTTCCTCGCCGGCGGCATCATCCACATCCGCGATAACCACCTTGGCTCCATCCATGACAAAGCGTTTGGCAACGGCAAAGCCGATGCCGCGGGCAGCGCCGGTTATGATGGCAACCTTGTTTTCAAGAGACACGAAAGACCTCTGGTTTCTAGTGACAATGACAGAGCGGCAAACACACATCAGGCCGCCAATTGGCGACCTGACCATATGCGCCCGCAGGAATCATGTCGATGCCTGTTTTGCTTCTACGCTACCCGTTCCCTGCGCATTTGCGGGCCGAGGTCTGCATTCCCATTGAAACAAGACAGGGTCTAGTCAACTGTCTGCGAAGCTCGGATTTCGGCAATCGCATCTTGGTAGCTCTGCTGGCCTTGAATTGCCTCTGCATAGGCCGCACCAAGTTTCTGACCGGCAACAACATCAGCCGGATAATGTACACCAGCAATCACCCGGCCATAACCGATCTGGCTGGCGAGCGCAGTCAACTCCTCAGCCTTGTCCGGGAACAATCCAGCCAGAAGTTTGCCGTAAACCATGGACAATGTGGAATGCCCGCTGGGGTAGCTCTTGACAGGGTCGGGCTCGACCAATGGTTTGACCAGATCGCTTGCAGAAAACGGCCTCGGCACATCGTAATCGGCTTTCAAAACATCGACGTTCGCGTAGACCTCTGCTTTCACATCGGCAAAAAGTTTATCAAGTGCGGCTGCGTTCACTTGCAGAAGGTCTTCTGAAATGATCGGTGCAAACGTCGCCAATGAAAGTTTCTCGGTTCGCTTGGCAAAAGAGATTTGTTGAGGCGTTCTGGTACGTTGCATCCATAGAACGGTCTCCAATTGAGCGAATTTTTCCTCAGAACCCGCGGCCGGCGGCGGGCCGATCAACTCCGCACCATTGATGGCAGCTGCCGGCAAATAAATGCTTTCCCCGCTGGTTTGGGCGTACCCCATGGCCGGAAACAAAGCCAAGATAACAAACAAGACCGGGATCACAACACGCTTTGTCAACTTATATCTCCAGATTAAACATTTACGATCCGCACTATTCAGTCCTCTCGCTTACAATCAAATTACATAACCGTAATGCAGGAATTCCGGAGATCCACTCGCTTGAAAGCCCGCGCTGTAAAGCGCGAACTTCGCCTGCTTAGCAGCAGCACTCCGCAATTTTGCCTCAAGGCAGGCTGCCGTTTTATGCAGACCGCGACAAACCATGCTCCTGCAGCGCGGACGTGATTTCGTCCAGGATAGCCGGATCATCGATTGTGGCCGGCATCTTGTACTGTTCACCGTCTGCAATCTGACGCATGGTTCCGCGCAGGATCTTGCCGGATCGCGTCTTGGGCAAGCGGTCAACCGTGATGGCAATCTTGAACGCGGCCACCGGCCCGATGCGTTCGCGGACAAGCTTGATCAACTCGGCCTCGATCTCCGCATGCGGCCGGTTGACGCCCGCCTTCAAGACGACAAAGCCGCAGGGAAGCTGCCCTTTCAACTGGTCGGCAATTCCGATCACGGCACACTCTGCAACATCCTTGTGTGCCGCAAGGACCTCTTCCATGGCACCTGTAGACAGCCGGTGACCGGCAACATTGATGATGTCGTCTGTGCGGGCCATGATCGACAGATAGCCGTCCTCGTCGATCATCCCTGCATCGGATGTCTTGTAGTAGCCGGGGAACTCGGCGAGATAGGAATCATGAAACCGCTTTTCCGCATGCCAGAGGGTCGGAAGACATCCCGGCGGCAACGGAAGCTTCACCACGATGTTCCCAAGCGCGTCCGGGGCCAGCGGGTGTCCTGCATCATCAAGGATTTGGACGTCATACCCTGGCATTGGCACTGTCGGAGACCCCGGTTTGACCGGCAGGCGCCCGAGCCCCAGCGGGTTGCCGACAATGCACCAGCCCGTTTCGGTCTGCCACCAGTGATCGACAATCGGCACGTGCAGTTTTTCGGCAGCCCAGTTCACAGTCTCCGGATCCGCACGTTCGCCCGCCAGAAATAGAGAACGGAACAGCGACAGGTCATGCAGGTCCAACAATATGCCGTCGGGATCTTCCTTGCGGATCGCCCGAAAGGCAGTCGGCGCGGTGAACAGCGATACGACATTGTGTTCGGAAATCACCCGCCAAAAGACACCGGCATCCGGCGTCCCGACCGGCTTGCCCTCAAACACCACCGTCGTACAGCCATGAAGCAAAGGTGCGTAGACGATATAGGAATGACCCACGACCCAGCCGACATCGGAGGCTGCCCAAAAAACCTCTCCGGGCTCAATGTCGTAAAGATTGGCCATCGTCCATTTGAGCGCGACCATATGGCCGCCATTGTCCCGAACCACCCCCTTGGGCTGACCGGTCGTTCCGCTGGTATAGAGAATGTAAAGCGGGTCGGTTGCCTTGACCGGGACACAATCAATCTGACGCCCGGATGCCTGCGCATCCGCCATCAGTGCGCCAAGGTCAAAGTCTCGGCCATCAATCATGTCCGCGGCAGCCTGTTGCCGCTGGATGATCAAGCAGCAATCGGGCTTGTGGCCGCATTGCTCGATTGCTGCGTCAACGAGAGGTTTGTAGGCAATCACCCGTCCCGGCTCAATTCCGCAGGAGGCGGCAATGATCGCCTTTGGTGTGGCGTCGTCGATCCGTGTCGCCAATTCATTGGCCGCAAATCCTCCGAAGACAACGGAGTGAACCGCCCCGAGCCGTGCACAAGCCAACATGGCCATCACCGCTTCCGGGATCATCGGCATGTAAATGATGACCCGGTCGCCCTTCCCGATCCCCTTGTCGGACAAGACGGCGGCCATCGCCTGCACCCGATGCAGCAATTCTTCGTAGCTGAAGGTCTTTTTGGTACCGGTAATCGGACTGTCATAGATGAGTGCGGGTTGTCCGCGCCTGCCATGTTCGACATGCCGGTCCAGACAATTGTAGCAGGTGTTGCACTCCCAGTCTGGAAACCAACGGCCATACTGCCCCCCGTCCGGGTCGAAAACGCTTTCGCTGCTGGATATCCAGTCGATACCCTCAGCCGCCATGCGCCAGAAACCGGGCGGGTCCTGTTTCCAGGACTGATAGATTTCGTGATACCGGCTTGTCATCTTCACCATCCTCCCTGGCACAAAACCCGGTGGCACACGGCCCCGGTTTTGCTCCACAGTGGGGTATCTTAAGGTAATCTTGCAAGCCTGTGGCGGGTAAGACATTCGAAGGGATCGTGACTTTACGTAGGCAACTCAAGAACAATGCCCCTGACCATCCGGCTGCCTTGTGCAATTTTTCCTCCCGGAAATGGGGCGCCCAAGATCGGCACAGTGTCAGCTGGTCATTTTTTCCCCCAAGATGCCACGCGCCACCAGCCACAAGCGCCGCGAAAGCCCTGAAAAATAATCAGAAAGCTGCCGCGTAGGGATTGTACATAATTTAACAATTTTCGGTTTGGCTATACAATCAAACCACGAAGGTTCGACGGATGCCCTCGCGCCCACGATTACAAAGCATGTTCCATGACATTTCATTCAGATAACGCTTCCAGCCGTTTTTTGGCCTTCGTGCAGGCACCGCGGCGCTTTGCCCTGGGCATCCTTGTCAATGTGTTTCTGCTTTTCAGCGGTCTCAACTCCGCCGAGGCGCGCAGCGGAGATGCCAACAGCTATTTTGATTGTCAGCATTTCATGTCATTCATGGACGGCATCAATGGCACCGAATGGGACTGGCGCGAGACACAAATCGCTATCAACACGTTCAACGACATCGATCGAAGCGATATCGAGCACTTGTACCTGTCTTGCTATGCCGTACTTCTTGATGTCATCTCCCGGCAAAGTCTCCAGGACAAGTTTCACGTCCTAAAGCAGCAAATGGCATTGGTGAGCGTGACCGAAGGGGATTTGTTGCTGATCAAGAACATCCCGGATGATATTGTGCATGACCGCAAACTCTATCAGTTGCTGTCCGGTTACATCCGGTATGTTACGGACCGCTTGACGGTCATCCTGCTCAACGGCGACATCGTCCGGAAAAACACAATCGCTTATAATTGCCTGCAAGACCTGGGCATTACGGACGTCTGCGTACACATCCTGAAAAAAGATTACGCGCGGTTCCGTTCGTCCAGGGTCGAGCGGGATATCAAAAAGCTCATGAACCCCGGCTATACGCGGCGGGACCCCTTCATCTCGCCTTATCCGCAATAGGCCGTCTTTCGGAAAGGACCGCCTTCCAAACCAGCCAAGGCGGCCCGAAAGGTCCAAGAGGAGAATTGCAACGCATTCCGTTTCCCGTTTTGATGACCGGGCAATCTATCCGGGAGTGAAACAATGGATGCGGTCCTCAATCCGTTTGCGGATGGCCTTGACAAAAACGAAGCCAACTTTGCGCCACTCAGCCCGATCAGCTTTCTGGCCCGGGCCGCCGACATCTACCCGGACCAGACAGCGATCGTGCATGGCAGCAAGCGGGCGACCTATGCAACCTTTTATGAACGCGCCCGGCAACTGGCCTCTGCCCTGTCCGGCCTCGGTATCGGCAAGGATGATACGGTTTCGGTCATGCTGCCGAACGTTCCGCCCATGCTCGAAGCACACTATGGTGTGCCGATGACCGGGGCGGTCCTGCATTCCCTCAACACGCGTCTCGACGCCGCCATCATTGCTTTCCAGCTGGATCACGCAAATACGAGGGTCCTGATCACCGACCGCGAATATGCCGCCGTCATGAAAGAGGCTCTCACTCTTGCAAAAATCTCACCGATCATCATCGATTATTCCGATCCCGAGTTCCCACAGGACGGCGAGAGACTTGGCACCCTCGACTACGAGGATTTTCTGACCGGCGGAGATCCGGATTTTGCATGGACACTCCCCGATGACGAGTGGGATGCAATCGCGTTGAACTATACCTCCGGCACGACCGGAAACCCGAAAGGCGTGGTCTATCACCATCGCGGCGCCTATCTGCTCGCCCAGGCCAACATCATCACGGCATCCATGGCAAAACACCCGGTCTATCTTTGGACCCTGCCCATGTTTCACTGCAATGGCTGGTGTTTTCCCTGGTCCTTGTCGATTGTCGCCGGTACGCATGTGTGCTTGCGCTGGGTCCGCCCGAAACTGCTCTGGGATGCGCTTGCAGCAGAGACGGTCACCCATTTGTGCGGCGCCCCGATCATCATGTCGACGCTTCTGAATGCAGCGCCGGAAGACAAACGCAGCCTTGACCGGGTTGTCGAGTTCTTCACGGCTGCCGCCCCGCCCCCTGAAAGCGTCTTGTCGGCGATGAAACAGGCAGGGTTCAATGTCACTCACCTTTATGGCCTGACGGAAGTTTACGGTCCGGCTGTTGTCAACGATTGGCAGGCCCAATGGGACGCTTTGCCGGATGCCGAACAGGCTGCGAAAAAGGCGCGCCAGGGTGTACGTTACGTGGCGCTTGAAGCACTTTCCGTGCGCGATCCGGATACAATGACGGAAGTCCCTGCCGACGGCTTAACCATCGGGGAAGTCATGTTCCGGGGCAATATTGTTATGAAGGGATATCTCAAGAACCGGGAGGCGACCGCAGAGGCCTTTTCCGGCGGCTGGTTTCATTCCGGCGATCTCGGGGTCAGACATCCGGACGGTTATATCCAGCTCAAGGACCGGTCCAAGGATATTATCATCTCGGGAGGCGAGAACATATCGTCGATTGAGGTCGAGGATGTGCTCTACAAACATGCGGATGTTCAGGCAGCCGCCGTGGTTGCCCGACCCGATGAGAAATGGGGCGAAACACCTTGCGCCTTCGTGGAACTCCGCGAGGGTTCAGACACCTCCGAGGAGGAACTGATTGCATTCTGCCGCGATCGGCTGGCCCATTTCAAAGCCCCCCGCAAAGTCGTCTTTTGCGAGCTTCCGAAAACCTCCACTGGAAAAATCCAGAAGTTTGCCTTGCGTGAACAAGCCAGGGACCTGTGAAAGGAATTCACCAACAAAAAACGCCGCGGCAAACCGCGGCGTTTTTTTGAGAAGCAAGGTTGAAATTAGTGAAGCGTACCGTTTGTGCGGATCCGTTCGATTTCTTCCTTTAGTTTGAGCTTCTTACGCTTCATGTGAGTCAATTCCAGGGAGTCGGTACTCGGATGGTGTAGCGCGTCCTCGATTTTCCGCTCCATTTCGGCGTGACGACGCTCTAGTTCCAAGAGATGCGACTGCATTGACATGGAATAACCTCCTGTCTGTTGGCTCAACCCTGTTATCGTGCCACAGGAAAATAGCCCTTGTCGAATGCAGTTTCTGCATAGCCGGCTTTGTACGCCGTCAAATTCTGCAGACCACCGGATAGCATGCGGAAGCCCTCGGTTTTTCCGTTCTGGCCGATTGTTTTTTGCATCCGAATGCAGAAATCCCGGTGGTTTAGGCACAACAGTTTTTGCAAAGGCTTGCTCTTCGGCAAACAGCTTGCCATAGGAAGGGGTGTCTGTTCGCAGCCGGGGGAGTTGAATGTCAGGCGTCGATGAAACTGCACTTCGGGCAGAGCTTACGCAGCTCCGGCAGGAGCACCGTGATCTCGATGTTGCCGTCGAAGCACTCGCGGCCACGGCAAATGCGGATGCATTGCAGCTCCAGCGATTGAAAAAACGCAAGCTGATGATCAAGGACCGGATCTCGATCCTTGAAGACAAACTGTTTCCGGACATTATAGCCTAAATAGCCGTTCGGCCGCCGGAAACCGGTCTTGCGCGCGACGGCGCGCTGCCTATACTCCGCGGCTTTCCGGTCCATCAAAAGGAAGCGAAGTGCATGGCCAGCGCGGATGTCGCGATCATCATGGGCAGTCAGTCGGACTGGCCCACCATGAAACACGCAGCTGATGTTTTAGACCAGCTCGGCATCTCACATGACGCGCGGATCGTCTCCGCGCACCGCACCCCCGACCGCATGTATACATTTGCGAAGGGTGCCAAGGCGGAAGGTTTCAAGGTCATCATCGCAGGTGCAGGTGGAGCGGCGCACCTGCCTGGCATGACCGCGTCCCTGACGCCCCTGCCCGTCTTCGGCGTCCCGGTTGAAAGCCGGGCCTTGTCCGGCGAGGACAGTCTTTTGTCCATAGTCCAGATGCCGGCGGGGATACCGGTCGGGACACTGGCCATCGGCAAGGCGGGTGCTGCCAATGCCGCCCTTCTCGCAGCTGCCGTACTTGCACTGAATGACGAAGGCCTTGCCGGCAGGCTGGACGCGTATCGAAGTGACAGGACAGCTGCCGTAGCCGACCGTCCGGACCGCACCTGATCCGGTTGCAATCGCCAAAATCCGAAGGACGAAGACAATGACTTCACCCAAACGCCTTCAACCAGGCGATATGATCGGCATTCTCGGGGGCGGACAACTTGGCAGGATGCTGGCGATTGCAGGCGCCGAACTTGGCCTGAAATGTCACGTCTTTTGCCCGGATCCGAACAGTCCCGCATTCGAAGTTGCCGACGCTGCCACGATCGCTGACTATGACGATACTGAAGCCCTTGGCCAGTTTGTCGAAACTTGTGCAGTGGTGACCTACGAGTTTGAAAACGTCCCCGGCGAAACTGCCGGGTTCCTCGTTTCCCGATGCCCTGTCAGACCCGGACCACGGGCTCTCGAGATCTCCCAGGACAGGCTCTTTGAAAAGAACTTTCTGTCAAGTGCCGGGATCAAGCTTGCCGGTTACCATCAGGTGGATAGTCAAGCGGATCTGGACAAGGCTCTGGATCAACTCGGCAACCAAGGTGTTTTGAAAACCCGGCGTTTTGGCTATGACGGCAAGGGTCAGGTGATGATCCGCAGCGCAGCAGACGCCGATGGCGCCTTGGCCAAACTCGGCAACGCCCCAGCCGTTCTTGAACAACTAATCCCCTTCGACCGGGAAGTGTCCGTTATCGTCGCAAGGGATACGGATGGCCATTGCGCAGCCTATGAACTGACGGAAAATGTCCACGAAAACCATATCCTGAAAACATCGACCGTTCCGGCTCAAGTAGATCCGCAAACCGACCTCGAAGCTCAGGCAATTGCCGTCAAGATCGCAACTGCGCTCGACTATGTCGGTGTTCTGGGCGTCGAAATGTTCCTGATCAAGGGCGCTTCGAGCGACGAGTTGCTCGTCAACGAAATTGCGCCGCGGGTTCACAATTCAGGTCACTGGACTCAGGATGCCTGTCTTGTCTCCCAGTTCGAACAGCACATGCGTGCGGTTGCGGGCTGGCCGCTTGGATCTCCTGACCGGCATTCCGACGTCGTCATGGAAAACCTGGTCGGCGCCGATGCGGACCAATGGCAGTCTATCCTGCAGGAACCGAACGCCCGGCTTCATCTCTATGGCAAGGCCGAACCCCGTCCGGGCCGCAAGATGGGTCATGTGAACCGCATCTCGCAGCGGGGCTGACGAATGCCCCGGCTCGAGCTCCTTCAGAATCGCAGGAGCCCGAGCTTTTCGCGGTGATAGAAGCGGATATTCGCCAGAACGCCGACGGTTGCCAATCCGGCTGCAAGGCCACACCAGATCCCAATCCCGTCAAGGTCCGTTCCAAACCCGAGCCCGATCGATAATCCGATACCGACCACCCAGTATCCAAAGAGGGCATAAAACAGCGGGATCTTGGTATCTCCCAGACCACGCAAATTGTTTACGCCGATGATTTGAGCGCCGTCGGCAATCTGGAACACCGCGGCAACGACCAGATAGGTCGCCCCGAAAGCCAGCACCTCGTGCGACTGGATGTTCTCGAAATCGAGATAGAGCGAGACAAGCAGATCAGGCATTGTCCAGAACAGAACCGCAAAACATCCCATGAAAATCAGGGTAATGGTTAGCGCAGACCAGCCTGCCCGGCCGACACCGGGCGCATCCTTGCGTCCTGCCGCAAGTCCGACACGGGTCATCGCGGCCTGACTGAGGCCGACCGGAACCATGAAAGTGACCGAGGCAATCTGAACCGCAATACCATGCGCTGCTAGCTGCGTCGTTCCGATCCAGCCCATGAGAATGGAAGAGGCAACGAACAAGCCTGATTCCGCAACAATCGTGATGCCGATCGGCCAGCCGAGGCGCAGGATCATGAAGAACACTTGCCAGTCGGAACGCCAGATCCGACCGAAAATGTAGTAGCGCCGCAGTTTCTTGTGTGTGGCAGCGTAGACGAACAGCACAACCATCGTCAGCGTTGCACTGAAAACAGACGCTATACCTGCCCCAACCAGCTCCAGGCGCGGAAAACCGAATTCACCGAAAATCAGCAGGTAGTCTATGATTCCGTTCACAATCGCCCCGGCGATCGTCGCAAGAAGCACGACCTTGGTCCGCTCCATGACTGTCAGAAAGCCACGCACCGCCATGATCCCGAGAGCCGGCATAAGGGTCCACATCAACACATCCATGTATTGCCCGGCCATGGCCGCCAGATCCGGCTTCTGGCCGAAGGCAATCAGGATGTCCTCTGTGAAAGACAGCAAAATCCAGAACGGAACACAGTAAAAAACGACTATCCAGAACCCCATCCGGACACAACGGCGCAAATCCCGCGTATTCTTTTGCCCCCTCGCACGTGCCGCCAGCGGTATGACGGCCTGAAGAATACCCATCCCGAAAAACCAGGTCAGGATGTAGAGATTGGCAGCGAGAACAGCGGCTGCAAGCGGCTCGGCCCCAAGCCGTCCGATCATGATCACATCGGTCGTGTTGATGGCGATCTGGGCAAGCTGAGCTCCCGCGAGGGGGAGTCCCAGCGCCAGCGTCGGCTTCACATCACTTTTCCAAAGCGCCGAAAAGCGGCTGCCTCGTGGAGCTGTTGCCACGCCGGCCATGAATGCCTCCTGGAATTGGAATCGGCTGGAAGGAAAGAATCTACAGCCATGATTGCCGGTTTAATCCTCCGCAAGGCTGCTGTCCATCACTGTATTTGACCAATCAAGACCGCACAGATTGGCCATGACTGGCCAAAAACCGCGCAAATCTGTGGACAAAACTGCGTTTTTTTGCTATCCAAAAGGCGAAGTGAGCGGCGTGTGAGTGGTGGCCGGTAGTTTTTTTGCTGCGTCCCAGATCGAGGGTTACTTCGTCTTTTCGGGACTCGTATCCGGTAAGCGACCGTTTTCACTGCAATCATTGATCTCAATTTGGCTGCGCATGCGCGGTTGTTAGGAAACGGGAAAAAACGCGTGCAGGTTCTGGTCCGCGACAACAATGTCGATCAAGCGCTGAAAGCGCTTAAAAAAAAGCTCCAACGGGAAGGCGTGTTCCGCGAAATGAAACTTCGCGGCCATTTTGAAAAGCCTTCAGAGAAAAAAGCGCGCGAAAAGGCGGAAGCCATTCGTCGGGCTCGAAAGTTGGCGCGCAAGCGGGCACAGCGTGAAGGTCTGGTTCCGGGCCGCTCCAGCCGCCGCTGAAAAAGACGATCCACAGCCTCCTCCCTAAGGTTGAGGTCGCAAGTTTCGTGCCCCTTTATTATGATCTAACTGATTTCCAGCCGGTCGCTTCCGACCGGCTTTGCGCGTTCGCGCCCCATCACAAGCCACGGACACCCGATGAAAAGCAACAATCGTCTGGAAGCCAATGCAACCCGAGCGATACATTCGGGAGCCCTGAGACTTGCCGCCATTTCATCAATGGCCGTTTGGCTTGCAGCCTGCCAAACCGGCAACGGCGTATATCAGGGAGCACTTGTCGATAGCGCAGTCGGGTCCTCCGCCAACATTGATTCGCTCACCACCGTGATCGAGGCCAATCCGAACGACGCCAATGCCTACAACACCCGGGGCATCGCATACGGTCAGGCCGGCAAGCTGGACCGCGCCCTTGACGACTTCAACAGGGCCTTGCAACTCAATCCCAGTTCCGCGGAAACCTATGCAAACCGGGCTTTGGTCTATCGCCGGATGGGCAATCAGCAAGCTGCCATCGCCGATTATACGCGAGCGATCAATATCAGGCCCGGTTATGACGCAGCCTTGGTCGGAAGGGGCAATGCGTACAGGACGCTCGGGCAGTACGGCCCTGCCCTGCAGGACTTCAACACCGTGATCGCGCTCAACAGTTCAAATGCACGTGCCTTCTACAATCGAGGCCTGATTTACCAGTCCCAAAACAATCACACGCTGGCGATCGAGGATTTTGCAACGGCTATCGGTCTCAATCCGAATGCCGATGAACCCTACATCGCGCGGGGAATCTCCTATCTGGCGATCAACGACCCGAACGCTGCGTTCTCCGACTTGTCACTTGCTGTCAATCTGGACAGGCGCTCCTCTGTCGCCTGGGCCAATCGAGGGCTTGCCCTGGAACTAATGGGACAGCCAACCGACGCCTTGCGGAACTACAACAAGGCACTCAATCTGGACAACTCGAACAAGCTTGCCCGCGAAGGCCTAAGCCGTCTCAACAAGGGGCGGCGGTCCTGATCAAAACGGTGCCTCAGTTTCAAAACGCACCCATTTGCCATCTTCAGGGTGGTGCAGGCTGAGGCTCTCAGCGTGAAGAGCCAACCGGGGGGATGCCGCCAGAGCTTCGCCTTCGGCGTAGAACCGGTCCCCAATAATCGGATGTCCCAGGGCCAGCATGTGAACCCGCAACTGATGGGAGCGGCCGGTTTTGGGAAAGAGCCGGACCCGGCAGGTTCTGGCGCACCGCTCCAGAACTTCCCACCGCGTCAAAGCCGGTTTCCCGACCTCGAAACTCACCATTTGCTTGGGACGGTTGGGCCAGTCACAGATCAGGGGAAGATCAATTTCCCCGCTGTTTTCCACAGGATGCCCCCAAATCTCGGCGATATAGGTTTTTTCCAGTTTCCGGCGCTCGAATTGCAATCCCAGATGCCGGAGAGCCGCCGCACTCCGTGCCAACACCATGATCCCGGACGTATCCATGTCGAGCCGGTGAACGATGCGCGCATCGCTGAACCGCGTGGCGGCCCGCGCTTCAACGCAATCGCCATGTTCGGGCGCCTTCCCGGGAACGCTCAGAAGCCCACTGGGTTTATCGACCAGCAACATATGCTGATCCGCATGAACAACGGACAGCCACGGGTCTTGCGGCGGACTGTAGACAAAGGGTTCGGGTGCACGATTGAGCATGCGCCTGCTTATACCGAAACAATTTCAAAACAAAAGGCGCGGACCTTTTGGTCCGCGCCTTCGATCCCTGGATCTATGAAGCCGGTTACATCGACTTGACGATTTCCTCGGTCATTTTCTTCGCATCGCCAAAGAGCATCATGGTCTTGTCGAGGAAGAACAGCTCGTTCTGGATGCCGGCGTAGCCAGAGCCCATACCGCGCTTGACGAAGAGAACCGTGCCCGCCTTGTCGACATCGAGGATCGGCATGCCGTAGATCGACGATTGTGGATCATCACGGGCAGCCGGGTTGGTCACATCGTTCGCACCGATCACATAGACAACGTCTGCCTGCGAGAATTCGGAGTTGATGTCTTCCAGCTCGAACACCTCGTCATACGGCACGCTTGCTTCTGCGAGCAGAACGTTCATGTGACCCGGCATACGACCGGCGACCGGGTGAATCGCGTATTTCACCTCGACGCCTTCTTCCTTGAGCATATCGGTCATTTCACGCAGCGCATGCTGAGCCTGCGCGACCGCCATGCCGTAGCCTGGAACAATGATCACCTTGGACGCGTTCTTCATGATGAAGGCCGCATCTTCCGCAGCGCCCTGCTTGACCGGACGCTCTTCGCCGTCACCGCCGCCAGCCACAGCGGTTTCACCGCCAAAGCCGCCGAGGATCACCGAGATGAACGAGCGGTTCATGCCCTTACACATGATGTAGGACAGGATCGCACCGGACGAGCCGACAAGCGCACCAGTAATGATCAGCGCCATGTTGGACAGGGTGAAGCCGATACCGGCAGCCGCCCAGCCCGAGTAGGAGTTGAGCATGGAGACTACAACCGGCATGTCCGCGCCGCCGATCGGAATGATGATCAGGATACCGAAGACAAGGGCAACCAGAACCACCAGCCAGAACAGGGTCAAGCTTTCCGTGCCAACAAGGGCCACCACAAGAACCACCAGCGCAATCGCCAGGGCGATGTTGATGGCGTGCCGGCCAGGCAGCATGATCGGCTTGCCCGACATACGCCCATCAAGCTTCAGGAACGCAATGATGGAACCGGTGAAGGTGATGGCACCGATCGCCGCACCAATGGATGCTTCGATCAGCGCGGAGGCATGAATATGCCCGGGCTCGCCAATTCCGAATGCAACCGGCGCGTAAAGCGCACTTGCCGCCACGAACACGGCCGCCAAACCGACCAGCGAGTGGAAGGCTGCGACGAGCTGCGGCATGGCGGTCATCGGAATGCGCTGAGCGATCACGGCACCTATGGCGCCACCGATAGCCAGCCCAAGGACGATGAGGAACAGACCTGTGCCCGTGACACCGGCTGCAAAAAGCGTGGTGATGATGGCAATCGCCATCCCGACCATGCCGTACATGTTTCCCTTGCGGGATGATTCCGGGCTCGACAGGCCGCGCAGGGCCATGATGAAGAGAACGGCGGAGATCAGGTAGAGGATCGCCGTGAGATTAGCTGACATCTGGACGACTCCTTACCGCTGTTTCTTCTTGTACATGGCGAGCATCCGGCTGGTCACGAGGAACCCTCCGAAAATGTTCACGCTGGCCATGATCAGTGCGAGGAAACCGAAGATCCGGGCCATGATGGCCCCGTCGCCGGAGGTCAGATCAACGCCGACGGCAAGAAGTGCCCCGACGACAATCACTGACGAAATGGCGTTGGTCACGGCCATCAGCGGCGTATGCAGGGCCGGTGTCACCGACCAGACAACGTAGTAGCCGACAAATATCGCCATCACGAACACGGACAGCAGAAACACAAACGGCTCGATGGCCCCGCCAGCGGAAGCCGCTGCCTGAATGGCGATATCGTGTCCACCCGCAGCAATCTGATCCGCGTAGCTTTGCGCTGCCTGGGCAGCGGTCTGTGCAGCATTGGCAGCTTCACGGGCGGCGTCTGCTGCAGCATTCGCGCGCTCGAGTGCCTCAACTTGAGTGAGATCGGTCATAACTTTCCCCTTCAGCTTTCTGCCGGAGCGAAGGCGGGGTGAACCACCTTGCCGTCACGGGTCAGAACCGTTGCGGTGACCAGCTCGTCGTCCCAGTTCGGGGCCAACGTCTTGCTTTCCTTGTCGATCATCGTCTCGAGAAAAGCGCTCAGGTTTTTGGCATAAAGTGCGGACGCAGACGCACCGATCCGGCCCGGCACGTTGAGATGGCCGACAATCTTGACGCCCGACACGGTCGCCACCTTGCCGGGTTTTGCCCCTTCGACGTTACCGCCGCGCTCAACCGCAAGGTCGACCAGAACGGAACCGGGCTTCATGTTGGCCAGCATGTCCTTGGTCACCAGCCGCGGCGCAGGACGGCCCGGGATCAACGCCGTCGTGATCACGATGTCCTGTTTTGCGATGTGGGCAGCAACCAGCTCGGCCTGCTTCTTCTTGTAGTCGTCAGACATTTCCTTGGCGTAGCCGCCAGCGGTTTCAGCCTGCTTGAACTCCTCGTCCTCGACCGCAATGAACTTCGCGCCGAGCGATTCGACCTGCTCCTTGGCAGCAGGGCGGACATCGGTTGCCGTAACAACAGCGCCAAGACGGCGGGCCGTTGCAATGGCCTGAAGACCGGCAACACCTGCACCCATAATGAACACGCGTGCCGCCGGAACCGTGCCGGCCGCAGTCATCATCATCGGGAAGGCGCGATCATACTCGGCCGACGCGTCGATCACCGCCTGATAACCGGCCAAGTTTGCTTGCGAAGACAACACGTCCATGACCTGGGCACGGGTAATGCGCGGCATGAATTCCATCGCAAATGCGGACACGCCGGCATCTGCCATGGCCTTGACTTCAGCTTCATTGCCATAGGGATCCATGGTTGCAATCACCATGGCCCCTTTTTTCATCGCCTTGAGTTCATCCGCATTGGGGCGGCGAACTTTCAAGACAACGTCGGCCTCACCCATCGTTGCAGCAGGGTCGGCGCCGATTGTTGCGCCCACTGCTTCATATTCCTCGTCGAGGATTCTCGATTTTGTCCCCGCGCCTTTCTCAACGATGACCGTTGCACCAAACCCGACCAGTTTCTTAACTGTATCGGGCGTGGCAGAAACACGCGTTTCCCCCGCGTCGCTTTCGCGGGGCACTGCAATTTTCATAGACAGCCTCCTCGAGGAACAGGGCACGACCACCTGGGAGTGGCAGCCGCTTTACCCTTATTTGCTTAGACGGTCAGGATCCACGCAACGACCAGCAAACCCATCACACCTGCCGGGGGGACCCAACCGGTCTTTCCGAGAGCAAGGCCGATCCCGGAAGCGACGATGTTTGCGATCAGGAGAACCCAACCGAAGAAGTTGGCAGCGTTGCCACCGAAAGCGAAAAGAATAAGGCAGAGAACAACGTTCAGGACGGCAAACAGGCCGACCTTGGAAAAGTTGATAAAGCCCTCATAGGTCCGCTCGTGTTCTTTGTAGTCCATGGCCGGCACAGCTGTTTGGTTAGACATTTAGGTCCCCGATTGAAATTCGAACTTCGGCGGTCATCCTTACAATAAAGGGCCAGTGCTCGGCAATGTTCCCAATGACTAATTCGTAACGTAACCTTGCGTTGATCAGGTTTGTGCAGAGTTATGCAGCAACTCCGACTCCGTCCAATCCAGCTTGAACAAGGACCTTTTTTTGCCGTTTCAAAACGGCTTCTGAGGAGAAATTTTCAATTTGCTCGTTGAACAGCCGGTAGAAATTGAGCTCTGCTCGTAAATGCAGGAAAACACCACCGAGACCAATTGCCGCACGATCCATGAAAACAAATTCCTGGGGGACAGTGACCGGACCAAGCTCCTTGAGGGCCTTGTGGACCTTAAATGCCTCGCCCCGGCCATATTCTGCGGGGCTCACCCCATCGGCGACCGACCGCGTCCGGTCGCTCAGGAGCGGCCCGTAAATGAACCGTGCCCAGATGTTCAAAACATCGATCACCTCCCGCGACAGTTTCTTGAAGCCCCAGCTTTCATAGGCATGAACGACACGGTCCCTGTCATCCTGCAAAAGCCCGAAATAGAGATCGACCACCCCCTGAACGAAACGGGCCGGGAAAATCCGGATGCAGCCATAATCAAGGAGATTGATTCCTTCCGGGTCCTTTGCGGTTCCAAACACGGTATAGTTTCCAAGATGCGGATCGCCGTGGATCATGCCGTAGTGACTGAATGGATGCCACCAGGCATGGAACATGGTGGAAGCCAATAGATTCCGCTGCTCGAGACCATGCTCCTTGAACTCCAGCATTGGCTTGCCGTCCATCCAGTTCATGGTCAGCAAGCGCCGGGTCGACAGGCTCTCAACAATCTGCGGAACGCGGATCCGTTGGTCCGACCCCAGCATATGCCGGTAGGCGGCCATGTTGCGCGCTTCGCGTTCATAGTCGAGCTCTTCGCGAACCCTCGCGCTGATTTCCTTAGCGATCTCACGCGTATCGATCGCTGGCTGCATGCGCCGGTGCATTGAAAACAACCATTGCAGCTGCTTCAGATCAGCTTCCACCGCCGAGGCCATGTCTGGGTATTGCAGCTTGCAGGCCAAAGGCTCACCTTCAACGGACACCGCCCGGTGCACCTGTCCGAGCGAGGCCGCAGCCGCCGGTTCTTTTCCGAACCCGGAGAATTTCTTCTCCCAGCCTGCTCCCAACTCGGCGCGCATGCGCCGCTTCACGAAGGCCCAGCCCATTGCGGGCGCGTTGGCCTGAAGCTTAGCCAGTTCTGTCGTGTATTCGGGCGGCAAGGCATCCGGAATGGTCGACAACAACTGCGCCACCTTCATCAGCGGTCCCTTCAGCCCCCCAAGGGCGGCTGCCAACTCTGCTGCGTTTTTTTCCGCGTCGATGTCAAACCCGAGAAAGCGTGCACCAGCCACCTTCGCGGCAATCCCGCCAACATTCGTCCCGACCCGGGCATATCGGCCAACTCGTGCCGTAAACCGGTTGCTCTCGCGATCTTGTGCCATGCGCTTTGCTGTATCCCGTAAATTCAAGTCACCCGATTTTCAGCACATTAACTAGTCATTCCCGCACCATTGGCCACCCTGTTGAGCTGGTCTGCCAAACGGTCCCTCTGCATGGCAAGTCCCTTGTAGGCGAGCTGATCCGGTTCAAGTGCCAGCAATTGTTGCCGCAAACCAGCGGCAATCGCGGACCGTTCGGGCACTTTTTCAAGCAGGGCCAACGGATCGTGATGTACCTTGATCGTAAAAAGGATGTCGCCGGACACGGGCAATCGGCGCAGCGTCTGGCGCTCAACCCGAATGAACAGCCCGGCAAGGAGATCCGTTCCGGTCTCACTGGCCGAAGAGGTCAACTGCTTCGGCTCGGGATGATGCAGTTCCGCATCATCGTATAGCGCCCAGTTGTACCGGCAGACCAGCTGGTCGTGTTTCAGGTTTTCAAACAGCTTGCCAACAACACGCCCCATCCGGCCGGAATTGAAACCGGGCACAGTTTCATGAATGGCAGGCATGGACTGCCCGAACTTCTCGGCAAGTGACCAGGAGGAGGGAAAACACAAGCTTGCGGCGGCAAGCCGGTATCCCTCCGGGCCAGCCCGCATCAAAACGAGATCCTCCTGAACCAGACAGGACGCAATCAACAGCGGAGCGGCGCCAGTCAGCGCGACGGCTTCACCCCGCCCGGCAATCCAGACATGATCCGGGCCAATCCGATGTGTTCTTTCATGAAACCGGCGCAGATTATCGACGATCAGACAAAGCGCTTCATGTTGAGCGTCAGCCGTCCCGGGTTCGGCCTGAAAGACTTTTTCAAACTGCTGTGCAAACAATTCTTGCTTGCGCAGGAGGTGTGCGGCCAGCAACGCGTCCGGCTCGAGCCAACTCTCAAATCCGATCGGGCGAAGCCCAACGGAAAACAGGTGGCTAGAGCCATCATAGGGAGTATGAACAAAAGGAGGTGCAATACCGGAGCCGTTCAAACGCCCCTACTCCATCTGTTCGAGCTCGTCGATCAGGCGTTCGACCACCGACAATCCCTTGCTCCAGAAAGCCGGATCGCTGGCGTCCAATCCAAACGGAGCAAGCAATTCGGAGTGATGCTTGGTGCCGCCTGCGCGCAGCAGATCGAAATACTTATCCTGAAATCCGGTCTCGGCCTCCTCATAGACGGCATATAGCGAATTCACGAGGCAATCGCCAAAAGCATATGCGTAGACATAGAAAGGAGAATGGATGAAGTGCGGAATGTAGGCCCAGAAGGTCTCGTAGCCCTCGTTCAACTTGATCGCAGGGCCCAGACTTTCAGCCTGAACGGACAGCCAGAGTTCACCGATCTGGCCCGACGTCAATTCGCCCTTTTTCCGCTCGGTGTGCAATTTGCGCTCGAACGAGTAGAAGGCGACCTGCCTGACCACGGTGTTGATCATGTCCTCGGCCTTGGAGGCAAGCATCGTCTTGCGGATCTCTCGCGTTTCCGCCTTGCCGAGCAGGGACCGGAATGTCAGCATTTCGCCAAACACGCTCGCAGTCTCGGCAAGGGTCAGGGGCGTTGGTGCCATCAACGGACCATTGGGAGCTGCCAGCACCTGGTGAACGCCGTGGCCAAGCTCATGCGCCAAGGTCATCACGTCCCGGGTCTTGCCCTGATAGTTCACAAGAACATAAGGGTGCGCACTTGGAACGGTTGGATGGGCAAAGGCACCCGGCGCCTTGCCAGGACGTGCCGGGGCGTCGATCCAGTTGCGGTCGAAAAACCGGCCGGCGATCTCGGCCATATCCGGTGAGAACCGGTCATAGGCCCCCAGCACCGTTTCCTTGGCTTCCAGCCAGGGGATCACACGATTGTCGGCATCGGGAAGCGGCGCATTGCGATCCCAGGTGTTGAGCTGATCCATGCCAAGCCATTTGGCCTTCAAAGCATAGTAGCGATGGGACAGTTTTGGATAGGCTGCCTGCACCGCCTCGACCATTGCATCCACAACCTCCCGTTCGACCCGGTTGGCCAGGTGGCGGCTGTCTGCGATGTCCTCGAACTTGCGCCAGCGGTCGGAAATTTCCTTGTCCTTGGCGAGCGTGTTGGTCACCAGCGTAAAAATCCGGAGGTTTTCCGAAAACGTCGTATTGAGAGCTTCAAACGCCTTCTGACGCTTTACCGGAGACTGATCCTGCAACAGGTTGAGCGTCGGCTCCAACCCGAGCGTTTCACCGTCGATCTGAAACTTCAAACTGGCGATGGTTTCATCGAACAAGCGGTTCCACGCTCCACGCCCGGTCACCGACTTTTCATGAAACAGCTGTTCCACACGGTCTTCGAGCTGGTAGGGCTTGTCCTTGCGAAGGTCCACAATCCATGGCCTGTAATGGGCCAGTGCTTCGTTTTCCAAAGCCGTCTCGATCACGGCATCGTCGATGCGGTTGAACTCCAGCTCGAAGAACAACAGATGCGTGCTCGCCGCCGTGATGCGTTCCTGCACGTCACCATAAAACTTCTGGGCAGCAGCTTCCGTGGTGTTTCCCGCGTAAACAAGACCCGCGAACGAAATCAGTTTCCCGAGCAGGTCCTGAAGGTCTTCATAGGCACGCACTGCCGTGACCAGGCCTGCGACGTTGCTTGCGGCCAAATCCGCCAGCGATCCCTTGTAGGCGGTTTCGAAAGATTTCGCGCGCTCTTGCGCAGACGCCAGGTCTGCGGAAACCTCCTTGGCGTCCATGGACGCATAAAGGTCCGTCAGGTTCCATTCGGGCAGGTCACCGAGTTGCTTGGAAGCCGCATCTGCCGCAGCGTAGGCAATTTCGGTTTTGAGCATCGAAAACTCCATAGGACATCAAATTGCAACATCCAGCCTGCCGCCCTTGCGGCTCAGCTGGTTCATTAACGGTTTTAGGCGTCCGCGATGACCGTCCGCAATCATTAAGTTATTGAGATTTGGCAGTCGCCAGGACGATTTGTTTACCTGTCCTCGAACAAGATGGCCCGAAATGATACACTATCAAGCTCTTGGTGAGGCATTCCATGCAGTTTTCGAGCAGCAAGATCCTGGTCGTCGATGATGACCCCATTCAGCGCCGCCTGTTGCAGGAGGCGGTGCGCAAGTTTGGCCATCACCCGAGAACAGCTGAGGATGGCGCGGAGGCCTTGAAGATCATGACGGGTCCCGAAGGATCCGAAATTGACCTGATCATCCTCGACATGGTTATGCCGGAAGTCGACGGCATCGGTGTGTTGACCCAGCTTCGCCAACACCGGATCACGACCCCTGTCATTGTCCAGACAGCCCATGGCGGTATCGAAACTGTTGTTTCGGCAATGAATGCAGGTGCGCAGGATTTTGTCGTAAAGCCCGTTGCGCCCGAACGCCTCAATGTCTCGATCCGCAATCTCCTGAAGACCTCCGCTCTGGAGGACGAGATTGTCCGGTTTCGCAAGAAAGCGTCGGGTACGCTGACCTTTGCAGACATCATCACCCATTCTCCGGCGATGGAGCGGGTGATAGATCTCGGCAAACGCGCCGCGTCTTCCAATATTCCGATCCTGATCGAGGGTGAAAGCGGGGTCGGCAAGGAGCTGATCGCCAGCGCCATACAGGGAGCCGGAGACCGCAAATCAAAGCCGTTGGTAACCGTAAATTGCGGGGCGATTCCTGAAAATCTGGTCGAATCCATTTTGTTCGGACATGAAAAAGGGGCCTTTACCGGCGCAGCCGACAAACACATCGGAAAGTTTCAGGAGGCGCATGGCGGAACCCTTTTCCTCGATGAGGTTGGCGAACTGCCTCAGGATGCTCAGGTCAAGCTGCTGCGGGCACTACAGGAGAACGAAATTGACCCAATCGGTGCCAAACGCCCGATCAAGGTCGATTTCCGTCTGATTTCGGCCACCAACAGACGCCTGATCGATCAGGTCAAGGAAGGCAAGTTCCGCGAGGACCTTTACTACCGGCTGAACGTCTTTCCGATCTGGATCCCCCCCTTGCGCGACCGCAGGGAAGATATCCCGGCCCTCGCACGCCACTTTCTTGCACGCTTTGCAGCCGAAGAAGGCAAGCCGCAAGTTGCCAGCATCACACCGGAAACCGTCGGAATGCTGCAAAGTTACCATTGGCCGGGAAACATCCGGCAACTGGAGAACGCGGTATTCCGGGCTGTGGTGCTGTGCGACGGGGCACAACTGGCGCCGGACGATTTTCCGCAAGTGGCTGCGGCAACCGGACAGACACCGGACAAGCACTCCGTCCGTGCACCAAATCCGTTAACGCCGAAGGAAGACAATCAGCCCAACCACGAGCCCGGTGTTGTCAGAGACGGAAATGCGCCAGAGAACGCGGTATCAACAGCGTTTGAACAAGGTGTCCCCTTTGGTTTCATGCGAAACCTCGATGCGGAAGGTCATGTCCGTAAACTCGTTGATGTCGAAGAGGAACTGATCCGCGCCGCCATCGAACACTATTCGGGCCGCATGACAGAGGTTGCAAAGCGCCTCGGGATAGGCCGGTCAACACTTTACAGGAAGCTCAAGGAATACGGTCTTGACGAGGAAGGCGGCAGCGGCGCGGCGGCATGATTTGGCTCAATGCCGAGAAATTTGACAATTGTTAGGCAAATTTTGACGAAGATTCTGACTCTGAGGTAATCTCGTTGCAATTCTGCCACGATTTCAAAGCAAACGAAAACAAGGTAAAGAGTTCTTAACCTCCAACCGGATAGTCTTGGGGTCCTGCTGGGGAGCATGGGGTTGGCTTGGGGCCATCTTGAATTATGGCGAGACAGATTATTGCGTAAACGGTCAGTTGGATACGGTGCCGTCAACGGACTGCATCGGCTTGTAGTCCTGACACTTTTGTGCGGGATCATGTCTGTCGCCTGGAGCCTCGCGGCCAAGGCCGAGACGCGCACCCTCAAGCTCTACAACACCCATACGAAGGAACGGGTCAGCGTAACCTTCAAGAAAAACGGCCGCTACATTCCCTCCGGTTTGCGGGAAGCGAACCGCTTCCTGCGCGACTGGCGGCGCAACGAAATCACCAAGATCGACCCGGAACTCCTCGACCTTGTCTGGGAGGTTTATCAGGAAGTTCGCGCCAAGGACTATATCTACGTCGTCTCCAGCTATCGCTCACCTGCGACAAACAACATGCTGCGCAAACGCTCCAGCGGTGTTGCAAAGAAAAGCCAGCACACGTTCGGCAGGGCGATGGACTTTTACATCCCCGGCGTCAACCTGGCCAAACTGAGGGCTGCCGGGCTGCGAAAGCATGTTGGTGGTGTCGGCTATTATCCGCGCTCCGGCTCGCCTTTCGTGCATATGGATACAGGGAGTGTCCGTCACTGGCCGCGCATGTCACGCTCCCAGCTTGCCAAGGTGTTTCCCGACGGCAAGACAATCCATGTCCCGACTGACGGAAAACCGCTCAAGCGTTACCAGCAGGCACTTGCCGAGGTTAAAAGCGGCAAAAACAGATCGTCCAAGCCGACGCTCGTTGCATCGTCCAACAGAGCCAACCGCACGACAGACCAATCCTTGCGCAATGCCAGCGAGCCAATCAGGCCGAACAGCAGGGATGCTGATGATGACGAGGGCGGCGGCAACTTTCTGGCCAGCCTGTTCGGGTCCCGTGACGAAGGAAGCGAACGCAGCCGGGTTGCTGCAGTCCGTCCGAACAATCAGCGCGTTGCAGCCGGTTCGCTGGCAACCGCCAGCGCGTCCCCGGTCATTGAAAACCCGCCGGTTCCAACGTTCAAGGCAACTGTCATGACGGACACACCGGATGAAACACCGGCAAGCGCCAGCGACCAGGCGCCGGTGGTTGTTGCCAGTGCGGCACCGGCCTTCAAACCGTCCCGCTTTGCAGACCCTGAAATCCCGGCGCAGCAACAAAAGGCACTGGAAGCACAGTTGGTGGCTCTCGCGCAGGACGAACCTGCGGAAGAGGCAAGCGGATCGACCCCGGCACCTGCGGGAAGGCTTGATCAGGCTGTTTCCGTTCCCGGCTACAAGCCCTCACGGCAATTGCTGACGGCATCGCTTCAGGCTGCAGCTGACAATGCACAGGCAGGAAGAAAAATACCCGTACCGTCACCTGCGCCGCTCACCGACCCGGTTGCCGCCATTGCAGCCGCCACGGGTGCTGCACCGAAACAAAAAGCCCTGCCAGCTGGCGCAACACTCGCATACGCCTCACCGGCGAGTATTCCGGCCGAGTTGAATGCACGCCAGACGCTGGAAAGAGTTCCCGCAATGGCCAAAAGCCCGGCGGCACCACTAAACCCCGCTGGACCGGCCGAGGCGTCCGTATCGGGCAGTATCCCGATGGCAGAAATCAAGGATCCGCTCGCAGGCTTCGCATCGCTTCCGGACAAATCAGAAAGCAAGTTCTTGTCCGCCAATGCAACCACACGCAATCAGCTGTTTGCGTCGCTACAGCATCCGGACCAACGGTCGCTTCAGGGGTTCATTCTGCCGTCCAACCGCTTCCTCGAAGGCGGCTTCGAGCGCCGGCCGAACCCGGAGCTTAGGACTGACCGGTTCGAAGGCCCAGCCGTGGTTCTCCTGCCGGTCACGTTCGCAAGATAACACCACCCGGCCGAAGCGGGTTTCCACAAACAAAAAGAGCGGCCGACGGCCGCTCTTTGATCAACTGCTGACGCAGCTTGTTTATCCGTCTGCCGGCATCGCCCCGGCCATTCCAAGCGCCTGCAAATACAGGTCCAGAACAGCCTCCTCTTCCTCACGCTCATGCGGCTGCTTCTTGCGCAGCGACACGACCTTGCGAAGGATCTTGACGTCGAAACCGTTGCCCTTGGCTTCGGCGTAGACATCCTTGATGTCGTCCGAGATCACCTTCTTTTCTTCTTCCAGACGCTCAATGCGCTCCACGAATGCACGCAGCTGATCGCCAGCCACTCCACCTGGATCCGACATAAATGCTTTGCTCCTGATCTGATTGTTATTCTGTCAGTTCAAACTTCAAGGTAGCCCCCGCACCTGACCGCAGCCTTGAGGAACCGAAAGACGCATGGCCTGCCAGAACAAAAGGGGACGGTCAAGACGGGAAACCTCAATGTTGCGGCTTATTCGCTTCGAAAGCCTGCTTCTGTGACTCGGTCGCCTCGGTCTGGTATTTTTCCTTCCACTCGGCATAAGGCATGCCGTAGACGATTTCCCGCGCTTCCGCCTTGTCCATGGAGATCCCCTGACCCTCGGCGGCCTCCTGATACCAGTTGGACAAGCAATTGCGGCAGAAGCCGGCCAAGTTCATCATGTCGATATTCTGAACATCCGTCCGCTCGCGCAGATGCTTCAAGAGACGCCGGAAAGCGGCAGCTTCCAGTTCTGTTGTGGTTGCGTCGTCCATACTCAATCCCTCATGCTTCAAGGCGTTTGAATGGTCTCTCACATGTCGCTTCGTGACGTGTGATGTTGAAAACGGCGGCACTCGTCCCGTCCCGCCAAATCCTCAAGAATCGGCTGGAGGATATCAGCCCATTTCTCGACACCGGCCTGATCACTGATCTCGTCCTGCCGCACCTCGAGCAAGGCATTGGCCAAACCGCGCCGGGTCGCGTGCCGGTACATGGTGTCGTTTTTCAGCGCGCCATCATAAGGTTCGTTATCCGCGCTCACCAGAGCTTCATGACCCGCCAGACCACTCAGGAACGGCCTGACAGCGCGGTCATCCGCATCCCACAATACCGTGGCGTGCCAGGGCCTTGGGACGCCACGCCAGACGGGTGTGAAGCTGTGGATCGAGACGATGACCGGAGGGGCGGCCACAGAAAGCATCTGATTGATCGTCTCGTCAATCAGGGAATGGTATGGCCGGTGAAACCGCTCGATCCGGCGGGCGCGCTCCTCGGGCGAAATCCAGGCATTGCCCGGCACGACCGCGCCATCGGACAGCCGCATCACCAGGGTCGGATCATCCTCGCCACGGTTCGGGTCAATCAGAAGCCGGGAATAGGTTGTCAGAAGCGCCGGAGCATTCAGGCGCCTGGACAGCAGTTCAGTCAAGGCCCGAGCGCCGATATCGTAGCCGATATGGCGTTCCAGCTGGCCCGCGGGCAAGCCAAGTTGATCGTATTCTAAAGGGATGTCGTTGCGCGCATGGTCGCACAACAACAAAAGGCCGCGTTCCAGATCTCCGGCAAACATCTCCGTCGGGACGAAGCCGGTACCGGTATTCCGCTCTTGTTCAGTCATTCGATTATTGTCATAGCAATTGGATTGGCGCTTGGCGCGGGAGCCCAGATGTACGTCATGAGCGTTCTTGTTCCAAGCCTTCTGCGGCCCGCATTTTCGAAAGCCCTTTCATGAATAATCCCACGCCCCGTTCCGCGACACGTACAAGCGTGGCAAATCCGATGCTGTTGCCGATTGCCGCGCTGGTGACGGGAGCGATTGCCATGGGGATATCTCCAGTCTTTGTGCGGCTTGCCGAAGTGGGCCCGTTTACGAGTGCTTTTTGGCGCGTGTTTGCTGCCCTGCCGTTTCTTTGGGTCTGGGCCAGTCTGGAAACCGGTTCCAAGCCCCTTCGCGATGGCTGGAGCCCCTCCGTCGTCCTGGCCGGGGCCTTTTTCGCAGGTGATCTGTTTTTCTGGCATCTGGCGATATTCAATACCTCAATCGCAAATGCCACATTCCTGGCCACCATGGCACCTGTGTGGGTTCTGCTGGGTTCGGGGATAATCCTGAAAGAGCGGGTCACCCATGCGATGTGGCTGGGTCTTGCCTTCTGCCTTGCGGGCGCCGGCGCGCTCGTGGGAAGCAACCTGAGCCTCGGCCCGGGCAAACTGACCGGCGACTTCTATGGGCTTGTCACGTCGCTTTTTCTGGGCGCCTACATCATGGCGACCCGGCGGGGCCGTGCCGGGATCGGCCCCGGCGGTCTGATGTTCCGATCCGCGGTCGTCACCGCGACACTGCTACTTCTGGCCGCACTGAGCCTGGAAAACCGGTTCCTGCCCGAAACCCTTCAAGGTGTTCTTGCACTTGCCGGGTTGGCGCTGCTCGCACATGCCGCAGGCCAAGGCCTTCTGGCCTATTCCCTGGGTCATTTGACAGCAGGCTTTTCCGCTCTCGTCATATTTCTGGAAGCTGTGGTGGCCGCGGCCTTTGCCTGGGCAGCTCTCGGAGAGGCCCTTACGATTTTGCAGACAATCGGCGGGCTGCTCATATTGGGCGGAATATGGATCGCCCGGCCCGTGTCACCACCTGACCGGGTAGGCCTGCCCTGCACCACCCCGAAAGCAGAGGCTGTTGACCCCGATAACCCAAAACGGCCATGATGACGCCTCATTTATGCTGGCAATCACACTAAGGTTTCGATTACGCATTTGCGGTCCCGGATCCGTATCGAAATGGCCAATCTGTCAACGACTTTCGTTAGGTACACGTTGACAATAATTAATCCTGGCAGCAAAAAGCTATTGTCCCAAAAGCCGCGAGACGAACGACAGCTAATGTACGAGGATTGCGAACAATACCCAGGCACTGTTCGATCGGCTCCGCGCACGGTGGTTCATGCAATTGCACTCGGTGTCCTGACCCTGTTGTTTTTTGTGGCAGCTGGCGATGAAGCCAAGGCAGACCTGAGACTTTGCAACAAGACCGAAAGTCAGGTTGGCGTTGCCATCGGATACAAGGACAAGTCCGACTGGGTCACTGAGGGCTGGTGGAATTTGCAGGCCAATACCTGTGAAACACTGGTACCGGGTGCGTTGGTGTCACGTTACTATTACATCTACGCAGTTGATTACGACCAATTCGGCGAGTGGGGCGGCCGCGCGTTCATGTGCACGCGGCAACGCGAATTCACCATCCGCGGGATTGAGGACTGCGTTGCTCGTGGCTTCGAGCGGACGGGATTTTTTGAAATAGACACGGGCGAACAAAGCAGCTGGACTGTCCAGCTAACAGAACCCGTGCAACAAGGGACTGGTGGGCGATGAGGCGAAACCGAAGAGTCAAGATTCTGGCAACTCTCGGCCCCTCCTCCTCAGAACAAGAGATCATTGAAAACCTGTTTCGTGCCGGCGCTGATGTATTTCGCATCAACATGAGCCACACGGACCATGATCGCTTGAAGATGCTGGTTAAACGCATCCGTTCTGTCGAGGAAGTGGTCGGACGGCCGATTAGCATTCTGGCCGATCTGCAGGGACCCAAACTACGGGTCGGCACATTCAAGGACGGACCTGTTCAACTTGAGAACGGCGCCCGTTTCACGCTGGATGCGGACAAGGCACCCGGAGACATCAATCGGGTCTATCTTCCTCATCCGGAAATTCTGCAGGCTCTGGAAGCGGGCCATCGTCTGCTGCTTGACGACGGCAAGATCCAGCTCAAGGTCATAGAGGCAAATTCTTCAAAAGCCCTTACCGAAGTCATTGTCGGCGGCAAGCTGTCCGACCGGAAGGGTGTGAGCGTTCCCGACACCGAAATCGCAACAAGTGCGATGACCGAGAAAGATCACAAGGATCTGCTCGCGGCCCTTGATGAAGACGTCGACTGGATTGCCCTGTCCTTCGTCCAACGTCCGGACGATATCGCGGAAGTCCGCAAGATAACGCGCGGACGTGCTGGCGTGCTGGCAAAAATCGAAAAGCCGCAAGCCATCGGGCGCCTCGACGAGATCATTGAACTCTCCGACGCCATCATGGTCGCCCGGGGCGATCTTGGCGTGGAACTTCCCCTCGAAAAGGTTCCCGGGCTTCAGAAGCAGATCACCCGCGCGGCGCGCCGGGCCGGAAAGCCGGTCGTGATCGCGACCCAAATGCTGGAATCGATGATTTCCGCCCCTGTGCCGACGCGTGCCGAAGTATCGGACGTGGCAACAGCCGTGTTCGAAGGTGCGGACGCGGTGATGCTGTCGGCTGAATCGGCTGCCGGCCAATATCCGGTCGAAGCGGTCGAGACGATGGACCGGATTGCCCAGCAGGTCGAACAGGACCCGAACTACCAGACCATCATCCACGCTCAACGCACGGAACCGGAAGCAACCGGTGCCGACGCCATTTCTGCTGCGGCACGGCAAATCGCCGACACCCTCAATCTGGCTGCCGTTGTCTGTTACACAACATCCGGTGCAACCGGATTGCGTGCCGCACGCGAGCGCCCCTCCTCTCCGGTCATCGTTTTGTCGCCGGTCATGTCGACAGCCCGCCGCCTTGGGCTTGGCTGGGGCCTTCACTGCGTCGTCAGCGAGGATGCTGCCAATGAGGATGCAATGGTCAGCCGTGCCTGCCGGATTTCGCACACGGAAGGCTTTGCCCGTCCCGGTCAGCGGATCATCGTGACGGCCGGTGTGCCGTTCGGAACGCCAGGCTCGACCAACATGTTGCGCATTGCCTTTGTCGGCAGCGACGGGCAAGGCGGCGTCTAGCGTTTCAATCGATTGAAGACGGTTTAAGAGGCGGGGAGCAATCTCCGCCTTTTCTATATGACCTGATGCTCTTCAGCACGCACTTCGGTCTGCTGTTCGAGTTTGCCGGCCAGACCGGAAATCAAGTGCGCGACCTGCGCCGCATGCGTGTGATGGGGCATGTGACCAGCGCCTTCGAGGACATGAAGCTCCGCGTCACGCAGGTCGCGTTTCAGGCCCTCGCTGTGAATGCTCGGCCAAACCACCGCGTCCTTGTCACCGGTTACAATCACTGCAGGCTGTTTCATGGCCGGGTATTGTACTGACTGCTCAATCAGATGTGGCTTCAAGCGAGCAACATCGACCGCATTGGCACGAAACGAGGCGGGCCGAAAAAGAAGCGGCAAGGCCGCCGCAGATACATAATCGCGGGGTGCCGGGTCGGGCTTGAACACGTTCCCAATGGCCGGAGAGGTCAACCGTTCCGCCGCGGGAAGGGCCAAGGTCCGGCAAAACACGGCACCAATGACCGGCCAGGATGCAAGGTTATAGTACCAGTTTACTCCACCGGGCCATGGATGGGTGGCAGGTGCCACGAATACCAGCCCCTTGACCACATCCGGCCGCAACAACCCGAGTGCTGCAGCCGTCGCTGCTCCGAGAGAGTGCCCCACAACAATCGCGTTTGTGATCGCCAGTTCATCCAGAAGGGCGGCGATCCGCATCGCCTGCGCTTTTGGAGAAGCATCCGCTCTCAATTGGCGTTCCGAGTACCCGAGACCGGGGCGGTCAATGAAAAGCCTGGGAAACCGAGCTTCCAGCTTCCCGTCAAAAGCCAATTTCTGATCATGAAGATTACCGCTCGCCCCATGCAGAAAAACCAGAACCGGCAGCGTTCCGCCGCCGCCATCAAGCCCCTCTGCCACAAAATGAAGACGGCTCCCGGGACGCCCGCTTGAAAACCGACCCGATGGCGGGAAACGGGCCGCTATACGACGGCAACGAATAACCGTGTATATGAAAAGGCCACCAAGGAGTGCCAACAGAAGTACCGGAATGAACATAGCCGCAAGCTGAACAGGTGTTTCAGTCATTCAGGGAACAATAAGAAAAGGGAGCTGGATCAAATCGGCTCGCCCTGTTCCTCAAGCTCGAGTTCCTCAACCGCAGTCCTGGCGTTTTCCAGTCCCGGATGAATTTTGAGAGCTTGCCGGAACGAGTCCAGCGCACGATCCTCGACGCCTAACCGTCGTTGTATGATGGCCAGACCGGACAAGGCTCCCCAATGGCGCGGCTCCAGCGCCAGAGTGCGTTCAATATCGGCAAGTGAGCTTCCATAGTCCTGGCGCATGTAAAACACGGTCGCCCGGCGGTTCCAACCTTCCGCAAAATCCGGTTTGAGGGTCACGATCACATCCAGCAGGTCGAGGGCCAGCCCGTGATCATCCGCCTGCATGGCCTTGCTTGCGCGCTGCATCAACACGTCAACCGTGTCGCTGCCGCTCTTGAGCCAGATTTTCTGGATTTCGTTGGCAATCGCCTCGGTGGTTTGCGGGTCCCCGGAAATGGCCAGCTGCTCAAACAAGGCATCAAGCACTTCGAGATCCCGGCTGCCGTCCGCAACGGTTCCGGCACCTTCTTCAATCTCAAGCTCGGGCAACGTGTCCAGATCGTCAACCGACGGAAGCTCGGACTCCGGGCCAAGGTCGGGTGTCGGCTGCGCTTGCGCGGCCAGCGCGCTCACAAAAACAAACAGGATAAACACAGAAAACCGCATACATGCCAGTATGGAGGCTTGTATGCGGTCGTCAATGTCAAAAACGGAAAAACCGGCCGCGCCGACGGGGCGCAAGGGATTACCCCTGACGAGCCTTGAAGCGCGGGTTCTTCTTGTTGATGATGTATACGCGGCCCTTACGGCGAACCATGCGGTTGTCGCGGTGGCGGGTCATCAACGCTTTGAGCGAGTTCTTGATCTTCATTGCACTGTTTCCCTGAAAGGGCCTGTTTCGTCTAAACCTGAAACGAGCGCCGAAGCGCTCGCACGTGATGATGGCTATCCCGAAAACAGCAGCACAAGAACCTTTGCGCTATTTTACCGGTCACCACCGCGCGCCTCTCAGAGACCTAAAAAGCGCAAAAATGGTGGGCGTGACAGGGATTGAACCTGTGACCCCTTCGATGTCAACGAAGTGCTCTCCCGCTGAGCTACACGCCCGAATTCCTCGGTATCACCGCGCCGCAGCGCCGTGGTGGGGAGCGATATAACGGGGTTCGGTATGGTGTGCAAGTCCCCATTTTCAATTCTGCCGTATAAAATTCACAAGTCCGGCAGAACTTTCCACAGGCGGGATCAAGCCGCCAGCATGCGGTCCACTTCCTTCACCAGATCCTTCAAATGAAACGGCTTTGACAGCACTTTCGCGTCCTTGGGAGCTTCCGATTCCGGATTGAGCGCAACGGCGGCAAAGCCGGTGATGAACATGACTTTCAAATCCGGGTCCAACTGGGTCGCCCTGCGCGCCAGTTCGATGCCATCCATCTCGGGCATGACGATATCGGTCAAAAGGAGCGAGAATGGTTCTTCCTGCAAACGCTCATACGCGCTTCGGCCATTGTCGTAGGAAACGACGTCATGTCCGGCATTTTCCAGCGCCTTGGCCAGAAACCTGCGCATGTCGTTATCGTCTTCCGCCAGAAGGATTCGTGGCATGTCACGCAACCATTTGCTTCGAATTGTGAAAGTTCGGCAATGTGGGGATCCCCGCTGGATCTTTGCCGGTTATAGTCTGAATCCTAAGTAAAGATAGGGTGAATTCAGCCATCCAGGTCCTCGCTCTGCTTTTTGTGGACTGGCCGGGAAATTCTTGGCACCATGGTGCCATATCAAAAGAGGGCATGTCTTGGCAGAAAACCAGATTGATGAGCTCCACTCCGACCGGCCCGGCGAAACCGCGCGTGCCGATTTTAACGGCCAACCCGCTTTCGAGATCCTTTCCCCAGCAGACCAGCACCTGCCTTTCGTATTCAACTCCCCCCATTCAGGCAGGCAATATACTGACGCTTTCCTTGAAGCCTCGCGCCTGGATGAGGTCTCCATCCGGCGTTCGGAAGACGCATATGTCGATGATCTGTTTCGATCCGTGGTCGAAATAGGTGCCCCGCTCCTATGCGCGCATTTCCCCCGGGCCTATCTTGATGTCAATCGCGAGCCCTACGAACTCGATCCGAAAATGTTCGACGGGCGGCTGCCATCCTATGCCAACATCCGCTCTATCCGTGTTGCCGGCGGCTTGGGGACTGTCGCGCGGGTGGTTGGCGAGAACCAGGAAATATACAAGCACCGCTTACCGGTCGCCGAGGCGTTGAACCGTGTGGAAGACATCTACAAGCCCTATCACTCGGCGCTGCGGCGGCTGCTCGCACAGACACATGTCACGTTCGGCCACGCGGTCCTGATCGATTGTCACTCCATGCCCTCCTCGGTGAAATGCCAGTCTTCGAATACCCGGCCCGATTTCGTGCTCGGTGACCGGTACGGCACGAGCTGTTCCGAAGACCTGACGAATTTCGCCGCCGGGCTGCTGCAGGATCTCGGGTACAGGGTCAGCCGCAATAAACCCTATGCTGGCGGATTTATAACGGAGCACTATGGCCGGCCTGCACGGGGGCTGCACGCGCTCCAGATCGAAATCAACCGGGGTCTTTACATGAACGAGGCGACACAGCGCCCGCACTCGGGCTTTTTGGAACTCTCCAAAAACCTTCGAGCCTTTGTCATGGAGCTGACCACCACAACGGACTCCGATTTCGTCACCGAAGCGATCGCCGCCGAATAAACCGAATAAATTGTGGAACCAAAAAAAAGGCCGCACTCAAAAGAGGCGGCCGGAGTCTAGGGAGGAAACGCCCAAGGAGGGCGGCGCAGCCAGGACACATATCCTTTCGCGCTGCAACAAATTCGCACCGCAGCGCACAAACGTCAAGTCTGAGCATTAATTTAACCTGCATGAATTATTTGCAATCTGCCTTTTTGTTATACAAATCGCGTCAATTTTCCGGATAGTCATTGCTGAAGGACGCAATTCTCGTACAAGAAGCGCCGAAAGTATTCCAAAGCTCGGTCAGCCATTCAAAAAAGAAATGTCAGATATGCAGAAAGAACATAGCTTACCAGAGTTTCTTGTCCGGCTTGCCGATGCGTCTTCGAAAGCAATCATGCCGCATTTTCGCTCGGGCTTCGCGGTCGAGAACAAACTGGACTCTGGTTTCGACCCGGTCACAGTTGCAGATCGCAACGGCGAAACCGCCATCCGGACGCTTATCAACGAGGTTTATCCCGGTCACGGTATTCTTGGCGAGGAACACGGCTCCGAGAACCTCGATGCCGAGTATGTCTGGGTGCTGGACCCGATCGACGGCACCCGGGCGTTTATCACCGGCTTGCCCACATGGGGCACACTCGTCGGTCTCAAGAAAGACGGAAAGCCGCATTTGGGCATGATGGCACAGCCCTATGTCGGCGAGCGCTACTTCGGCGACACACAACGCGCATGGTACGAGGGCCCCATTGGTAGCCGGGAGCTCGGCACACGTCCATGTGACGACCTGAAGGACGCCGTAATGTGCACGACGTCTCCGGATCTCTTCACAAACACCGAACGGCCCAGGTACAATGCCGTGGAATCTAAGGTCAAATTGGCCCGGTACGGGACGGACTGCTACGGCTACTGCATGGTAGCAGCGGGTCAAATGGATCTTGTGATCGAATCCGGCCTGCAACCCTATGACATTGTAGCCTTGGTCCCGATCGTTGAAGGGGCTGGTGGCGTTGTCACCACCTGGACAGGTGGCAATCCCGCTGATGGTGGACAAATCCTTGCCAGCGGCGATCCGCGCTTGCATGACAAGGTTCTGACAATGCTTGCATCAGCCGCCTTGTGAACCGCCTGATGCCTTCAATTCCGCTTCCATCTCTACGCCCGGGATGAACGCATCGAAGGCTGCGAAGAACTGCTCGCGAAAGCGGTCTTGCTCCATCAGGATTTCATGCTCAGAACCGGCAATCTCGAGATAGCCGGCATTTTTCGTGCGCGAACACAGCTCTTCGGTCGCCGATGTGGAAACGATCCGGTCGTGGCCGGCCGTAATAACAAGGCAGGGCAACACAACCGATGGCCCGAATTGACGCGCTTTAAAAGAGCGGATCGTTTTTGCAGCCGCATGCAACCATCCGATTGTCGGGGCCCCGATACCCAGCTCAGGGTGCGCTTCTAGAACACCGTTAAAACGCCGAAACCGGACCGGGTCCGAGGTTTGCTTGTTCTCGTCATATGGAACAAGTACGTTTGAATTGCCTCCAGGAACGAAAAAACGCCCAAGACCAGCCCAATACAGACACCGGGCCATAAAAAACGCCAGCCTCTCAGAAACGGTCAAGGCACTGTCCAAGCCTTCCGGTGTCCTGGCTCGCCCCAAGAGCCCAAGGCTGATCCACTTTACGACCATTCTTGCCGACCGGTGCAAACCTACGACAATTCCAAAATCGGGCAATCCGGTAAGCGGCGCGCAAATCACCGCCCGATCAAGCAGTGTGCGCAACCGCTGCGTATCCGACAGCAAAACCGCCCCACCGGTGGAATGCGCCAGCGCATAGTGCGGCCCCGCATACTCTGCCAGAGACACGTCCCTCAAAATGGTACGAAGATCTTCGCGGTACTTTGCAAAATCCGGCACATGCCCTTTCCAGCGGTTCTTCAACAACCGATCGGAACCACCCTGCCCGCGCCAATCAAACGCCACCACGGCGAAACCACGTGCCCGCAGGTCTGAAACCATCTCGAAATACTTTTCGATGAACTCTGCGCGGCCCTGAAGCAAGGTCACTGTGCCCTTGCGTCTGCCACCCAAAGCCGGCCAATGCGCAAACCGCAGCGAGACGCCATCCGGGGTCTTCACAAGACCGGACGTCGCCCCGGGAGGAACCGGATTATCGGGATGGTGAACCAGGCTCATGCGTAATCGGACCGCTATCCACTATTGCTTTCGATAAATAACGGCCCTTGTCCGGCATCACAACACCAAAGCACGCCGCATGATTGCGAGCCTGCTTCACTTACCTCACCAATGACGCCTCTTTCCAACCGGACGCATCCGCAGGATTTCAGCGTTGTGGGCATCGACCACCATCCTCACGGGATGACCGCGCCAGCCACGCGCACGAACGATGTAGACACTTCGTTTACGGTCCAGGATTTCGATTTTCCGGAAACCCCGGTGGCGGAGACTGCGGCGAACCTGCCGGGGCTTCAAGCGCTCATAGTGCCAGCCCGGCCCGGCATACCAGCCACGCTCACCTCCACGCCGGTAGTCAACATCCATGATGGCTTGCTGTTGTTTGGCACCCCGAATGCCTTGCACATCCGCCTGAGCCGGACCGGACATCAGGAGTGCAAGCGCTACAAGACCTGCTGCAACCGAACCCGAAAACACCGATTTTGAACAGTTCATCATTCTTCTCCCCTGCAACGGCCGGCCAACCTGCCAGCGATGCTCAGGAAGATGGCATCCGGCCTTTGAACGGGACCGGAAAGACTTGTTCATGTGCGGTTCACGTTCCCGGACCACACCTGTCAAAAAACCTCTTGAAAGAAAAAACGGGCACACCCATCTGTAGTTTGCGGATGCCAGACGGGTCTGCGCCACTCGATCTCCCGCCGTGGACTAGGGGGAGCTTCGGGAACCTAACGCTTAAACCTTGTTGCTCAAAGAAGAGGACAATCAAAATGCGTCATTTCGACTTTACCCCACTCTATCGCTCGACCGTTGGATTTGACCGGCTGTTTTCCATGCTTGATTCAGCTGGATCGGATACTCCGAGCTATCCTCCCTACAATATCGAACGCACAGGCGAAAACGCCTATCGCATCACGATGGCTGTTGCCGGTTTCGGTGACAAGGACTTAACTGTCGAGGCCAAGGAACACGTTCTCACCGTCAAGGGTGAAAAAGCTGAAGACGATGATGGCCGCGAAGTCCTGTACCGCGGAATCGCGTCCCGGACTTTCGAACGCCGGTTCCAGCTTGCCGAACATGTGCGTGTGGACGGCGCCAATCTCGAAAACGGCCTCTTGCACATTGACCTTGTGCGCGAGCTTCCCGAAGCGATGAAGCCCCGCAAGATCGAAATCGGCTCAGGCGCTCAGAAACAGATCGAGACCAAGGCTCATTAAAGGCCTGTAGGCAAAGATACACATGAGTTGGCGCCCGAAAATTCGGGCGCCTTTTTGCTGGCGAGTACCGCAAACCTGCAACTATCCGGATTTGTCTTCGGAAAGAACGCCAAGAAAGGCATCTATTTCGGCATCGGTGGTGGCGAAACTGGTGACCATCCGCAGACAGGTCTCATCAGCAGCAGGCTTTTGCTCTTCCGGCAAATCATCGGCTGGCCATTCGTAGAGCTGCGCGCCGGCGGCTTGAAGAGCCGAAAACCGGCTTTTGTCTAAAATGGGAAACACTTCATTGGCCTCGACCGGCCAGGCCGTGCGCCCTCCAGCAGAACGTATTCCGGCTGCAAGACGGGTCGCCATCGCATTGGCATGACGGGCGGTTTCCAGCCAGTGATCCTCTGAAAAATACCCGTCGAATTGTGCCGCGATGAACCGGCTCTTGGAAAACAGATGACCGGCGCGCTTGCGGAAATACTCAAATCCGCGTGCCGCGTGAAGATCAAAGAAGACGACAGCCTCCGCGCACCAGCAGCCGTTTTTCGTTGCCCCGAAGGACAACACGTCCACACCGGATTTCCAGGTCATGTCCGCAGGCGACGTGTTCAGGGAGACGAGCGCATTGGCAAACCGCGCACCATCCATGTGAAGAGGCACATCGCGCTCTCGCGCCACCTCCTTCAGGTTTGCGATCTCGTCTAGAGTGTAGACAGTTCCCGATTCCGTTGCCTGTGTGATCGAAATTCCTGCAACCTGCCCATGATGGACGACACCATCTGGGAAGGCCGCCATGGCCTTGCGCAAATCGTCCGCCGCTATCTTGCCGTTTTGCCCCGGAACAGACACCAGCTTGCTACCGCCGGACATGAACTCCGGACAATTGCATTCATCGACCTGAATGTGGGCGTTGCGATGGCAAAAGACCGCACCGCCGGGCCTGGCGTAGGCCGCGAGTGCCAATGCATTCGCGACCGATCCGGTGCCAATAAAAAACACCGCCACGTCCCGTTCGAAGATCTCGCTGAAACGATCCGTTACGGACCGGGTGAGCCGGTCCGCACCGTAGGCCGGGGCAGCACCGTTGTTATGCCGGGCCAGAGCATCCATGACAGGCTGCGTGGCGCCGAACCAATTATCGCTTGCAAAGTTCATGGCCCGGTTTTTCGCAGCATTGCCGCAGAGCCACAAGCCGGTTTTTGCGCTCAGACGCCGCGCGGCCCTTTGCGATAGAAATGCCCCAGCAAGGCGTCGACCGAAATCACACCCGGGCCTTTCAGCATCGGTACCAGCAGCACAAAGCACCACAGCAGCCGGTCATCCGAAATGATGCTGTAGGGATCGCCATCAAAGAAGGCTCCGATGGTCTTGGCATCGACCCCATGTCCGGTGATGTCGACATATGTCATCACACAAATAAAGACGATCATACCGAGGCTGGCCGCCCGGGTGAACAGACCCACCACCACGAGGATCGGCAGAACCAACTCACCCCAGGTCCCAAGAAGCACAATCAAGCCATACGGAAAAAATGCGATCTGGCTCGTATCATAGCTGACCTGTTCCATGAGTTGCGGGAACATTTGCGCATATGCCCCCGTGCTTGGGGCCAAAAAGCCAAAAAAACCCGCTCCGATTTTTGTCAGAGCCGAGTTCCAGAAAAAAACGAGAAGGATCGACGCAAAGACCAACCTTGCAGCCAATCCCAGAAACCAGCCGCTCGTCAAACGTTCAAGGCCACCGAAAATTCCCCAATAGAGCCGAATAAGAAAATTGATCAAGGCAGACATAAAGCACTCCCACTTCCACTCGACAATTTATTAGCCGTCCCGATCCGGAAGGCGAAAACCTGTCAGCGCTTCCGACCCTAGAACACTCTGAAACGACTGCTCAAGGTTGAATTCTTTCACATTCTGCTCCGCATGGATTGCGGAATTCTGCAGAGTCTGACCTGATGCTAGCGCATCCCAGAACGCAGCCCCCCCAGGCGGCAACAAGGACAGCTGGACATCAACATCCGGCCGGGACACCAAAACGGCTTCCGCGCAGGACAGATCTATCTCCGGCGGCGCGTCCCGCTCGAAGCGGTTGGCCCTCAGCAAGGACAAGACCGGCCACCGGGAGGCCAGGCAAGCGGCCGCCGGATGGCGCTCAAAAGTCAAATGACCAATGTCACCGGGATCAATTTCCGCAAGGCGCATCGGGTTCAGCACCGCCCGGTCTTCAGCGTGATAGGCTTCCACCCAGAGCCACTCCAGCCGCGCGACATCTGCAAGATACGGATAGTCCGCCAGCGGCGGAAACGCCTCCACGAACCCGGGAAATGCCGCACCGTACCACATCAGCACCGGCGATTCGGGCGGGTGCCGGGCAATGAAAGCCTTGGCGAGTGCCCGGAAATACTCTTCCCCGAGAAGTTCCATGATAGCCGGGAAAGTCTGGGACAGAGCGTCAATCAGGCTCACCAGAACATTGTTGCGGTAAACGTTAAACCGTTTGGGAGCCGGCTTGCCACCGGGACCGATAACGCCTTCCGGCATATGTCTTTCAGGGTCGAGCAAAGCTGCGGCGAAATCGGATTGATCCATATGCAGTCGCGGGTCAGCCGGCATTGTGCAGCACCTGACGCCTGGACGTTTCAAGGACAGTCTCGGCCCGCCGGACTTCTTTAAAGAGCACAGGCCATGACGGGACATCATTGTCCCACTCGATCAATGTCGGCGTTGCACCGAGGTTCGCAACCACGTCCTGATAGAGTTTCCAGACTGCCTCGTCGACCTCGCGGTCATGGGCATCAATCAGTAGCGGCCGACCCTCATCATCCACATCGGGTGCATGGCCGCCCAAATGAATTTCGCAGACCGCGTAAAGAGGGAACTCAGCCAGATAGTCTTCCGCAGAACCTTGATGATTGACGCAAGAGACGTGCACATTGTTCACGTCCAGAAGCAAGCCGCAGCCTGTCCGGGTCACGATTTCGCGCAAAAAGGCAAGTTCACTCATGTCGCTTTGGCGGAATGCGGCATATGTCGAAGGGTTCTCGAGCAGCATCCGACGCCCGACCGCCTCCTGAACCGCGTCGATGTGATCACAGACCCGGAGCAGCGTTTTGCGATTGTAGGCAACCGGCAGCAAGTCGTTCAGATACACCGTGTCATGGGTTGACCATGCAAGATGTTCTGAAAACAGACCCGGTTCATATCGGCGGTTGAGCTCCCGGAGCCGGGCAAGATGTGCCTTGTCGAGCGGTCCGTCTCCGCCGATGGACAGCCCGACACCATGCAGGGACAGGGGATATTCCGACCGGATCGCTTCCAGTTGGCGATGCGGCAGGCCTCCGGCTCCCATGTAGTTTTCCGCATGCACTTCGAAAAACCCGATATCCGCACGGGTTTCCAGAATTTCCGGCACATGTTCAGGCTTTAAGCCCGCACCAGCCCGGCAGGGAACCGGACTTGCAATGCGCGTGCGGGTGTTCAATTGAGAAATCTGGGTCATAGCACGGCCCAACCGTAGCCCGTGTTCAGTCTATTGATCGGGAACCGGTGCACCGGGCCTCATGGCCCGGCTCACTGATTACACTGTCATGCGGGAACACATGAACAGGCTGTGTGATCAGGCTTCCGGCAGGTCGCGGTTCAGTTCGGTCAGGGAACCCTTGCGGTCTCCCGGCAATGCCATGGCCGTGCAAGTGCCTTTAGGAACAAGTGTCCAAGCATTGCCCTGATAATCGACCGTGGACGTGCCAGCGCATGTCGTTCCCGCACCAGCCTTGCAGTCATTCTGGCCTTTCAGGGAGACGCCATAGCATTTTTCCTTGGCTTGCGCGTTTGCTGCTGTTGAAGCTGTCAAACCGGCAACAGCCGTTGCCACAGCACCGGCAACAATGGCGGCGGACATAGCCTTATGCTTCATTTTTTCCACTCCTCTACCTTGGATAAGTTCCTATATTCGACTTGGTGGCGTGACGCTTTCGGGCGCCGGACCACATTCCGAAAATGATCAGTTGGAAGTTCAATGTGAAATCAAACGCATGTGACCAAAACGCGAGGCCCGGTTGACCTCAACGTCACACGTGAAAGATTGTTGCAAAACGTAAGGTCAAACGAACCATAAAGACCGATTGTCACTCTCCGGATGAAACATTTATAATTCGCCGGTGGATAATCGCTCTTGCCCATGGTTTCCAAATCTGGCATGGTCGCGCCACTCGGAATAGGACAGGATCACTGTCCCTTTACCGCCCGGACAACAAGAACAGATCACGGGTGGCGAGAACAGTGAAACGGGGCAGCCAGGGAGGATCTTGAACGGCAGCCTTGGGGAGGCAGCGGTATCCGGCCGGATTACCTGCTGCGGCAACAAAGCGGATCACCGGTTTGGACAGATCCGCTGAAAACTTCGACAGAGCCGAGGCTTGAGGCCAGGGTCGTCGCACGAGCCGCATCTCTGACGAGATGCGACCCGAACGCAACCCGACCGCCCAAACCGAGGCAATCAGTGGGAACTATGAGGGCGCTTATGAATATGACAGAGCTGACGACCAGCACCGCATTGCAGGCCGGGGCATTGAATACGGACAAAACGGCCGTATTGCCGACAGCTCTTGCCAAACGACGTAACGCTGCCACTGAAAACGGGCTCTATAACCCGTCCAAGGAACATGATGCCTGCGGCGTCGGCTTTATTGCGCACATGAAGGGCGAGAAGTCTCATCGTGTTGTTGCCGACGGCCTGCAAATCCTTGAAAACCTTACCCACCGGGGCGCTGTTGGAGCCGACCCGCTGATGGGCGATGGTGCGGGGATGCTGGTACAAATCCCCCACGACTTCTTTGCCGGTCAGCTGTCCCAACAAGGCGTAACGCTGCCGGAATCCGGGCACTACGGGGTCGGGTTCCTGTTCCTGCCCCAGTCCGGCGACCTGCGGGCCAAGTGCCTCGAGATTGTCGAACGTGTGATTTCCCAGGAAAACCAGTCGCTGATCGGATGGCGCGACGTACCGGTCGACAATTCGAGCCTGTCGAAAGCCCCGGACATCGCTGCCACCGAACCGGTTTCCAAACAGGTCTTTATCAAGAGGGCCGAGACTGAAGATCAGGACGCGTTCGAACGCCGCCTCTATGTGCTGCGCAAGGTGATTTCGAACACTGTTCGCGCCGAAACCGATGCCGTCGACCATGGCTTTTATATCGTTTCGATGTCGAGCCGCACCATTGTGTACAAGGGCATGTTCCTCGCCTATCAGCTCGGTGCCTATTATAATGACCTGAAAGACGAGCTGTTCACCTCGGCACTTGCCCTGGTACACCAGCGGTTCTCCACCAACACATTCCCGTCCTGGGACCTGTCGCACCCCTATCGTATGGTCGCGCATAATGGCGAGATCAACACGCTGCGTGGCAATGTAAACTGGATGGCAGCGCGTCAGGCGTCGGTGTCCTCGGCGCTGATCGGAGACGATATCTCCAAGCTTTGGCCGATTTCCTATGAAGGACAGTCCGATACGGCCTGTTTCGACAATGCGCTGGAATTCCTCACCATGGGCGGTTACTCGCTGGCCCATGCGGCGATGATGCTGATCCCGGAAGCCTGGGCCGGCAACCCGCTGATGGATGACAACCGCCGCGCCTTCTACGAGTATCATGCAGCCCTGATGGAGCCGTGGGACGGCCCTGCCGCCGTGGCCTTTACCGATGGCCGCCAGATCGGCGCAACGCTCGACCGCAACGGTCTGCGCCCCGCGCGTTATATCGTGACCGACGAAGGCTACGTGATCATGTCTTCGGAAGTCGGCGTCTTGCCGGTCAAGGAAGAACAGATCGTCCAGAAGTGGCGTCTGCAGCCGGGCCGCATGCTGCTGATCGACATGGAAGAGGGCCGCATCGTTTCCGATGACGAGATCAAGCGCCAGCTGTCGACGGCAAACCCTTACAAGGACTGGCTGCACCGTTCGCAGATCGTGCTTGAGGACATGCCGGCGGTGCGCGGCCGTGCGCCGGTTGCAGGCGAGGCCCTGCTCGACCGCCAGCAGGCCTTTGGCTACACGCAGGAAGACATCAAGCTCCTGATGCAGCCGATGGCCACCATCGGTCAGGAAGCCATCGGATCGATGGGAACAGACACCCCGATCTCCGCGCTCTCCGACAAGTCGAAGCTGCTTTACACCTATTTCAAGCAGAACTTCGCACAGGTGACCAACCCGCCGATCGATCCGATCCGCGAGGAACTGGTCATGAGCCTCGTGTCCTTCATCGGACCACGGCCGAACCTGTTTGACCTGAAGGGGCTTTCGACACGCAAGCGTCTCGAGGTCCGTCAGCCGATCCTGACCAATGATGATCTGGAAAAGATCCGGGCAATCGGCGACATCGCAGACAACCAGTTCTCGGCCAAGACGCTCGACATCACCTATTCCGCTGATCGCGGTGCGGATGGCATGGAATCCGCGCTTGCTGAATTGTCTGCCAAGGCGGAAAAGGCTGTTCTGGACGGATACAACATCATCATCCTGTCCGACCGGCTGATCAACCGGACCCGGATTGCGATCCCCGCACTTCTGGCAACGGCTGCGGTTCACCATCACCTGATCCGCAAGGGGCTCAGGACATCGGTTGGTCTTGTCGTTGAAACCGGGGAAGCACGCGAAGTTCATCACTTCTGTGTGCTGGCAGGCTACGGTGCCGAAGCGATCAACCCCTATCTCGCCTTCGAAACCCTGATGTCGCTCCATGAGGAAATGGACTTCCCCGAGCAGGTCGTAGCCGAAGAAGTGGTCGCCCGCTACATCAAGTCGATCGACAAGGGGATCCTGAAGGTCATGTCCAAGATGGGCATCTCGACCTACCAGTCCTATTGCGGCGCACAGATCTTCGATGCGGTGGGTCTGTCGACCGAATTCGTCAACCAGTACTTCTTCGGCACCGGCACCCAGATCGAGGGAATCGGGCTTGAAGAAGTGTCCCTCGAAACGGTTGAGCGTCACCGGGCCGCTTTCGGAGATGCAGCGATCCTGCGCCGCTCGCTCGACATTGGTGGCGACTATGCTTACCGGATCCGGGGCGAAAGCCACATGTGGACCCCGGACTCCATCGCCGTGCTTCAGCATGCTGTCCGCTCCAAGCTGCCCGATACCTATCGCGAGTTTTCCAAACTCGTGAACGAGGAAAGTGGCCGCTATGCGATCCGGGGCATGTTCCGGCTGAAAAGCGCGGAAGAACTTGGCCGCGCGCCAATTGATCTTTCCGAGGTTGAGCCCGCCGAAGACATCGTCAAGCGCTTTGTCACCGGGGCCATGTCGTTCGGATCCATCTCGCGCGAGGCCCATACCACGCTGGCGATTGCCATGAACCGGATCGGCGGCAAGTCCAACACCGGTGAAGGCGGCGAGGAACTGGAGCGGTTCAATCCGCTGCCGGATGGCTCCTCGAACCCGGCCCGCTCCTCGATCAAGCAGGTGGCTTCGGGCCGGTTCGGCGTGACGACCGAATACCTTGTCAATTCCGACATGATCCAGATCAAGGTCGCCCAGGGTGCCAAGCCCGGCGAGGGCGGTCAGCTGCCCGGCCACAAGGTCGATGCGGTGATTGCCAAGGTTCGTCACTCGACACCAGGCGTCGGCCTGATCTCGCCGCCACCGCACCATGACATCTATTCGATCGAGGATCTGGCACAGCTGATCTACGACCTGAAGAACGTCAATCCGGCAGCCGATATTTCGGTCAAGCTCGTCTCCGAAATCGGCGTCGGCACCGTTGCGGCCGGCGTTGCCAAGGCACGTGCGGATCACATCACCGTTTCCGGCTATGACGGCGGCACAGGCGCTTCGCCGCTGACCTCGATCAAGCATGCTGGCAGCCCTTGGGAAATCGGCCTGGCCGAAACCCAGCAGACACTGGTCTTGAACGGCTTGCGTTCCCGCGTGGCGCTTCAGGTCGATGGTGGTCTGCGCACGGGCCGCGACGTTCTGGTCGGCGCGCTTCTGGGGGCGGACGAGTTCGGCTTCTCCACGGCGCCGCTGATTGCCGCAGGCTGCCTGATGATGCGCAAATGCCATCTCAACACCTGCCCGGTCGGCATCGCGACCCAGGATCCGGTCCTGCGCAAGCGCTTCAAGGGTACTCCGGAGCATGTGGTCAACTACTTCTTCTTTGTGGCCGAAGAGCTGCGCGAACTGATGGCCGCACTCGGGGTTTCCAGGCTCGACGAGATCATCGGCCGCTCCGAGTTCCTCGACAAGAACGCGGCGATTGCCCACTGGAAGGCGAAGGGTCTCGACTTCTCCCGGATCTTCTTCAAGCCGGATGCAAATCCGGAAGAAATCCGCTGGACCGAACGCCAGCAACACCCGATTGACGATATCCTCGACAGGCGTCTGATCGCGGCGGCGGCTCCTGCTCTGGATCACAAGGAACCGACCGTGATCGAAGAAACGATCTGTTCCGTGGATCGCTCGGTCGGTGCCATGCTGTCGGGAGAGATCGCCAAGCGCTACGGCCAAAAGGCTCTTCCGATTGACACTCTGACAATCAATCTCAAGGGAACAGCCGGTCAGGCCTTCGGTGCGTTTGTCGGCAGAGGGGTGACCTTCAACCTGCAGGGCGATGCCAATGACTATGTCGGCAAGGGCCTGTCAGGCGGGCGGCTGATCGTGCGGCCTCCTGAAAACGCCCGGATCGTTCCCGAAAATTCGATCATCGTCGGAAACACGGTTCTGTACGGCGCGACGGAAGGCGAATGCTACTTCCGCGGTGTTGCCGGCGAGCGGTTCGCGGTTCGAAACTCCGGAGCAATGGCGGTTGTCGAAGGCGTTGGCGATCATGGCTGCGAATACATGACCGGCGGCGTGGTTGTCGTGATCGGCCAGACCGGCCGGAACTTCGCCGCAGGCATGTCGGGCGGCATCGCTTATGTTCTGGACGAAGACGGCAGTTTTGGCAGCCGATGCAACCTTGCCATGGTCGACCTTGAACCCGTCAGTGAGGAAGATGATCTCCTTGAGGAGCTTCATCACCATGGCGGCGACATTGAACACAAGGGCCGGGTTGACGTGTCGGCGGACATGACCAGACATGACGATGAACGCTTGCGCAGGTTGCTGTCCAACCATGTCAAACTGACGAGCTCCACGCGCGCTCAGGAGATCCTGGACAATTGGGCAAGTTACCGGCCGAAATTTGTCAAGGTGATGCCGCTTGAATACAGGCGGGCCTTGCGCGAAATGGAAGAGCAGCGCCTTGGCATGGTCGCGGCCGAGTAACTCAGAAACGACGACAGCACGCACGGCTCTCCGGCGCCCGCCGCCGGATTGCAGCCGACCTGAGGATTAAGAATTGAGGAGGTTACCTTGGGCAAGGTTACCGGTTTTTTGGAAATTGACCGCCAGGAGCAAAAATATCAGCCGGCGTCCGACCGCATCCGCCACTTCCGGGAGTTCACGATTCCCTTGAACGATGGCGAGGTGGCCAATCAGGCCGCCCGCTGCATGGATTGCGGCATCCCCTTCTGCCACGGCCCAACCGGCTGCCCGGTCAACAACCAGATCCCGGACTGGAATGATCTGGTCTATCAGGGCGACTGGGATCTGGCGCTGCAGAACCTGCATTCGACCAACAATTTCCCGGAGTTTACCGGGCGGATCTGCCCGGCACCGTGTGAAGAGGCCTGCACGCTCAACCTTGAAGATGTGCCGGTGAACATCAAAAGCATTGAGCAGGCCATCGCCGATAAGGGCTTCAAGGAAGGCTGGATCGTCCCTGAACCGTCAGCAACGAAAACCGGCAAGGCAGTCGCAATCATCGGTGCAGGTCCCGCCGGTATGGCGGCGGCGCAACAGCTTGCCCGGGCTGGTCATACCGTCCACCTGTACGAGCGCGAACCCAAGGCGGGCGGCCTGCTGCGCTACGGCATTCCGGACTTCAAGATGGAAAAGCACTATATCGACCGGCGTGTCGTCCAGCTTGAGGCGGAAGGCGTCACCTTCCACTACGGGGTGAATGTCGGCGTAAACGTATCGCTTGATGAATTGGCAGAACGCCATGATGCGGTGATCCTGTGCGCCGGTGCCGAACGCCCCCGCGATCCGGGTGTCGGCGGCATGGAACTGGAAGGCTGCCACTGGGCCATGGACTATCTCGTCCAGCAAAACCGCCGTGTTGGCGGAGAACCCGAAGGCGACGCTGCACCAATCTGGGCTGGCGGCAAGCATGTGGTTGTTATCGGCGGCGGTGATACGGCTTCCGACTGCGTGGGCACATCATTCCGTCAGGGGGCCTTGTCGGTCACCCAGCTCGATATCCGTCCGATCCCTCCTGTCAAGGAAGACAAGCTGACGATCTGGCCCTATTGGCCAACCAAGTTCCGCACATCCTCCTCTCAGGCAGAAGGGGCCGAACGCGAGTTCTCCGCAGCAACGCTTGCCCTCGTCGGGGAAGACGGTCACGTCACAGGCGTCAAATGCGCCCGCGTGGACGAAAACCGCCGCCCGATCGAGGGGACGGAGTTTATCTTGCGCGCAGATCTGGTGCTGGCGGCCATCGGCTTTTCAGGGCCGTTGCTGGAGACGTATATCGCGCAGGCCGATGGCAAGCTCGAACTCGATGGCCGGACAAACGTCAAGGCCGACACTGAAAACTACAAGACCAGCATCGACAAGGTGTTTGCAGCCGGAGACGTGCGCCGCGGACAGTCCCTTGTTGTGTGGGCCATTCGCGAAGGCCGGCAAGCCGCACGTGCAGTTGATGAATTCCTGATGGGTTCCACCAACTTGCCGCGCTGAAGACAGCCACAATTCTGGAACAGGCAAAGGCGGCGCAAGCCGCCTTTTTCACAAGCCGGACGGCAATGGCTCGCCAGGGAGACGGATCGCGTTATCGACCCGGCCGGGCACCTGGGGCAAGGGCTGCCCTTCGATCAGAAACTTGTAGCCAAGCGTTTCCCGGTCCGCATCTGGTGTTTGTAGGTCGGCGCCGAGAAGCTCGACTTCCGGAGATGACGTGCGTCCGGTCAAGACGATAAAGTCGGGATCATCTTCGATGCCTTCGAACGCAAGACCTCCGTAGCCTCCCAAAAGCCTGGACAACTCGCGCTCGACAAAAAAGGCGACCTTCCGATATCCCGCCCAGGAAAAATCAATCTGGTTTTTTGTTCTGAGCCGGGTGCGCTTGCCGTCAACATCCGGCCCGAAGGAACTGTATCCGCTTTCATCGTCTAAAAAGACATCCCAGATATCAATATAACGAACCCGGGAATCCGATGTCTGAAGCTCGCTCAAAACATTCAGCTTCTCGAAAACCAGATTGACCCGATCGGCTCCTGTTGGTGGCATGCCCACAAGGACCACAGGCAACCGCTCCCGGCGGATCGCCCGGACCAGATTTTCAAGCTTGCGTTCATATTCGGAAAACCAACCGGCGGACGCATAGCCGATTTCCGGATCTCCGGGAAACGGTTTGTCCAGATCTGCCCGCCCGATCATCACGACAACAGCCTTGACATCCGCTCCGCGAATGCGAGCCAGTGTCTTGGCGATCCAGTCGGCCGGTTCGGCGCCGGCAAAGCCCTGTTCATCTTCGGTGAGCGGGTCTGTCCGGACGTTTGGCTGGTCAGAAAAATCGTAGCGCAACCCGGCTTCCAGCCCACGTGCCATTCGATCTCCGACAACAAGGATGACACCGGCATTCTCGTCCTTGGGCACTTCCACAAAAACGGGTGGCGCAGTGGAAACGCGCCGCTCCGCACGCGGCGCGGAACTGCGTGCCGGCCTTTGCTGAGCCGGAATGCGCCGTTCAACCCGTCGCGGTTCCCGCGTGAGCATCTTTATAATCGGCCTGAAAGGATTTATCCGTTGAAGGCGTTCTCCGACCCCTTGTGCCTCCGCCGGGCTGGCGATCAGAGCTGGCGCAACAAGAACGACCGCAGCGGTCATGCAAACCGCAACGGCAAATGACGCCAGTTTCCGAAGCACTCTTTTCACAACCCAACCCGGACACTGCTGAAATCCAGGTACAGTTTAGCTGTCGCGTCTGATTTTGGCCAGCAATACGACCGAAGGATAGCCGTCCGGGATTAATCCACGCGCGCGCTGATAGGCCCGGATGCCTCGCCGGGTTGCCGGACCGACCCTGCCATCGACGTCTCCGACATTGAACCCCCGCCGGTTGAGAGCTTGCTGCAATTCCGCTGTTTCCGAGCGATTGAGCGGCAAGTGTTCGCGTGACCAGTCGGACGCCAGCGGTCCGCCGCCAATGATACGGTCTGCAAGATGCCCAACGGCCAACGCATAGGCGGTCGCATTGTTATATCGCTTGATCACGTAAAAATTCCGCAACATCAAGAATGCGGGACCGTTGACCCCTGCTGGCATGACAAGAACAGCCCGGTCATCGGGACGTGGAAACCCTGCGCCATTGGCGCGGGTAATGCCGCGCCGCCGCCACTCTGCCAATGTCAATGTGGTGTCGTCATCGGCAAGGGTAAAATCAAACCCGGCGGGGAGGCTCACTTCGTAGCCCCACGTTTTGCCAGTCTGCCATCCGTGCTTTTTCAAATAGTATGCTGTGGAGGCAAGCGCATCTTCCACTGAAGTCCAAATGTCGCGCCGGCCGTCGCCATCATAATCCGCCGCATAGGCCTTCCAGCTTGATGGCATGAATTGGGTATGTCCCATGGCCCCGGCCCAGGAACCTTCCATGTCTTCAAAACGCACATGCCCAGCCTGTACGATGGACAAGGCGGTAACCAATTCACGCCGCCAGAACTCCTGACGGCGGGGAGCTGCATATGCCAGCGTTGCCAGCGCCTGGATTACGTTGTGACGCCCCATGAAGCCACCATAATTGGTCTCCATGCCCCAGATTGCGAGGACCGCCTCACGATCAACTCCATATCGCGCCTCGATGTTTCTCAGAGCGCGGTCATATTCGACCAGAAGCTCGCGGCCACGTTCCACCCGCGTATCGGAAACAGCAGATTCGAGGTATTCCCAGATCGGCTTGACGAACTCCGACTGCTTGTTCATCAGCCGCAAAGTATCGCTGTCAGGCTCCATTCCCGAGAATACGTGATTATAAGTTTGACTTGAAATTCCCGCAGACCGCGCTGTCGGCCAGAAGTCAGCGACAAACCGGTCGAATCTTGGATCGGCAAAAGCGTTTTCGGCGAATGCTCCCACACCACAGGCGAGAATGACCGCGATACGAAGGCCGCGCGCCAAAGCTGAAACGCGCGCATCTTTTCGGGGCATTTGACCTGATACCTCACAACTCTTCATCCAAGGCCTCCTGCTGCCCATTGATGTGAAGCCGACGCAAGATGTGATCGGCTTTTGTCAGTTTTCAGCGGCGAAATCATGACAAAACTCAATGCCGTCTCCTGAATCCGGCTTCGAATGTGATGGACGTGTAGCCGCAATTTAATTCTGCACTGCCAACAGTTCGGACGGTATACTGCGTCTCAAATTACGCGTTCTTTTTGCAAGAGCAAATCAAGGGGACTAGTTCCTGCAATGTCGGCGCAATCATTTCCAACTTGAGCATTTTCCGGTCAGTCGAGCTTGTTGCCTATCAGACCTCCGTTCCGAGTGTTCAGGGCCAGAGTTTCCGCAGCATCAGCCTCAAGGCACAACACTCCAAAATCGACATTGGCAATGTGCAACACCTGTAGCATTCTTGGTCCGTCAGCAACCTTTAGACATCTCGTCGCCTCCGGCCAGCCTCGCAAAACATCGTTAACCAACGGTTTCTGACCATGTTGCCAAAGCCACACTCCCCCGAAAATACAACAGCCTGCATTGTCTCGACACTTGATACAAAAGCATGCCGGGCGTAGAGACTGGATTAGATGATTTAAATTGATTTCAGAGAGACGTTCGGATGGTAGATCCCTTTGCAGTTGAGCAGCGTGAGTATGAAATGACGCGCGAATTTCAGAGTCTGGTATCAGCTGAACGGACATTGGAAACGGAAGTCGCGGGATTGAGTGCCCTGCGAGCTGCGCTCAAAGACGGTTTGTCTGGTCCATTTGTCCAAGCCGTCGAGCTTATCTCCAAGATCACTGGCCGGGTGATTATATCCGGCATCGGCAAGAGTGGTCACATTGGTACCAAGCTGGCCGCGACACTCGCTTCGACCGGGACACCGGCCAATTTTGTGCATGCCAGTGAAGCGAACCACGGTGATCTCGGGATGATCACTGAGGAAGACGTTGTAATTGCCCTGTCTTGGTCCGGTGAAACACAAGAACTTGCCGGGATCGTGGCCTATACCCGGCGCTTCAAGGTTCCGTTGATCGCGATCACATCGCGGGCGGACAGTACCCTCGGCAAGGCATCCGATGTTGTTTTGAAATTGCCCAACGTGACCGAGGCCTGTCCTCATGGTTTGGCACCGACGACCTCTGCCATTGTGCAGCTCGCAATTGGCGATGCCTTGGCGATAGCGCTTTTAGAATCGCGCGGTTTCACCGCTCAGGATTTCCGCACCTTTCATCCCGGCGGGCGATTGGGCGCAAGCTTGAAAACCGCAAAAGATATCATGCATTCCGGCACTTCCTTGCCCTTGGCACATGCGAACACTCCGATGCGGGACGGCCTTGTTCTGATGACACAAAAAGGCTTTGGTGCTTTGGGGGTTACGGACGAGCTGAACCGTTTGATCGGCGTGATTACAGATGGCGACCTGCGCCGCCATATCTCAACCAATTTTCTGGAAATGACGGTCGGTGAGATCATGACCAAAGACCCGAAAGCCGTCTCCGAAGACATGTTTTCGGCAGCCATTCTGGAGCTTGTCAACGCGACCCAGATCACGTCGGTTTTCGTCGTGGAGGACAACCGGCCAATCGGGATCATCCATTTGCACGACTTGCTTCGGATAGGTGCCGCATAACCCGCAAACACCTTTACTCCGGCTCTAAGGAACTGTTAATTTTGAACCCTAAACCGCAGGTTTTGGATGTGCGGTTAGGGTTTGATTAGTTTCAGCCCTTTTACAATGCTCAGGTCTGGCCGGACATCTCCGGACAAGCTAGCTGGTGTGCGGTATGGATATTGCGACGCTTATTGGGATTATCGGCGCGTTCGTGATTGTGATCACGGCAGTCTTTATCGGCGGCAGTTTTGCGCAATTCATTGATTTGCCAGCCGTTCTGATCGTGTTCGGAGGTGCGTCTGCTGCGACTTTGGTGCGGTTTCAGCTTTCCGACATCACGACGGCGTTCAAGACCGGGTCCAGGGTTGCGCTGGCAGGAAAAAGCACTACTCCCAGAGATCTGATCGCGGAAATTGCGCATCTTGGCGAGATTGTCCGCAAAACCGGACCGCTCGGCCTGGAAAACGTCGATGTCTCCGATCCGGTCCTTGCCAAAGGCGTGCAGTACATCGCAGATGGCTATGAGCAGGCGTTTATCCGCGAATCAATGGAGCGCGAGCGCGACCTGCAGTTGTCGCGCCTGTCCGAAGGACGAAGGGTGTTCAAGGCTCTGGGCGACTCGGCACCGGCCTTCGGAATGATCGGCACGCTGATCGGACTGGTCCAGATGCTGGCCAACATGGACGACCCGGCCGCAATAGGTCCATCCATGGCAGTAGCGCTTCTGACAACACTTTACGGAGCACTTTTGGCGAACGTCGTCTTCTTGCCTTTGGTTGACAAGCTTGATGCCAAATTCGACGCCGATGAACTGAACCAGACCCTGATCATTGATGGCGTGATGCAGATCCGGGAATCCAAAAGCCCTGCCCTTATCAAGGAAATGCTGGTGGCATATCTGCCGGAGAACCACAGGTCCGAGTTCGAAGACGCAGCATAAACGCGCAAGCGATGCGAATAGGGCGTGGAAGCCAAGACCGACAAGAGAACCGTTTCCAGCTTTCGGCAACAGGATAATTAAACATGGCACGAAAAAAGCCGCAGGATAGAGGAGCGCCCGCATGGCTCGTGACATTCGCGGATCTCATGTCTCTTCTTGTGTGCTTTTTCGTACTGATCATTTCCTTTTCGATCCAGGACAAGGAAAAACTGCAGGTCGTTGCCGGCTCGATGCGCGAAGCGTTCGGGGTCAAGGACACCTCCCGAAAAACCGGGATTATTGAAGTCGAAGGCATTCCGATCCGCAAATACATGAAGGATATCAGCCAGGTTCCTCAGGAACTGGATTCCGACTTTTCCGCCGAGCGCCACGACAAGCAACGCAATCAGGGACCAGAAGCCAACACGCATGAGGCCTCCGAGGCGGACATCGAAAAACCGCGCCAATTCGCAACAGCTGCGGCATCACTCCGGCAGGCTTGGCAGGAAATGCCAGAGATCACGGAGCTTTCGACCAATATCATTCTGGAAGAAACCGAAGACGGTCTAAACATCATGCTGGTGGATCAGGATGGCCGGTCGATGTTTCGTGAGGGATCCAAGTATCCCTACGAGACCACGCGGCGTCTGATTGCAAAGATGGCGCCCATCCTGTCGCAAATGCCGAACCGGATCGAGATTACCGGCCATACAACGGCCGGGCGGCAAAGCATCAATCCGGGCTATACGAATTGGGATCTGTCGAGCGAACGGGCCAACAGTGCACGGCAGGTGCTGACCGAATACGGTGTGCCCGGCAACCAGTTCTTTGCCGTTGTCGGCAAGGCGGACACCGAGCCGCTCTTCCCGAATGATCCCTATCTCGCGTCAAACCGGCGGATCGAAATTCTCCTGAAAGCGGAGGACCCGCCAATTCCGCCGGGGCACCGGCCCTGATCAGGGTCACCTAACTCACTTTGCCGCCAGTTCGACTACCAGCTTGACACCGTCGACACGGATCACCGTCACCCGTGTTCCGGCTGGCGCATCCGGACCGGTGATCCGCCAGACCGTATCGTCTATGGAGAGCTTGCCTTCGCCTTGCGAAATCGGGGCCGCCAGTACAAATTCCCGTCCTACATAACGGCTTCCCCGCCGGTTCAGGGCCGGATCGCCTCCCTTTTTCGCAGCTTTGCGCACCCATCTGCGCCCGACAATCAGGCTGGTGATTGCCAGAACCAGAAAAATGATAACCTCTGTCTGCCAGGACAAGTCCACGAACAGGGCAACCGCGCCAACCAGAATGGCCGAAATACCGAACCACAAAAAGATCGTTCCCGGCGCAAGAACCTCAAGCGCCAGCAGCAACAGTCCAAGGATCCACCAACTCCATGGGCCAAGCTCGTTTATGAGTCGCAGCACCATGATCAATCCTGGCGATCATTGCGTGGGGTATTTGTCACCGGTACACCGGAGCCTGTCCGGTCTTGCTTGACCGAACCTTCGCCAAAGGTTTCCTTCGCGATCTCGCCGATCCCCGCCAGACTGCCAAGCAGAGACGACGCCTCCATCGGAAGGATCAGGGTCTTCTGGTTTCTTGACGTCGCCAATTCCTTGAAGGCCTCGACATATTTGCTGGCGACAAAATAGTTGATCGCCTGCACGTCGCCATGCGCGATCGCCTCACTCACCATCTGGGTCGCCTTGGCTTCGGCTTCCGCCTGACGTTCACGCGCTTCCGCGTCGCGATAGGCAGCCTCCCGGCGGCCTTCCGCTTCCAGGATCTGGGCCTGTTTCTGACCTTCCGCCTGTAGGATTTCGGCCTGACGGCGCCCTTCCGCGTCGAGGATCGCCGCGCGTTTGTCACGCTCGGCCTTCATCTGGCGCGCCATCGCGTCCACGAGATCGCGCGGCGGGTTGATGTCCTTGATTTCGATGCGCGTGATCTTGATGCCCCAGGGCTCGGCCGCCGCATCGACAACCTTCAGGATCCGCGCGTTGATCTCGTCCCGATGGGACAACAGCATGTCCAGATCCATAGACCCCATCACGGAGCGGATGTTGGTCATGGTGAGGTTCAAAAGCGCATTTTGCAGACCCATGACCTCATAGGCAGACCGGGCAGCATCAAGAACCTGATAGAATGTCACGCCGTCGACCGTCACGGTCGCATTGTCGCGCGTGATGATCTCCTGGGAGGGCACGTCGAGCACCTGCTCCATCATGTTCATCTTGTGTCCGACACGATCGACAAAGGGAATGATGAAATTCAGACCTGGTGTCAGCGTCTTGCGAAACCGCCCAAAGCGCTCGATCGTATAATTAAATCCCTGGGGTACGGTCTTGACCCCGGATATGATCACGAGGATCACCAGCACCAGCAGAACAAGAATCACGATATCCGAAGCGTGTAGGTTCAAGGGCATGAAAAGTCTCCGCAATTAGCCACCCGGACGGGACGGGAGTATGCCGCGCCTTGGGTGTACACACCAGATTTAGTATGCGCCTTCATACAAAAAAGGAGCGCCTTGCGCCCCTTTTACAACCCATCCGAGATCCAACTTCTAGATCCAGCCCGACAGTTCCCGCCGGACAATGTGATCGATCACCTTCATTCCGAGGTCGCTATCGTTGAGACAAGGGATATGGGTGAAGTGCTCACCGCCGTTTTCCTCGAAAATCTCACCAGCTTCGCCAGCGATCTCTTCGAGCGTCTCAAGGCAATCCGAGACAAAGCCGGGGTTCATGACGGCGATTTTTTTGACGCCATCCTTGGCCATCTGTTCTACCGTTTTGTCAGTGTAGGGTTGCAGCCATTCCTCGGGGCCAAAACGCGACTGGAAGGTCGTCTGAAGCTTTTCCTTATCCCAGCCAAGTACGTCCCGCATAAGGCGCGTGGTCTTGTGGCAATGACAGTGGTAAGGGTCGCCGCGCCGGAAATAGGACTGCGGAATGCCGTGGTAGGACGTCAGGACGACATCCGGCTGGAAGTCCAGCGTGTCGAGATGCCGTTTGACCGATTCAGCGAGAGCCTTCACATAGACCGGATCGTCGTGATAGGGCGGCACCGTGCGGATCGCAGGCTGCCACCGCATGTCGAGAAGGGCTTTGCATACTTCGTCGTTGACGGTCGCGGTTGTGGTTGCCGAATATTGCGGGTAGAGCGGAAACACCAGAATCCGGTCGCACCCCTGCTCCCTGAGCGCTTCCAGACGCGAGCGGATCGACGGATTGCCGTACCGCATCGCCCAATCGACATGCAGTTTGCCGTCGCTTGTGCCCATCATGCCGGCCAGCTTGTCCGACTGGCTGCGTGTAATGGTGCGCAGGGGCGACTCGTTCAGCTCATTGTTCCAGATTTCCTCGTAAGCCTTGCCGGATTTTCCGGGCCGGGTCATCAGAACGATCCCGTACAAAATCGGATACCAGACGGCTTTCGGCCATTCGATCACCCGTTTGTCTGACAGGAATTCGCGCAAATAGCGCCGCATTGGCCAGTAGGTTGTTGCGTCCGGGGTGCCGAGATTGACCAGCAGAACCCCGACCTTGCCCGTTTTCACTTTAGGGTGGCCGTCGGGAAGGTGCACATCCCGCATCTCCAGGTCCGGATCGGCGGAAAGCGGGGCGGTTGGCTGGACGTTCATGGTCATTCCACATACTAGCGGGTTTGTTTGGCGCATAGATAGCGTTTTGCACTCCACACGCCAAGTGTCGCTAAGCTTACGCATACCGGCCCGGCCAGATCATGCGGAAGCACCACAAATCGTCCATGCCTGCCCACGCGCACGGGCCCGACCGGTTTCGCCCCTATCCGTAGTCCCTCTCGTCGGAAATCACCTTGCCATCATTCGGCAGCGAGCCGGAAGGCACAATGTCGACGTCACCCCGCAAGCTCGTGATATCGCGCAAACTGTCTGCAAGACCGTCCTTGTTCACCGCGTCCGGTTCATTCGCTTCCACCGAAAGCGTCATGACATCGCTTTCGCCTGCCCGGCTCACAACGAGACGCGCCTTAATGACGGCTTCATAACGGGCCACCAACTCGGCAATCTGGCCCGGGTCAACAAACATGCCCTTGACCTTCGTGCGTTGATCGGCACGGCCCATCCAGCCAGCAAGGCGGATATTCGTCCGGCCGCACTCCGATGGGCCTTCAAGCACCTTGGACAAGTCTCCGGTTCCAAAACGGATCAGCGGATAAACCGGGTTGAAATTGGTGACAACCAGTTCGCCGACTTCGCCGTCTTCGACAGGATCGCCAGTGCCCGGACGAACAATTTCAACGATGTAGTTTTCGTTGACGATCATGCCCTCTCTGGCACTGCTTTCATAGGCAATGACGCCCAGGTCTGCTGTCGCGTAACACTGTTGAACGCGAATACCACGGTTTTCGTAGTCTTCACGCAGAGACGGAAACAATGCGCCCCCGGACACCAGAGCCTTGGTGATCGATGACAGGTCCCTGCCCTGCTCCAAGGCGCGGTCAAGCAGTACCTTGAGGTAATCCGGCGTGCCGATGAAGCCGCTGGGTTTCAGGGTTTCGATTGCCTCGACCTGCATGTCGGTATTGCCGATCCCGGCGGGAAACACGGTGCAGCCCAGCGCCCGCGCGCCACTGTCGAGGATGAAGCCCCCCGGCGTAAGGTGATAGGAAAACGCATTGGCGACCAGATCACCTTTCCGGAACCCGGACGCGTGGAGCGCTCTTGCACCATTCCACGGATCATCGCCCGGGGCTTGCGGCTCCCAAATCGGCCCCGGAGACATGAAAACCCGCTCGACTCCCTCCAGTGTTCCGGCAAGAAAACCACCAAATGGCGGATCGTCCTTTTGCCGCTGCATCAGTTCGGACTTTCGCAAGACCGGTAACCCGGCCAGGGCCTTACGCGACGTGACAGCGTTCAAGTCTGATCCCTCAAGATGCACCGCCCAGCCGGGCGCGGCTTTGGCCGCTTTTTCCAGAAACGCCGGCAATTTGCCAAACAGGTCCTGTTCGCGCTCATCACGGCTTCGCCGCTCGAGCGCGTCATAATGTTCACTGGTCATGGTTTACTCCGCGTGTTGAGCAGCCCGGGGCCCGAAGGTCCTCAAGCCAGCCAGCGCTTCCTTCTCTTGTAATGCTTGACGTTCTTGAACGATCTGCGGCCCTCACCGCCAACGCCGAGATAGAACTCCTTGACGTCCTCGTTCTCCCGCAAGGCCTTGGCATCCCCGTCAAGAACAATCCGGCCGGATTCGAGAATGTAGCCATAGGTCGCGTATTTCAGGGCGACATTGGTGTTTTGCTCTGCGAGCAGAAACGACACACCTTCATGCTCGTTAAGCTGGCGGACGATTTCGAAGATCTCTTCGACCAGCTGCGGCGCGAGCCCCATGGAGGGCTCATCCAGCAGGATCATCTTCGGCCGGCTCATCAACGCCCGGCCAATGGCGCACATCTGCTGCTCCCCGCCCGAAGTATAGCCCGCCTGGCTCTGCCGCCGCTCCTTCAGACGCGGGAAATAGGTGTAGACCATTTCAAGATCGGACCGGATCGCGGAAGCCCCGTCCTTGCGCGTATAGGCACCGGTCAGAAGGTTTTCTTCAATGCTGAGGTGCCCGAAACAATGACGGCCCTCCATCACCTGAATGCAACCGCGCCGGACAAGATCATTCGGGGAAAGGGCCTGCACCTCCTCCCCCTCGAACAGGATCTTGCCTTTCGTAACTTCGCCACGCTCGGCCCCAAGCAGGTTCGAAACGGCTTTCAGGGTTGTTGTCTTGCCGGCGCCATTCGCCCCGAGCAGAGCCACGATGCCGCCCTTGTCCACGGTCAGCGAGACGCCTTTCAGGACCAGGATCACGTGGTCATAGATTACTTCGATGTTATTGACCGACAGGATCGTCTCGGACTGCGCGAGCGGCGCCGTTGATTTGCCCGGGCCTGCCATTTCATGTGTTGCGGTCATCTCACCCTCCGGAAAGGTCCCGCCGCTCTCTTGCGGCGGGACAGGCTGCCGATCAGTTGTTCGGGCAGGGTTCGGTGCGCTTCGGCCAGGGCGCGTTTTTCTCCGCATATTCCTGGGCCGCTTCCACAAGCAGCGGACGCACCACATCGGTCATCGGTTCGATCCAGTCGGTGACCTTGACGAATTTTTCGCCATCCCATTCCTGGATGAAGACCGGATTGCTCCCTGAATGGTCCTCACAGGTTACCTTCATCGGATGGGCAAACCCGGAAAGCCCGAGTTCGGCAAGACGCTCTTCCGTGAGATCAAGCGCTTCCAAGCCCATCCTCATGTCTTCACCTGTAATGACCTGCTTGCCGGTCAATTGCTGAGCCGTGCGAATGCCCTCGGCAACAATCACTGAATTCAAGACCCCGCGATTGTAGATAGTCCCGCCAATGCTTTCGGGATCTGTCTGGCTCTTGTTCGCGTCAACCACATAGGTCTTGATGTCCTGGATCGCCGGGAAGTCCGATCCCACCCCGGAGAAGTTCAGCGCCTTGTATCCGGCGGCCGCCTGCCCTCCGGCGGCTGCATCAGCTTCACCGGCAGACCACCAGACACCAATGAACTTGTCCATCGGGAAACGTGTCTTGACCGCTTCCTTGATCGCGGTCGGGTTCATTGCACCCCAGCCCCACATCACCATGTAGTCCGGACGGTCCCGGCGCACATTCAGCCACTGCGAGGACTGGTTTTGCATTTCCTTGCCCGGTACCGGATATTGCAGGAGCTCGAAGCCGTACTTGTCTGCAAGCTGCTCCAGAAGGGGGATCGGCTCCCTGCCGTATCCGGCATCCAGAAAGATGTAGCCGATCTTCTTGCCCTGAAGGTTCTCAAGCCCGCCTTCCTGTTCGCCGATATACTTGACGACCACCGATGCGCCGTCCCAATAGGTGTCCGGTACATTGAATATCCAGGGAAACACCTCGCCCACGGCTGCCGCAGACAGGCCGTAGCCCATGGACAGGACCGGGATCTTGTCAACACCGGCTTTCGGGATCAGCTGCAAGGTGATGCCGGTGGAATAGGGATTATAGACCAGAGCCCCCTTGCCCTTGGTGGCCTCGTAGCACTCTACGCCTTTCTGGGCATTGTAGCCGGTCTCGCATTCCTCGATATCAAGCTTGACGCCACCGATACCGCCATCGCGTTCGTTAAGCATGACGAGATAATCGCGCATGCCGTTGGCAATCTCGATACCGGATGCGGCAAATGGCCCCGTGCGATAGGTCAGCAGCGGCACATAATTTGTGTCCTGCGCGGCTGCGGGCAGACTGAAACCTGTGGCGCCAAGGCTGAGCGCAAGGGCCGTTCCGAGCGCCAGTTGCTTGATCTTCTTCATCTCTTTCCTCCCATTTGGGTGTTGGCACCCCAACTCCGTCGAGCCGTCTTTGCCATTCCTCCCCGAACCGGCCCGCAGTTCGGATGGCATATGTCCGGGCTTGGCCGTCAATAAGGGAAAGGCCAGACCCTCAGCTTCTGCTTTCCGATCTGCCAGAGCCTTGCAAAGCCATGAGGTTCGACAATCAGAAAGAAGATGATCAGCCCTCCGACCACCATGAAGGTCAGGTGCTCGACCGTTTCAGCAGCCACATCCAGTCCGATCATTCCGGGAATGAATTTGAGGAACACCGGCAAGATCCAGATGAAGGCTGCCCCCAGAAAGGACCCGCCGAGACTGCCAAGCCCACCCAGGATCACCATGAACAGGATCTGAAACGAAAGAGTGATCGAATAGGATGACGGCTCGGCCGCATTCAGCCAGAAGAACACCATCATCGCCCCCGCTATACCGCATATGTAGGAAGACACTGCAAAAGCCATCAACTTGGTCTGTAGGGGGCGGATTCCCATCAGTTCGGCGGCAATATCCATGTCACGGATCATCATCCATGATCGTCCAATCCGGCCGCGCAGAACGTTTGCGACCAGAAATGCAATCAGAACCGTGACCGACAGCACCACGAAATAACGCGCCAGGGGCGTTGCTTCGGCCCCGGAAATCGCGATCCCGAACATTTCGCGCTTCGGCACTTCGATCGCTCCGGACGCATTGGAGTTGTAGAGCCACGGGATCCGAATGAAGCACCACTCCAGGAAGAACTGCGCCGCCAGTGTCGTCACGGCAAGATAAAGCCCCTTGATCCGGAGGCTCGGCAACCCGAAAACAGCACCTATCGCGGCTGAAAACACGCCTGACACGAGGACGAGGAAAATCACATTCACGTCCGGAAAGATCGTCGTCAGCTTGTAGGCCGCATATGCCCCTACCCCCATGAACGCGCCGGTTCCAAGAGACAGCTGGCCGCAAAACCCGGTCAGAACGTTGAGCCCGATTGCCGCAAGCGAGAACACAAGGAACGGGATCATGATCGAGTTGAGAAAGAAGTCGTTCCCGGTCAGGGGAATGACCACGAAGGCAACGGCAAGGATGACGGCAATGCCGATGCGGTCCTGCCGGATCGGGAACATCGCCTGATCGGCCTGGTAGGATGTCTTGAACTGACCTGCTTCGCGATAGAACATGTTGCTGCCTTACACCCGCTCAATGATTTTTTCGCCGAAGAGGCCTTGTGGCCGGAACAGCAGGAACACCAGCGCGATGATGTAGGCGAGCCAGGATTCGATCCCGCCGCCCACAAGTCCGCCCCAGTAGATCTCGCCGATCTTTTCGCCAAAACCGATGATCAATCCGCCAATAATCGCCCCCGGGATCGAGGTGAAGCCGCCGAGAATCAGCACCGGCAGCGCCTTGAAGGCGACGATCTCAAGCGCAAAGGACACATCCGATCGCGCGCCCCACATGATGCCCGTTGCCAAGGCGACAAGGCCAGCGGCGAACCAGACAATGGCCCAGATCTGGTTGAGCGATATCCCGACCGACAAGGCCGCCTGATGGTCATCGGCGACAGCCCGAAGTGCCCGTCCGATCCGGGTCTTGTTGAAGAACACCGCGAGTGCTCCCACCATCAGAACCGCAATGACGGCAGCTGCGATATCGATGTGCTGGAGAATGACCAGCCCGCGTTCGCCGAACTCGAAAGCCGTCGATCCGGTCGGCAGTCCGAGTTCTTCGGCAATCATCCGTTTCGGCTCACCGCCAAACACGAATTCTCCAAAACCGATCAGGAAGTAGGTCAGTCCGATGGTCGCCATCAGCAGAATGATGTCCGGCTGGTTGACCAGGGGCCGCATGACCACCCGCTCCACGCCATAGGCAAGAACTCCCATGACGCCGATGGTCAGGATCAGCGCGAGGATCGCCGGAACCCCGCTTTCATGCAGCCCGACCAGCGTCAGGCCCGCAAACACTACCATGATCCCTTGCGCGAAATTGAAAACGCCGGAGGCCTTGAAGATCAGGACAAACCCGAGTGCAATCAGCGCGTAGAGAATACCGGACACAAACCCTTCCCAGAGCACCTGCAGGAAGAAGTCCGGCATCTCGACCATCTGCACGAAGGGATCGACAAAGATTTCGTAAAGCATGCTGGGTTCCCTCCCCTAGTGGCTCACGCCCAGATAGGCATCGATCACGGCCTGACTGGCCTGCACGTCCTCGGGAGGGCCGTCGGCAATCTTCTTGCCGTAATCGAGAACCACGACCCGGTCGGACAAGTCCATCACGACCCCCATGTCATGTTCGATGAGCGCGATGGTTGTGCCGAATTCCTGGTTCACGTCGATGATGAAGCGGCTCATGTCCTCTTTTTCCTCAAGGTTCATGCCCGCCATCGGTTCGTCCAGCAGCAACAGGTCAGGCTCCATGGCAAGTGCCCGGCCAAGCTCGACCCGCTTTTGCAGACCGTAGGGCAGCTTGCCGACCGGTGTCTTGCGGATCGCCTGGATTTCCAGAAAGTCGATGATGTCTTCCACCTTGCGGCGGTGTTCGATCTCCTCACGTTCCGCCGGTCCCCGCCAGAGCAGCTGCCAGAAGAAATTCCGATGCATCTTCAGCGACCGCCCGGACATGATGTTGTCGAGCGTGGTCATGCCCTTGAAAAGCGCAACATTCTGGAACGTCCGGGCAATCCCCTGGCTTGCCGCCTCGTAGGGCTTCATTTTCCGCCGGACTTTGCCCTGCCAGGTAATGGTGCCTTCCTGAGGATGGTAGAAACCGTTGATGACATTCAGCATCGACGTCTTGCCCGCGCCATTCGGACCGATGATCGCCCGGATTTCCCCCTTGAGAATATCGAAAGAGATATCGGTAATGGCTTTCACGCCGCCAAAGGACAGGGAGACATTGCCGACACGTAAGAGTTCCTCGCGCTCGGACGGGGCGACTTCAGGCAGCATGTCCTGACCGACATAGGCGTTCATTCCGCTGCCTCCTGCATTCCCGCGCTGCTGTCATGAGCCGGCATGTCCCTAATCTCGACCGTTGCCTCGATTGCCCCCTTGCGGCCGTCCTCGAAGGTCACTTCGGTCTTGATGTGTTTGCTGACCGAACCGTCATAGAGCGCTTCGATCAGGGGCTCGTAACGCTCCGCAATGAAGGACCGGCGCACCTTCTGGGTCCGGGTCAGTTCCCCGTCATCGGCATCGAGTTCCTTGTGCAGCACCAGAAACCTGCGGATCTGGGCCCCGGCCATCATCGGCTCCTGCGACAAGTCCCGGTTCACCTGATCCACATGACCCTCGATCATCTTGTAGACATCCGGGTGGGCGGCGAGTTCCTGATAGCTCGCATAATTGACGTTGTTGCGTTCGGCCCATGACCCGACTGCCGTCAGGTCGATGTTGATGAACACACAGACCTGATCGCGCTCATTGCCGAAAGCGACCGCTTCCTTGATGTTCGGAAAGAACTTGAGCTTGTTCTCGATGTATTTCGGCGCAAACAGAGACCCGTCTGTGAGCTTACCGACATCCTTGGCCCGGTCGATGATCTTCAGATGCCCATTGTCGGCGATGATCCCCGCGTCCCCGGTATGGACCCAGCCATCTGCCGTCTTGGTCGAACGGGTCGCTTCGTCGTTCTTGAAATAACCGACAAAAACCCCGGGAGACCGGTACATGACCTCGCCTGTGTCGGCGATTTTCAGCTCCACGTCCGGCGCGGGCTTTCCGACAGTGTCGCCAAAAATCTCGCCATCAGGCTGCAGCGTGATATACACGCTGGCTTCGGTCTGGCCGTAAAGCTGCTTCAGATTGAGGCCAAGCGACCGGTAGAACCTGAAGATTTCCGGCCCGATTGCTTCGCCGGCCGTATAGCCTACCTTGAGGCGCGTGAACCCCATCCGGTTTTTCAAGGGGCCGTAAACCAGTGTCTCGCCAAGCCGGTAGAGAAGCTTGTCGGAGAAGGCGACCTGTTCTCCATTCAGGATTTTCTCCCCGGCGCGCTGCGCGACACCCATAAAGATGTCGAACATCTTCTTCTTCAACCGGCCCGCATCTTCCATGCGGACCAGGATCCGGGTCAGCATCATCTCGAAGACACGCGGCGGGGCAAAAAAATAGGTCGGGGCGATCTCAAGCCGGTCGACATCAATGGTGTCCAGACTTTCCGGGCAATTGACGCAATAGGCAGCCGTAAAAGCCTGCGCCAGCGAAAAGACGTGATCCCCGATCCACGCCATCGGCAGATAGGCGAGGACCTCCTCACTCTCATCCAGCTTGTCAAAGGCATTGCCGTTGCGGGCGGAGATGATCAGATTGTCGAAGGACAGCATCACGCCTTTCGGCCGTCCAGTGGTGCCGGAAGTATAGAGCATAACCGCAAGGTCGGAGCCTTTTGACCGGGCTAGCCCCGCTTCCCATAGGTCCACGGCACCCGGTGTACTTTCCAGAGCCTTCCGTCCCTGTTCCTGCACGGAAGCAAACTCGTGCAGATGCGTGTGGTCGTAGTCTCGCAGGCCCCGTGATTCGTCATAAATGATCTCGGTGAGGGTGGGCACCTGCCCGCTCATACCGAGCAGCTTGTCGACCTGCTCCTGATCCTCGACGATGGCAAAATGCACTTCGGCATGGCCGAGCACATAGGCCATCTCTTCGGCAACCGAATCGGCATAGACCGGCACCGGAACGGCCCCGATCGCCTGGGCAGCAACAATCGCCCAATAAAGGCGCGGCCTGTTGGCCCCGACAATGGCAACCTTTTCACCGGGTTTCAGGCCCAGCTGCTGCAATCCGACTGAAAATGCACGTATTTCATCCAGCACCTCGGACCAGGTCCAGCTTTGCCAGATCCCGAAGTCCTTTTCCCGAAACGCTGTCCGGGCTCCGAAGTCCCGCGCATTGCGCAGGAGAACCTTCGGAAAGGTGTCCTCACCGCCTGAAGCGGCACCGGCCATCCCTGCCATAGCGTGTTCCATCCCTCAAGGTTCGCCCCGTTTGCCGGGGTCGAATTTTGGATTTCATGAAACTACCGCTCAGTCCCGGCATCAAGCCTTTTGTTGTCAAAGCGCTCGTTTCAAGTGTCCTTGAAGAAAATGCTAGGGATCCGTCATTTCGCCAGTATGTTTCAATTGTGACGAATTGTTTCAAATGCCGCTGGCCAGACGGCTGTGCGTCTGTTTACTCTGGGTACCATGGAGGAAACACATCACCTCAGGGAGCAGCTTGATCTGATGCAGGCTGCCCTTGATCACATCAATCAGGGCTTCTCGGTTTTCGATGCCAACTTGCGGCTTGTGGCCTGGAACCGCGGGCTTTGGGACATGCTTGATTTCCCGCAACATCTGGCACAACGCGGCACCCATCTGGGAGACTTCTTGCGGGTCAATGCGGAGCGCGGCGAGTATGGTCCGGGTGATATCGAGGGCAAGATCGAGCGGCGGCTGGAACGGGCCAAGCTGTTTGTTCCGCACTATTTTGAAAGGATCCGCCCAAATGGGCAGGTGATTGCCGTCAGCGGCACACCGCTGCCGCAAGGCGGGTTCGTCACCACCTATTCCGACATCACCACAGAACGGCACCGGCAGGAAAAACTGGAGCGCACGGTAGAGGAACGTACCCGCGCGCTCCGGCAGAGCGAGGACTGGCTCCGACTCGTCACGGACAATATTCCGGCCCTGATTGCGTATCTCGGTCCTGGTCCCCGCTTCCGTTTTGCCAATCGCCGCTATGCAGACTGGTTCGGACAATCCGTCACCTCGATTGTGGGACGCACGGCTGAAGAAGTCGCCGGAACCGAACTCTATGCGGAACTGGAACCGCATGTTTCCCGAGCGTTCGAAGGGCAGGCGGTGTCTTATGAATACAACCGCCGTACGCCCGACGGCGCCACCGTTTGCATGCGTTCGACACTCATTCCCGACATCACACAGGATGGCCGGACCCTCGGCATATTCGTTCTGTCTCTGGACGCCACCGAACAAAAACGCAGTGAGGCCGCCCTTCTGCAGTCCCAGCGGATGGACGCGGTCGGAAAGCTCAGCGGCGGCCTGGCCCATGACTTCAACAACCTCCTGTCGATCCTCATGGGCAACCTGCTTGCCCTCAAACGGCACGGTGACACGGTTCCGGCACAAACACTGGACCGCCATGTCGATCCGATGCTCAAGGCAACCCGGCGCGGAGCCGATCTGACCCAACGGCTGCTGGCGTTCAGCCGCGGAAAACCGGTCGACCCGAAAGTGACCCGCCTCGACCGGCTCGTCGAGGAAGCCGCTGCTCTGCTCTCCGGCTCGCTGCCTGCAACGATCTCTCTTTGCATGCAGACCGAGACACCGCTTTTGACCAGGATCGACCCGGCGCAGCTGGAAACGGCGTTGATCAATCTTGTCTTCAATGCGCGCGATGCCATGCCGGAAGGAGGCGCCATCAATATCCGGCTTGAAGCGATCAGACTCGACAGCAGCGAATCGGGCGCGATTGGCCTGACGGCAGGAGACTATGCGGCGATCCATGTTTCGGATGACGGAACCGGCATGGATGACGAAACCCGCCTCAGGATCTTCGAGCCGTTCTTCACCACCAAATCCTTCGGAACGGGCAGCGGGCTGGGGTTGTCCATGGTTTATGGCTTCATCCGTCAATCCGGCGGATCGGTTGCGATCCAGTCGGAACCGGGACATGGAACAACCGTGACACTGTACCTGCCGCTCCAGCCGGCAGAGACCGGTCCTCTGTCCTTATGCGAGCCGGGTTCGGATCTTGCCCCCTCTCCCAGAGGCGATGGAGAGCTGATCCTGCTGGTGGAAGACGACAGTGATGTCGCCGTAACGCTCGCAGAGCAGCTTCAGTCTCTCGGTTACGCGACCTTGCGAGCCGAAAGCGTCGCGGATGCCTATGCGCTCGCCTCAGACCTGCCGGAGCTGCGGCTGATGCTGAGCGATATCATCATGCCCGGTCAGATGAATGGCCTGGCACTGGCGCAAAAGGTACATACCCAACGCCCGGACCTCGGGATTGTTCTCATGACAGGGTATGCTGACTGGAACAGTCTCGCCTCGCAGGCTTCGGATTGTCCGTTTCCGGTCCTGTCCAAACCGTTCGACAATGCCGAACTCGCCGACGTTCTGCATGTTACGCTTTTCCGGGAAACGACGTGAGCCATGACCCAGACATCCCACGCCTCCGCTGCAAGCCCGACACGGGCGTTCATCGTCGATGATGAAGCCGATATCTGTGCACTGCTCAAACAGAACATGGCTCCTTACGGCATCACGTCCGACTGCTTTTCGACGGCAGGCGACATGCTGACAGCCCTTGATCTCGAGAACCCGGATGTCTGCCTTGTGGATCTCGGATTGCCGGACATGGAAGGCATGGAGCTGATCAATTCGATCCGCAAGCGCTCGTCGGTGCCGATCATCGTGCTCTCCGCAAGAAGCCATTCCTCGGACCGGGTCATGGGGCTGGAACTGGGCGCCGATGACTACGTCGTCAAACCCTTCGATCCGCGCGAAGTAGTTGCACGCATCCGGTCCCTGTTGCGCAGGTCCGGCCCGTCATCCACTCAACCGGCCAAAACGGCCGAACAAAAGGCCCGGTTTTCCGGATGGGTGTTTGCGCCGGGCTCCCACAGCCTGATCTCTCCGGATGGCGAGGAGAGTTTTTTGTCAACGGGCGAAGCCTGTTTGCTTGAGGCCTTGCTGCGCGCGCCAAAACGGGTCCTGAGCCGCGATTACCTGCTGGAACACGGCGGACGGGACGAGAGCCTCGACCGCTCGATCGACGTGCGGATTTCCCGTATCCGGAAAAAGATCTCCGTGCCCGGTGAAGCCCCCTTGATCAGGACAATTTACGGGTCGGGCTACATGTTGAGCGCAAGTGTCGACTGGAGCTGACGCAAACCGCTTAACCTGTTTGCCTGACGGCCTGTACAATCACACCCTCCAGCCGCCCCTCTTCAAGGGCCGCAAGAAGGGCTTTGTAGCGGCTTGCCACAAAGGCGAAGCCATCCGCCCCGGCAATTCCTTCGATTTGATCCCGTTTGTCGTCAATGCGCTTCACAAGATCCCGGTACCAGCGCACATAGTTCCCGGTGACATCCCGATAGGTGTCCAATCGCCAGCCAGCCCTGTCCAAGAGATCTGCCAAAGCCGGTTTCAGTGGCGGGTTCGGCAAGAACGGAGCCCGGTCGCCTGCAATCGGATTGGCGGAATAGTCATGCGGATCAATGTAGTCGAACAGGATCAGTTGGCCATCCGCCCTTGCAAGCTGCGCCAATTGGCGAAGAGCGGTTGCCTGGTCGGTAATCGCATAAAGAACATTGAACAGGGTGATCAGTCCAAATCCTCCATCCAGTTCTTCGGAAATGGTCAGGGCATCGCCCGACAGAAACGACCCTTCCGGATAGGTTTTCTGCGCATGGAGAATGGACCCGCCGTCAAGATCAAATCCGGTCACGTGCCCCCATCCCTGACGATACATGTAGTTTGCAGTGCCACCGCGCCCGCAACCGACATCCAGAATGGCCCGGTCCGGGGTCTTGGGAATGCCTTCAAGCGCCAGATCAATGGCCTCGGCTTCGCCTGCATGCGCAAAGTCTTCGTCCCGGACCAGAGCCAGAATGGATTTGCCTGTGAAGCTGTTCATCGAAAACGGCATGCAAGACCCGCCATCTGTTCCGGGTGCCACGCGTTTTGACCCGCAAACTTTAATGTTCCTGGCCGCACGACAAACCCGGATTGCTGATTTGTGGCCAGCAGATAGTAACATCCGCATCATCGCATGACAGCACATGAAACGCATTCGGGGGAAGAGTTGCCTCTCCCCCCGATCGGATTGTGATGACCCATGCTGCCTCAGAAGTTCAGGGAGATATCCCTGTGATCCGAGAGACAGCCTGCCACTTCGAGTGCGATATCGTCCGGTAACCGCGGCTGCTGACGCAGTCCGATGTTCCGCTTGATCGCCTGATCATAGGCCTCAAGCCCCGGAAGCAGCTCTTGGGCCCCACGAGACCGCCATGCGAGATCCGCATCAAGGGCTGCCAGGGATTGGTCGATATCGGCAATCGCATCGTCGATATTCGGCTCCCGGCTGCGCATGATCCTGCGGGCATCGGTCAGGCCCTGGCGAATGTCGCTTGTCCCCTCGATGCTTCCGACGGTAGAGCGCATCTCACCGATCAGGTCAGAGGCCGCCCGTGGTTCCATGCCCTGGATCTGTTGCTTGAGCGCCTCGATTTGCGGTCGAAGGGCCTCAACCTGATCCGACGCCTTCAACGTGGCAATAACCTGTTGAAGCGGTTCATAAGCAGCATCCACCGTGCGCCGGTAGCTCATGCGGGCCTGATTTTCCCGACGCTGGATCAGGGCAAAGGCTTCGTTCTGGTCGTCCCATTCAGCCGGAATCTCCGCCAGCAGTGCATCGCGTTGTTCTTGCAGCTCTTCGATGCGGGCAGCTGCCCGGTCTCCCTGCTCCTGCGTGTAGATGCCATTTGGCCCCGAACGCTGGACAATCACTTGCAGTTCTGAAATGCGCTCGTCGAGACGGCGGGCATCCCGTTCAAGCCCGCGAACCCTCACGTGCAATGGCCGGTACTCGCCCGATGCTTCGCCAACGGCAATCTCTGCCGCATGGATCGCTTCCATCTGGGGCAAAGCATCGCGTGCCTTTTCGAAGGCTTCTGTCAGATCCTTCTGCAGGTCTTCCGGCAGATAGCTCATGTCCAGATCTTCCGCATTCTGGATTGCAGCGAGCACGGTCTGGCCGTTTTGCCGGAAATCCTGATAGACGATCTTTTCCATGCAGAATTGCAAACGCGGATTGCGCGGCGGCGGCGCCGTCTCGGACAAGAGATTGGACCGGTTCGGCAAGTAGTTCACCAGCTGCGGATAGAAGCCCACGATTGCGAGTGCCACCAGCTGCAAACCGATGAAAGCGATCACGCCCTTGTACATGTCGATGGTTTTCACCACCGCAGGCGCGACCCCACGCAGGTAAAACAGCGCAAATCCGAATGGAGGCGTCAGAAACGACGTCTGAATGTTCAGGCCGATCATCACGCCGAGCCAAACGGCGGTGACATTTGCAGATGGATCCGCCAACAGGATCGGAGCGACAATCGGCACCACGACCACGGCAATCTCGATAAAGTCGAGGAAGAAGCCGAGGATGAAGATCACCAGCATGACAATCACGAACTGCGCCCAAAACCCGCCCGGCAAGCCTTGCAGGAAGTCCTTGACCAGTTCCTCACCACCGAATGCCCGGAAGGCGGAGGTCAGCATCGCCGCCCCCAAAAGGATGATGAAGACAAGCGATGTGGTCTTGGCCGTCTCGATCATGACACCGCGCAGGGTGTCCTCGAACTTCAGGGTCCGCCACCCGGACCAGAAGATCGCAATCAAAAGCAGGGACACCGCAATGACGGCAAGCACAAGGCCCAGCACGTCCTGGCTGGTGTTGATCAACTTGACGTTCACAGCTCCGATGAAACTGATCACGACGGCCAGCCCAAGCAAGGCGACAATGGCCAGGATTGCCGGCGTGTAAGCGCCTTTTTCACCATCCCGCAGACGATAGCCGGCCATGACCATCGCACCGACAGCGCCAATCGCACCAGCCTGGTTCACGGTCGCAACCCCGGCGATAATCGATCCGAGGACAAGGAAGATCAGGGCCAGCGGCGGAACAAGGGTGATAACCACCTTGACTGCAAACTGGCGCGTGAAGGTCCCTTCCTCATGGACCGCAGGTGCGGACTTCGGGTTGAGCAACGCAAAACCCAGAATGAACAGCATGTAAAGGCCGACGAGCACCAGCCCGGGCAAGAACGCACCGAGGAACATTTCCCCGGCGCTGGTCGAGACCACCGAGAAATCCGAGGGCATCGACAATTCACCCGTCGAGTCCTTGTAAAGGGTCTGACGGAGAGACCCTGCCTGATCGACGGCACTGGCCAGCTGGTCGGCCAGAATGATCAGAACGATGGATGGCGGGATGATCTGACCGAGCGTTCCGGACGCTGCGATCGTGCCGGTTGCCAAGGGAACAGAGTAATTGTTCCGCAGCATGGCGGGCAACGAGATCAGGCCCATGGCCACAACCGTCGCTCCGACAATCCCGGTGGTTGCGGCCAGAAGCGCCCCCACAAAGACCACTGAAATGCCAAGGCCGCCCGGTACAGGCCCAAACAACCGTGCCATGGTCACGAGCAGGTCTTCCGCGATCTTCGACCGCTGAAGCATGATGCCCATGAACACGAACAGGGGAATCGCGATCAGCGTATCCCGCTCGGCCTCCCAATAAATCCCGCGGAAATTTGTCACACCGGCACTCAGCCATTGACCCGGTCCGCCGTGGGAAAAGAAGGCATCAATGCTGCCGCCGAACAGAAGTCCCGCAGCTGCTGCAATGCCGATGGTGATGATGGCCGACCCGGGCAGCGCGAAGGCAACCGGAAAACCGGAGCCCAGCGCAAACGCCATCAGGAGGACCAGGAGAAGAAGGAAAAACAGTTCCATATGAAGGTCCCGTCAGGCTCTACTGGACAGAATGGCTGTCATGTTCCCGGCCGCCCGGCTCGCCGCGAATGTCGGCAACCCCTTCCAGGAAATAGGCCACAAACTGGATCATCATCGTCACGGCAAACACGCCGAGGAAACCGGCCATGAGGTATTTCACATAAAGGCCAAAACCGGCCTGAGTGGTCTCATAGGTCAGGATCGGACTGTTGATGATGTTTTGCTTGCCGCCCATGCCGATGACAAGGATCACGGTGCACAGGCTCATGCCCAGAACAACCGATCCGATTACGTTTACATAGCCCTTGGTTTTCGGCGACATCCCGGCATAGAACACATCCACACGAACGTGCCCTTCCTCCAGAAGCGTGTAGGCGCTGGCAAACAGGAAGAGCGCCGCGTACCAAAACCGGACCAGGTCCGCCAAAAATGCCTGTTCGTAGGAAAACACAAAGCGTCCGATGACGATGAGCAGCTCGGCCGCCACCACCAGCAAGGCAAGCCACGGAAACCCGAGCATCCGCCTCGTGAAGGCCGCGATGATGACCGAAAGGCCAATCAAGGGCATGTGCACATACGCGCCGCGGAACCTCGATTTGCCCAGTTCGTCGGCGAGATGCTCTCCGACCAGGGCGGGTAACAACCCTTCGATCCGCGCAAAGGATATGACGCTGTCAACAAGGCCGACAATCAACACGGCAAAGAACGCTGCCCGGACAATAAACGTGTTGATCTGCGTGATACGTACGCTGTCGTCACGCAGGCTTGTCCGGCTGGTTCCCATGACATAAGCGGCAGCCCAAAGCACCAGAAATGCGTAAAGCCCAAGCTGGATCCACGACCAGAACATCGGCAAGTTGCCGTTCGCCCGTCCGCCGAAAATCGGCGAAATCCCGGGGAGGTCCTGCCAGTAGGTCAGATAGTTGTTGGCCACAAAGGCCGCCATGATGGCCAGGATGATCCACCCGATCAGGCGAAAGATCCGGGCGCTTCCAGCTGATACCGGGTCACCGGGCGTCATGGCAGGCGGGCCATCTTGAACAGGGTTCAAGGCCGTCATGCTGGCTATGCCTTTTTATGTTAAGTCAATGAAACAGGGACGGGAATGCTCCCGCCCCTGAAAACCTGCTCGGGATTTATTCCGGCAAGCCGAGGAATCGATTCCGCTTGTTGCTGTAGGCAACGTCGGAGATCGCCATCCAGCTGCCGATTTCCCGGCGCGCGGTGATGAAGCTCTCGAAGATCCGCTTGGACAGGTCCGAATGGTCCATGGCTTCTTCCAGGACTTCCTGCGCCGCTTCTCCAAAGGAATCGTAGATCTCGTCGGAGAATTCCTTCAGCTCGACGCCATGCTCGTTGATCAGGCGGTTCAGGTAAACACCGTTATTGGCGTTGGTTTCCGCCATGGTCAGCAGGTTTTCCTCGTTACAGGCCGCCTCGATCAAAGCCTGATCCGTCTTGGTCAAACCATCCCACCAATTCCGGTTGACCCCAAGCGCCAGCTGTGCGCCCGGCTCATGCATGCCCGGGTAGTAGTAGTACTTCGCTGCTTCATAGAATTTCATGAAGTAGTCGTTGAACGGACCGACCCACTCTGTTGCGTCAATCGCACCGGAGACGAGGTTCTCGTAGATCTGACCACCCGGCAGCGACACGGGCGACGCTCCAAGCTTGGCAAGAACGTCACCGCCCTGCCCCGGAATACGCATCTTCAGACCCTTGAGGTCGTCAGCGGTTTCGATTTCCTTGTTGAACCAGCCGCCCATCTGAACGCCGGTGTTGCCCATGGCAAAGTTTTTCAGGCCGAATTCGCCTGCAAGCTCATCCCAGAGTTCCTGGCCGCCACCAAACTTGATCCAGGCATCCATTTCCGTTGCGGTCAGACCGAACGGCACAGCGGTGAAAGCCGCCCAGCCCGGGTGCTTGCCCTTCCAGTAATAGTCAGCGCCGATATAGGCCTGCGCGTTGCCTGAAGCGACTTCGTCGAAGGAATCAAATGCGCCGACGCGCTCGCCAGCAGCAAAATACTGAACATTGATCCGGCCTTCGGTCAGCTCGGCAATCCGGGCTGCCAAACGCTGTGCCGGAATGCCAAGCCCGGGGAAATCCCGCGGCCAAGTTGAAACAATTACCATGTCAGTCGTCGACTGTGCGATGGCGGGCGCGGCCAGCGAAGACGCTGCAACAACACCACCAGCCCCGATGCCAGCCTTTTTGATAAACGAACGACGATCCATTAAGTTATCCTCCCAAATCGGACATACATCCAACCGGCGCTTACACTTGCACCGAATGGCAAACATGTCTAGGTGATCACGTTAAGGTCACGCTATTCGTGGTTCTGCGCAGCTTCTCAGTAGTACTACGCAAGGGCAAGTAAGACTCATGCGCAGATTGATGGGCTGACGTAATTTCAGGATGGTTTTGGTGACCTTTAAAACCAAATTAGTGCTTATCACGATCCTGCCGCTGATCGCCGTTTCACTGCTGATCGGCATCGCAACGTATTTTCAGGCACGGCACCTGATCGAGGTTGAAACCAAAGCGGTCGAGCAACGCATTCTTGCGGCCAAACGCCAGGAACTGCGGAACTATATCAGTCTGGCCCTGACCTCGATCGCTCCGATCTACGAAACCGAACCTAACGGACGCGAAGCGGCGCAGAAACAGGTCAAAACCATCCTGCACAACATGACGTTTGGGCAAGATGGCTACTTCTTCATCTACACGCTAGACGGAATAAACCTCGTCCATCCCAAACTTGGTCATCTGGTCGGAAACCAATTGTGGGATCTGCAGGACCCGGAGGGCGACTTCGTCATTCAAAACCTGATTGATGCGGCCCAGGCTGGCGGCGGTTTTCACGAGTATGCCTGGCACAAGCCGTCCACCGGCCTTGTCGAAAACAAGCTTGGTTATGCCATCCTTCTCGACAAGTGGGGATGGATGCTGGGCACCGGCCTTTACACGGACGATATTGATCGGGAGGTGGCCGCCATCCGCGCCGATTTTGCACAGAGCATCCGGCAGACGCTTCTGGTCATTGTCCTGATTGCCCTTGCCGCCGTGGTTGTTACCGGCACCTTCATCGCTGGCGTGCGGTTTTCCGAGCAGCGGTTTGCCGACAGCAAACTGAAAGAACTCACCAACCGGATTTTCGAGATCCAGGAGCAGGAGCGCAAACGCGTCTCCACGGAACTGCATGACAGCATTTCCCAACTTCTTGTCTCCGTCCGGTACGGGATCGAGATGATCCACAGTGAGGCTTGCCGCGTCCCGCAACTTCAATCCCAGGCCACCAAGTGCCTCGGGATCCTGGATCGTGCAATTTCCGAAGTCCGGAGGGTGTCGCGTGACCTGCGCCCCAGCGTTCTGGATGACATGGGCCTTGCAACGGCGCTCGTCAGCCTCGGGAACGAATTCCAGACCCACTCAGGCATTAAAGTGTCTGTTGCAGCCGAACGCGGGCATGACCGGCTGACCGACAACGCAAAAACGGCACTTTACCGGATCGTTCAGGAATGCATGACAAATGTCGCAAGGCACTCGGATGCAAGTGCTGTGGAAATTGCCCTGAGTTATGGAAGTGACAGCTTGTCATTGACAATCCGCGACAACGGGGTCGGGATTGAATTGCCTCTTCCGAAAGCAGGTGGGCTCGGTATTCGAAATATGCGCGAACGCATTGAGACACTAGGCGGCCGCTTGCGGATCGCGCGGCATATATCTGGCGGCACACAGATCACCGTCACCATTCCGCTGATGAAAAAACAACTGGAAGCTGCCTGATTTCAATGACGACTTATTCTGCACCGGTTTCGAACCTGTCCGGCAAGACCATCCGGATTTTGCTCGCCGATGACCACGAGTTGGTGCGCGACGGCATCCGCGCGCGCCTGCAACGCTTTGACATGCTCGAAGTGGTCGGTGAAGCAACGAACGGTGCCGAAGCCATTGAGTTGGCAGCAGCACTCCTGCCTGATGTGATCCTGATGGATATTTCAATGCCGGTCAAAAACGGTCTTGAAGCGGCCGCGGAAATCAAGGCCCGCTTTCCACGCACCGCCATCCTCGTCCTGTCGATCTACGACAATCCGGAATATGTGCATGGCGTGGTTCAGTCCGGCGCGCGCGGATACATTCTCAAGGACATTTCCGCCGGCGAGATGATCACGGCGATCACGAGTGTGGCCAATGGCGGTTATTATTTTTCGGCCGCTGTCGGCCCGACACTTGTCGGCGGCAACACGGCCTGCGCCGTCGAGGACCCCTATGGTCTGACCGACCGGGAAAGGCAGGTTCTGAAAGCGGTTGCTCAAGGTCAGCCGAACAAGGAAATTGCCAAGCGTCTGGGCATCAGCGTGCGCACGGTCGAATCCCATCGCTTGAACTTGCGCGAAAAAGTTGGCAGCAAGAACGCGGCCCAGCTGTACAAGGTCGCGCAGGAACTTGGACTGCTTGCGTAAGTTCCACGACTTTTCAGGACCGCTACATTTGTCAGGTGCCTCATGACCAAACCACTGATCCTCGTCACCGCCGACGTCAAAACCATTGATGGCTACAACTGGCATGCGGCGCCGTCCACTTATCTGCAGGCCGTCCTCGCTGGCGCAGATGCAGTCCCGGTGATCCTGCCATCTCTCGGGCCGGACATTCCGCTTGATGATGTGCTGGACCAGATAGATGGGGTTCTTGCGACCGGATCGCGCTCAAATGTGAACCCCGGGCTCTACGGTGAAGACGCGACACTCGAAAACGGTCCCTATGACCCGGACCGGGACGCAACCACTCTGCCGCTGCTGCGCCGGACGGTGGAGCGGGGCATTCCGCTGTTTGCGATCTGCCGTGGCATGCAGGAGCTGAATGTTGCCATGGGCGGCGCTTTGCTGACCGAAATACAGGACCTGCAAGGCCGGAGTGATCACCGCGCACCAACATCGGAGCATCAAGACGAACGGTTCCGGATAGCGCATCCGATTGAGATAAAGGATGACAGCGGCCTCGCGAAAATCCTCGGATCAGAGCCGGTTGAAGTCAATTCACTCCATCGCCAGGCGCTTGGGGCACTCGGCACGTCGGTCGTGGTCGAAGCCCTGGCAACCGACGGCACCATCGAAGCCGTGTCCGTGAAAGACGCCAGGGGCTATGTGGTCGCAACCCAGTGGCATCCGGAATATTGGGTGCGCAGCGACAGTCCGTCACAAAAACTCTTTGAAGCCTTTGGCCGCGCCGCAGCCGGCTATCGCGTCAAGCGGTTGGGCTTGTAACACTACCTCCAGCCGAGCGCGGCAATCAGCAAGGTCGCGCCGAGCAGGAATACGACCAGTGCGCCACCGATCTCGATCGTCCGGTGCACCCGTGCCGCCATGACGCTGCCTTCCCCGAAAACACGGACCGCGACATCCTTTGCGCCTACGGCAAGTCCGGCCAAAAGGGCAACGGTAAGCCCTGTCCCGACCGCCATTGCCAGGGTCGAGGCAATGCCTGCCGCGATCATGCCCTGTGACAGGGCAAACACCAAGACGACCAGCGCACCGGAACACGGCCTCAATCCGACCGCCAGAACAATCGAAGCGGCTTTGGTCAGTGTCAGCCTGCCCTGAACCATGTCCGGTGTCGGCGCATGTGCGTGGCCGCAGGATGAGCAGACACCATCGGAACCAATTTCATGGTGGTGATGCCCATGATGATGGTGATGTGCATGATCATGGTGACCGAGGTGAGCATGGGCATGCGCGAGGGCGGATTCCCTTTGGAGAGCCAGAACAGCGGGCCGCACCGCTTTCATCCACAGCAACCAGCCGCCCAGCGCGGTGACAAGTGCATAAGAACCGATCTCGAACCAGCGCGCCGTATCCTGGATCGCAATCGACGTGAGGTTCAACAGAACGGCCGCCCCTCCGACCAGAGCGATCGCCGTGACCGCCTGTGCGAGCGCGGAGACAAATGACAGCGCAATACCCTTCTTCAGGGTTTCGTTGTTCGCAACCACATAGGACGAGATGATTGCCTTGCCGTGCCCCGGCCCTGCAGCATGAAACACGCCATAGGCAAACGACAGCCCGATCAGCAGCCAGCCTGCATTGGGGTTCGCCCGGAAAGCCCGCAGTGCTCCGACCAGTTTCTGGTAGAACTCCGTTTGAAGCTGAGCGATTTTTCCGAAGAAACTGCTGGCAAGACCCGGCTTCGAGATTTCAAGCGCGGTGTTTGTGGTGCGTGTCAGCGGGGTCACGGGTGCCGCCTTTTCAATGGCTTCGAACCCGTTGGACGCTTGGGCCCCGGCCCCGGTGTCCGACACTCCGGCAGAGACATGTCCGGCCGCCATGGCAGTTGGACATGTCACGATCATCTGGTTGACCTGGCTCGCGGCAGCCGCTTGCAACTCGGGTGGCACGTCCCGTTGGTCCGGACCGATCTGAGCCAGCGCATAGGCAGCCGCGCTGTCGAGCGGCGGAGGTTCCTTGCGAACGATTTCACAGGCCCCCGGAGCGTTCTCGACAGTGAGGGCATTCCTTGCCTCGCTGAACCGGAAATCGACATAGTAGGTGGGATCGTACACGTCAAGTGTGATCGGCTGGGTGGCGTCGCTCGGATCCTTGAGCGGAAGTCTGAAATGCAGCTCCAGAAGCTTGACGGTCTCAAGCATTGCGCCGCCATTCATCTCGATGTCTTCCTTGATGGCCTCGATGTCTTCCGGCTTCATCGCCCAATAGTCATCCAGAGGGACATCCGCTACCTCGAGCCAGTAGGTTTCCGGCGCAGAAAAATCGAGCTCTACCCTCGTATTGTCCCCGAAAGTAAAATAGCCGAAATCAGCCATGCTCTCGATATTGACCTTGGCGAGTTCGGCGAGCCCCTCACGGGTGTAGACGCCGTCATTGTTGGTATCAAAACCCTGGATCGCAAAGGCCGTAAACGCGTCGTCTAAGCGAAACACGTGATCGATTGCAACGGCATTGCCGTCATCGTCAAAAACCAGTTTTGTCCGTGCCTCGACGAAGACATGCGGGTGCGCGGCAGCGGGTGTTGCCTGCATGACTGCAACAGCAAATATCAAAGCTACCCAAGCGAATAATGATCTCAAATCCGGCCCCAACACTTCAAACGCGGTCTCATTTTCCGGTCTTTCATTTCCGACACAATTGCCCCCGGATCGGGGCAGGATCAAGGCGCATTTCGTTTGCGGGGCGTAAATATGTAAGAATAAATCATCTCAATGAGCGCCATTTTTCGGATCAATTCCGTCAGGTTTTCCTATTGATTGAGAACAAAAGAGACATTTTTCCGCTAAAAAAGAGCACATTTATACCATAGCAAATCAACTTTCGGGCAGGGCCATGAACGCCATTACAAAACCTCGCCAAGCGACCGCCGTTTTTGATCATCCCGAGTTCGATGACCATGAAGATGTCATGTTCATTCGAGATCGAGCGACCGGCCTTTCCGCGATCGTTGCGGTTCATAGCACGGCTTTGGGCCCCGCGCTTGGCGGATGCCGGGTCTGGCCCTATGCACATCCAACCGAGGCGCTGCAGGACGCTCTGCGGCTGTCGAAGGGCATGACCTACAAGAATGCCCTTGCAGGTCTGGACCTGGGTGGTGGCAAGGCGGTCATCATAGCCGACTCCGGGAAAGACAAGACCGAAGCCATGATGGAAGCTTTCGGGGCCCATGTCGACCGGCTGAATGGCACCTATATCACGGCGGAGGATGTCGGCGTCACAACGGATGACATGGACGCTGTCGCCCGCAGGACCACGCATGTGCGTGGCACCAGCGCAATCGGGCTTGGAGATCCGTCCCCCTACACTGCGCTTGGCGTCTTCGAAGGTATCAAGGCAGCTGCCCGTCATGTGTACGGCACCGATGACCTGAGCCAGCGAACCGTCTCGGTCCAGGGCCTTGGTCATGTGGGTTTTGACGTCGCCCGGCACCTGCATGAAGCAGGTGCTCGCTTGATTCTGTCCGATATCCGGGATGCCCAGGTTGACAACGCCAGATCAAGGTTCGGCGCAGAAGCCGTATCGCCGGATCAGGCCCACGCGGTGGATGCGGACATCTTTGCCCCTTGTGCCCTGGGAGCCGGACTGAACCATCGCACCATTCCAGACATCAAGGCCAGGATCGTTGCAGGTGCGGCCAACAACCAGCTGGAGACGGCTCAAGATGGCGTCTCCCTGAAAGAGCGTGGCATCCTCTACGCGCCCGATTATGCCATCAATGCCGGAGGGGTGATCTCGATTGCACTGGCAACCGAGAAAGGTCATGAAACGGAAGTACGCGCAAAGACGCTTCAGATCGGGGCAACGCTGACAGAGATATTCAACCGTGCCCTCGGCAAAGACGAAACGCCTGAAACAGTTGCTGACGAAATGGCCGAGGAACGCCTGAAGCACGCAGGCTGAAGTTTCCGCCTGAACAGGTGACGGGTTGAAAACCATGAAAGCGGGGCAAAGCCCCGCTTTTTGCGTTGGGCACACCGCTGCCGACGTTATTGCGACGTTGTGCTGGAGCTATCTGACTGTGACGGTTGCTGCGGACTATCGCTTTCGTCCGAAGCTTCCCAGGCTTTCACCACTTCTTCATAAGCGCTGGTAAAACCGGTCTTCAATTGATCCCACGCGTTTTGGGCCCCGACCTGAAGTGCACCGTATTTTTCGCTCAGATTGTTGCGGGCAGTTTGAAGCTGCGCAATTTTCTCGCTGGCTTGCTGTTTTGCTGCCGCGCTCATCTGGGCCCAATTATCCCTGAGCTGTTCTTGCTGCTGCGCTATTTCGACATCCAGCTTGGCCATTGCTTCCTTGGCAGCCGTGACTGCCTTGTCCCTTTCCTGTGCCGAGTAGGTATTCACGGCGGCAATGGCTTCCTGCAGCTCTTGCTTGACCTCCCCGGAAGATATTTGCTGATTGTTCCCGGTGTCCGGCGCGTTGGTGGTTGTAGTGTCAGAAGCCGAAGGGGGAGTGTCCGACGTTTGTGCATAAGCCACCGGTGCGAGCATCACACAAGCGACCACAGCCGCAGCAATCTTTCTTACTGACAACATCCATCTTCTCCCCTCAAGATACTGACGCTCACTCTGACACCCTGACGCAAGGGCAAAGCTTGGCAGAAATTCAGAAGTCGTACTTTTCCAATTGAACCGGCATCAAAGGCGGTACTCGCCTATTGCTCGGCTCTGGAGCCAGCATTTGCATTCAAGAACCAAATCGGGAAACAATCAAGCTCGAACGCAGGATTTATGCCAACACACCGACCTCAAGAACAATCTTGCCGATATGTTGCTTGGCAAGAAAAGCTTCTTGCGCCGTGGTAATTTCGTTCAAGGGATAGGTCGCAGCAACAAGCGGACGTATCCGATTTTCCTCGATTAGCCTGACGAGATTTTCAAAGACGCCTGCATCCAAGGCGGTGCACCCAAAAAAACTCAGGTCTTTCAGATAGAGGGTTCGCATGTCCAGCCGCGTAATCGCACCTCCGATGGCACCGGCGACCGCATAGCGCCCGCGCCACTTCAGGAGATCAAGAAGGACAGGAAACAGGCCGCCCGCCACAAGGTCGATCACCACGTCGACCGAGTTACGCCCCAACGAGCTGATCAAATCGGCAGAGCGATCCACCATATGATCTGCCCCTATCTCCCGGATACGCGCCATCTTGTCGGAGCTGCTGACAGCGATCACCACCGCCCCGCGCGCCCTGGCCAGCTGAACGGCTGCCGAGCCAACACCTCCGGATGCCCCGGTAATCAAAACGCGTTCGCCGGATGTGACACCTGACCGCGTGAGCAGGTTTTCTGCCGTGGAATAGGAACACGGGAACGACGCCAGCTCTGTGTCGCTCAGGTCAGATTCAATCCTGAAAGCATGGCGTGCGGGAACGGCGACATATTCGGCAAAGCCGCCATCCCGTTCCGACCCCAGAAACTCGGGAATGGTGAGCGCGGTTCCCTCCCGCTCATAAAGGCAGGGCTCAACCAGGACACGTTCCCCCACCCGGGCAGGATCGCTTCCCTTGCCAACAGCGACAATCTTTCCGCAAACATCAATACCCTGAATACGCGGCAACTCGATCGGGGCTCCGGTCCAGCCCGCATCGGCAGCCGACTGCTCCCCCTTGGAATACCAACCGGAACGTGTATTGATATCGGTGTTGTTGACTGCGGCCGCCCCAACCTTGATCAAGACTTCGTCTTGCTTCGGAACCGGCAAGGGAAGATCGTCCCGATATTCAAGGCACTCCAAACCTCCGTGCCCCGTCAGCAGGACGCCGGACATTTGCGGTTTCGGATCAATCATTGGCAGCCTTTTTGAAGATCCCGAAGACGAGCGGCGCGGCACTGGTCAATGCGCTCTCACCCTGGGCGGACCATGCGGCGGTTATCCCTTCATGGATGACAAACAGCTGCTGACCGCGTTGCGGATCGCCACAGACTTCAGTCAGAAAATCCAGAATTTCGGCCTTGTGTCTCATGACCGTGCTGGTGATCTGCGTGCTTTCGGGGTGGGCAGACATTGCCTGAAAGAACAGACATCCCTTGGGGCTGTGTTCCGACATCCAGACACCCAGTTGCCGGACAACATGAAAAGCAGCCTCTATGCCCGGTTTGGGCATATCCTCGGCCAACGATGCCAGATAGCGCTGATGGCGATAATCGAGCGCTCCGATAACCATGTCTTCTCGCGACGGAAAATACCTGTAAAGCGTTCGCAAGCTCACGCCAGCACCTGCTTTAAGGTCTGGAACACTCGGTTCCGCGAAGCCCCGGGAATTGAAAACCATCTCAAGGCCCGCTGCGATTTCTGCGCGTTTCCTGTCCATTTGCGGATGGTAGAATAAGCATTCTACCCTGTCAAACCGGGAAATTTATCAGCGCGCATCTGCCTCCGGCTTTTTTGCGGCAGCAAACCATCCGACCAGAAAATCGACCAGAGCGCGGACCTTGCCACTCAAATGCCTGCGATGCGGATAAACCGCATGGATCCCCCGCTCGGGCGGCTCGTAGTCTTCCAGGACCACTTCCAGACGGCCGGCACGAACATCTTCCGCAACAAAGAACAGCGGCGTTCTCAAAAACCCCAGATCCAGCAGGGCCGCCTCCCGGGCAGCGGCAGCGCTGTTGACCTCGACCGGCCCTTTTACCGCGACGGTGGCCCGCTGGCCATTCTGGCCAAAGCTCCAGTTCTGTTTGAAGCGGTAGTTGGTATCAATGATGCAAGGGCGCTCGGCCAGATCCTGAGGCACGCGCGGCAGCCCGTATTTCTCGATCACTTCGGCGGTCGCGACGACAACGGTCCTGAACGGCGCTATGCGCCGGGCAATCAGACTGGAATCCTCCAGATCCGTGACCCGGATCGCCAAATCGAAGCCTTCTTCGACCAGATCCACAAACCGGTCTTCCAGCCGCAGATCCAGCACCACTTCGGGATGTTCCTTCAGAAACTCCATCATGGCCTGATTGAGCATCTGATCGCCCATTGAGCGCGGGGCGGAAATGCGCAGACGCCCGCGCACATCGCCATGCACCGACTGGACCGAAGCCTGCAGGTCATCGATCCGTTGCAGGATCTCGACCGCCTCCTTGTAGTAGGCCTCTCCCGTTTCCGTAAGCGACACCTGCCGGGTGGTGCGGTTCAAAAGCCGTACACCCAGTTCGTCTTCCAGTTCGCCGATGTATTTCGAGACCAGCGCCTTGGATCGGCCTATGTCCCGGGCGGCGGCGGAAAACCCCTTGTGTTCCGCGACCTTGATAAAACACCGCATGCGGGTGATCGTGTCCATTGCCCCTCCTAGAGCGTGTCTCGGGTGCGGTTGCCCAAAATCAGGCCACTGCCGCGCCTCCGTCGGCACGCGGATCATGCGCGCCTTCAAGCCCTCCGCGCATATTCCGGACTATCATGCCGGCATGTCCCATCATGTCGGAATAGGCTTCATCCAGTAAAACCGCCTCATGACCAAGCCGGTCAAGGACACGAACCAGATCCGGATCGAACCTGTTCTCGAGCCGCAAGGCCGTCGATGCATCACCCCATGTCCGGCCGAGCAGCCAGCGGGGGGCGTCGATCGCTTCGCCGACCGGCATGCCAAACAGGACATGACGCGCGAAGATAGCCGCCTGGGTTTGCGGTTGCCCTTCCCCGCCCATGGTGCCGTAGGTCAAAGTTCGCCCGTCACCGAGACGCGCCATGGCCGGGTTGAGCGTGTGAAACGGCAAACGGCCCGGCGCAAGTGCCCTGAGGTCTTCGGGGTGGAGTGAAAAACCCGCGCCCCGGTTTTGCCAAATGATCCCCGTTTTCGGCAGGACGCATCCAGATCCGAACTCCCAATAGTTCGACTGGATAAAGGACACACTCATCCCATCCTTGTCGGTAGCCCCCATCCACACGGTATCCCCCGCCGCTGGCTTGGCAGGCCAGTCGAGGGCACGGCGCATCGAGATCTGAGCGGCTTCCCGGTCCAGCCATTGTGCGCCCAAAAATGTCTTTGGTGGCTCCGGTGCCTGCATGGGATCGGCAATGATCCGATCGCGAACCAGAAACGCCCGTTTCGTCACCTCCACAAGCGCATGAACAAAGTCCGGATGATTCGCCGAGGACACCTTCAAGCGGTCGAACAGCCCGAGAATGATCAAGGAGGCAAGCCCTTGCGTCGGCAGCGGTGTGTTGAACACCGTACCGGTCTTGAGCCGGACCTTGAGCGGTTCCCTGAAGCGCGCTTCGAACCGGGCCAGATCGGTCTCGGTTACCGGCGCTCCCATCCGGTCAAGGTCATCCGCAATGGCCGCCGCAACATCGCCCTTGTAGAACTCCTGAAGGCCGTCATGGGCCAGATGATCCAGCGTGTCGGCCAGACGTGCCTGTTTCAGGAGGTCCCCCTCTTTCGGCGGTTCGTCGCCGATCAGAAAGACATCTGCAAAACCCGGCTGCGGTTTCAGTTCGGCTAGTTTTTCGCGTGTGAGAGCCGCTTGACTGTGGGTGACCGCAATCCCTTCCTTGGCATGGCGGATACTGGCTGCAAGAAGATCCTTGAGCGGCATCCGTCCCTTGCCAATCCGCTTGATCGCCTCGTGGGCGGCATACCATCCGCCGACGGTTCCAGCCACCGTCAGGGCGGCCTTCGCCCCCCGGGCCGGGATCTCGCCAAATCCGGCGTTGTGATAAGCGGAAATGGTCGCCTTGGTCCCAGCCGCGCCACAGGCCATCAGGGCCTTCGGATCCTTGCCCGGCTCCGCTATCAGCCAAAACCCGTCCCCGCCTATGGAGTTCATGTGCGGGTAGACGACTGCAATCGTACTGGCTGCAGCGATCATCGCCTCAACAGCCGACCCGCCTTCGGCAAGGATTTCGGCCCCCGCTTGCGCGGCAGCCCTATGCGGGGCAACGACCATGCCCCCGGAGGAAGTCACCGTATCCATCTCATTCCCAAAATTTCAGGCCAGACACCAGGATTGCATCGCTCAAGTGAAACCAAATGACCGAGACGCGCTCGAGTGAATGAGCGCCGTTTAAGCGGGTGCCGAATGCCTTGACCTGCGCACGAACGTCTCTAGGCCTGCAAGGATATCATCCCCGCTTCGCCTTCCTCAGACCCGAAGGCAAGCCGCAGCCCGGCGTCATCCCAGCCAAGCGCCGAAATGGCACCCTTCCCCGCCCGGCGCAACAAGACCTCGGCATTATCCTCGAACCGGCACATCATCACCATGCCATCGCTGTATCCGATCGCGGCCACCGCCTCTTTCGGGTGGCAGGAGACATGCGTGACGAGCACGTCACTCCTGGTGCCGAGCTGCAGCGGATTTTGCCCCATTGGTCCGGTTTTGCCGAAGAAGGGCCACAGGATCGCGGCGTTCGCACCGGAAGTCGCCAGATATTTTCCCTTGACCGACCAGCTCCAGGATTTGACCTTGGCAGGATAGCCGGTCATGCGCATGTCCTGAGCATCGGACAGCCGCCAGCCATGCAGAGCGTTTTCCTGCATGGTTGTCACGAGGTACTTGCCATCGGGCGAGAAGGCGATGCCCAGATGCGCGCCTTTCCAGCTCAAATCGACCGGTTTTCCTTGCGTATTTGCCCACCAAAGGGTTGCGCCATCGTAGCGCGCGACGGCCAGCCGCAATCCCTTGGGCGCAAACGCCAGCCCGCCGACGGCCCGTTCATGCGCAAACTCTTTTTCCGTTCCATCCTTAAGGCGGACCCATGCCGTCCTGCCCGAGGCGAAGGCAACCGCGCCACCAGGTCCGGTGGCCAGAAGGTCTATCCACTTGCGCGGACGTTCCGCGAGCGTTTCGCAGGCCCCGTCCGGAGATACCCGCTTGATCAGCCCGTCGTCGCCCGATGTGACCAATCCGGACCCGTCTTGAGCAGGCTCGGCGGCCAACAATCCACCCTTGTGAGCCTGATGCGCGGTTTCCCCCTGACCGGCAAACCGAACCGATCCGTCGCCCAGTGCGAAATAGGCAACGCCCTTGAGATAGCCGCAGCGGACGACATAACTATCCGCTTCAACCCTGGCAATTACTGGCAATGTTCCAAATTCCCTATTCGGCAGCACAGGCCGCAAAGCTTTGTTTCAGCGTGCCCCAGTTCAGATCGCGGCCAATGAAGACAAGGCGGCTTTCACGCGGTTCTCCATCCTTCCAGTCCCGCTGATGATCCCCTTCCACGATCATGTGCACGCCCTGAATGACATAGCGCTGCGGGTCGTTCTTGAAGGCAAGAATGCCCTTCAACCGCAAGATATTCGGTCCCTGAACCTGTGTGACCTGATTGATCCAGGGAAAGAACATCTCCGGATCGAGGTCACCCGCTGTCAGTGAAATGCTTTTTACCGAATGCGGATCGGCATCATGATTGTGGTGGTGGTGACCATCATCATGATGGTGATGGTCGTGGCCATGATGATCATGGTCATGATCACAGTCCGGGCCGCATTCATGCTCGTGGTGGCCATGTTCCAGGAAATGCGGGTCAAGCGACAGGATCCGGTCAAGATCGAAGGCCCCCCGATCAAGCACGGCCTTCAGATCAACGGCGCAGCGCTCGGTTTTCTGGATCACCGCGTAAGGGTTGATCGACCGGATCCGCGCTTCCACGCCTGCAAGTTCTTCCGCCGTGACCAGATCGGTCTTGTTGAGCAGGATTACATCGGCAAAGGCGATCTGGTCCTGCGCCTCTTCCGTGTCTTCCAACCGCTGAAGGACGTGGCGTGCATCTACAACGCCAACCACTGCATCCAGCTTTGCAGCCGCCCGGACATCGTCATCCATGAAGAAGGTCTGCGCGACCGGCGCCGGATCGGCCACTCCAGTGGTCTCGACAATGATCGCATCAAACGCGTTCCGGCGTTTCATCAGGTTTTGAACCGTGCGGATCAGATCGCCCCGCACGGTACAGCAAATGCACCCGTTGTTCATTTCGAAGATTTCTTCGTCGGATTCGACCAGAAGATCGTTGTCGATGCCAACTTCGCCGAATTCGTTCACGATCACGGCATAGCGCTGGCCATGATTCTCGGTCAGTATCCGGTTCAAAAGGGTTGTCTTGCCGGCTCCGAGATAGCCGGTCAGCACGGTTACCGGGATCTGGCTTTTTTCTGTCGGGGTTTGCGTATCGGACATTTCTACCGCCTTTCGCGGGTCTTCTTGATCTCTTGGTCCACGCCGTTCAGCTGCGTGAATTGCCGCCCAATATATGGGGCATACTCAAAAGGCACGAGACCTCTCATGTTTCTTCTTGTTGCTTCATCCCAAAACCGCAGGCCAAGCGCAAGCACGGAACGCACATCAGCCACATACGGCTTTCCAACAGCCGGGTTTGCCGCTTAAGTCATGGCCACAGGAACCTGAATCGGGGGAGTGGTCATGCTCAAAACTGTTGCCGGTTTCGACCGAATGGGCGAGGAAAACGCGTTTGCCGTTCTGGCCCGCGCCACAGCACTGGCTCAGCAGGGCCGGGACATCATCAATCTCGGGATTGGCCAGCCGGATTTCAAAACGCCCGGTCACATCGTGGAAGCCGCCATCAAGGCCATGCGCGACGGCCATCACGGCTACACCCCGGCAACCGGCATTCTTCCTCTCAGGGAAGCGGTTGCCGCGGACGTTGCGAAGCGTGCGGGATTTGCTCCAAACCCGGACAACGTGCTTATCGTGCCGGGCGGAAAGGTCACGATGTTCATGGCCATTTTGATGTTCGGAGAGCCGGGAAGCGAAATCCTGTATCCCGATCCGGGTTTTCCGATTTACCGCTCGATGATCGAGTATACCGGCGCCAAGCCCGAGGACGAAGCCGCTCGCGCGGCAAT